>NZ_JAAQWS010000004.1:0-330957 GCF_012985645.1 Pseudomonas sp. WS 5410 | reverse complement strand
CGATCTCTCGTTAGCGGGAGGCGAATTCTACAGCGTTACACGCTGCTGTCAACACCTCTTTTTCTCCGCTTTCGACCGAGAGGATCGAAACGTTAATAGAGCCAAACAACACTGCTCTACCAACTCCTTCTGGGCTTCGATGAACTGAAGCAACTCGCTGTCGAACTCTGCGTAACTCTTTGTTTACCAAGGAGTTTTCCGTTTCGACTGCGCCGGAAGTGGGGCGAATTATAGACAGATATAAATCGCCGTCAACAGTTAATTTCAGGTTTATTCGGATTTAAGCGTAATTCGCGCAAATGCCTTCTTGCCGGCCTGGCAAACGTGGGTCGCGCCCAGCTCGTATATAAAGGTGCGATCGACAACCTCACCATCTATACGCACACCACCGGACCCCAGAAGGTCACGTGCAACCGCCGAGTTCTTCACCAGGCCTGCCTTATTAAGGACGGCCGCAATCGGCATCGCCTCACCAGCAGTCAATTCGATCTCAGGCAGATCATCCGGCAGCTCGCCATCCTTCATACGATTGCCCGCCGCACGGTGAGCACTGGCCGCAGCCTCCTCGCCATGGAAACGCGCAACAATCTCTTCCGCCAGCTTGATCTTGACGTCCCGAGGATTCGCACCCGCCTCCACGTCAGCACGCAATGCGTTGATCTCATCCATCGAGCGGAAGCTCAACAGCTCGAAGTAACGCCACATCAACGCATCAGGGATAGAAACCAACTTGCCGTACATCACCCCCGGCGCTTCCTGGATGCCGACGTAGTTGCCCAGTGACTTGGACATCTTCTTGACGCCATCCAAGCCTTCCAGCAACGGCATAGTCAGAATGCACTGAGCCTCCTGGCCATACGCACGCTGCAGCTCACGCCCCATCAACAAGTTAAACTTCTGATCAGTACCGCCCAGCTCAACGTCCGCTCGCAACGCTACCGAGTCATACCCTTGAACCAACGGGTATAGGAACTCGTGTATCGCAATAGGCTGATTGGTGGAGTAGCGCTTATCGAAGTCATCACGCTCAAGCATCCGCGCAACGGTGTACTGGGATGTCAGGCGAATGAAATCCGCCGGCCCCATCTGATCCATCCAGGTGGAGTTGAACGCCACTTCGGTCTTGGCAGGATCGAGAATCTTGAAGACCTGGGTCTTGTAGGTCTCGGCATTATCAAGAACCTGCTCACGGGTCAGCGGCGGGCGGGTGGCACTCTTACCACTCGGATCACCGATCATCCCGGTGAAATCACCTATAAGGAAGATCACCTGATGCCCCAACTCCTGGAACTGGCGCAGCTTATTAATAAGCACGGTGTGACCCAGGTGCAGATCCGGTGCCGTCGGATCAAAGCCGGCCTTAATACGCAGGGGTTGGCCACGCTTGAGCTTTTCAATCAGCTCGGCCTCGACCAACAGTTCTTCCGCACCACGTTTGATCAGCGCTAGCTGCTCTTCAACCGACTTCATAACAGACCCGCAAGGCTCAGATTCAAAGGGAACCAACCATACAAGATCAGGGACTAATTACAAGTTTTGCCCTGCAAACGGACACCATTCGGCGAGCCCGGCATTCGCAAGCTTGCGCCACAGATGATTTGGTTATATTTTATACAGTTATTTCATCTTCATCATGTCATTCATCTTTTCCATTTCACCTTTTCAAAGTCAAAATTACCTATGACCACTGAACCGTCTAAAGCGCCACCGCTTTACCCGAAGACCCACCTGCTCGCCGCAAGTGGTATCGCCGCCCTTCTCAGCCTGGCACTCCTGGTATTCCCTTCCAGCGACGTAGAAGCCAAACGAACGACCCTGAGTCTTGACTTGGAGAGTCCGGTTGAACAACTGACACAAGATCAAGACGCTTCTGACGCACAACAAGCCACAACCGCGAGCGCAGAGTCACCATTTGCGCAGATTGAAGAAAGCGCAGACGACACCAAACAAACCGCTCAGGCAGCGCCTGCAGCCCAGGTAGCGAAAGGCCCCGAGCATCGCGAAGTGATCGTGGCCAAAGGCGATACGCTGTCGACGTTATTCGAAAAGGTCGGACTACCCGCCACCACCGTTAGCGATGTGCTGGCCAGCGATAAGCAAGCCAAGCAATTCACCCAGCTCAAGCGTGGCCAGAAGCTTGAGTTCGAACTGAATCCTGAAGGCCAACTGACCACCCTGCACACCAATCTCAACGACCTCGAAAGCATCACCCTGACCCGGGGCGCCAAGGGCTTTGCCTTCAATCGCGTGACCACCAAGCCGGTGATGCGCTCCGCCTACATTCATGGCGTGATCAATAGCTCGCTGTCCCAGTCGGCAGCTCGCGCAGGCCTGTCCCATAGCATGACCATGGACATGGCCAGCGTATTTGGCTACGACATCGACTTCGCTCAGGACATTCGCCAGGGTGACGAATTCGATGTGATCTACGAGCAAAAGGTGGCTAACGGCAAGGTTGTCGGCACCGGCAATATCCTCTCGGCGCGCTTCACCAACCGCGGCAAGACCTACACTGCCGTGCGTTACACAAACAAACAGGGCAATAGCAGCTACTACACCGCCGACGGCAATAGCATGCGCAAGGCCTTCATCCGTACTCCAGTTGACTTCGCCCGTATTAGCTCGCGTTTCTCCATGGGTCGCAAGCATCCAATTCTGAACAAAATCCGCGCCCACAAAGGCGTGGACTATGCAGCACCGCGCGGCACGCCGATCAAAGCTGCCGGCGACGGCAAGGTGCTGCTGGCCGGGCGCCGCGGTGGCTACGGCAACACCGTTATCATCCAGCACGGCAACAGCTACCGTACGCTTTATGGGCATATGCAAGGCTTTGCCAAAGGCGTGAAGACCGGCGGCAACGTCAAGCAAGGCCAAGTGATTGGCTATATCGGCACCACCGGCCTGTCCACCGGCCCACACCTGCACTATGAGTTCCAGGTCAACGGCGTGCACGTCGACCCCCTGGGCCAGAAGCTGCCGATGGCCGACCCGATCGCCAAGGCCGAGCGCGCACGCTTCCTTCAGCAAAGCCAACCGCTGATGGCACGCATGGACCAGGAACGCGCCACCATGCTGGCTTCGGCGAAGCGCTAAGCGATGGCGCTCTATATAGGTGTCATGTCCGGGACCAGCCTTGATGGCCTGGACATAGCGCTGATCGAGCAAAATACGGCGGTCAAGTTGGTCGCCACACATTACATCCCCATGCCTGAATCCCTGCGCGCCGAGCTGCTGAGCCTTTGCGCCAGTGGCCCGGATGAAATTGCACGCTCGGCGATTGCCCAGCAAAGCTGGGTAACGCTCGCAGCCCAGGGCATTCATGCCGTGCTTGAGCAGCAGCAACTCACTCACCACGACATCCGTGCGATTGGCAGCCATGGGCAGACCATTCGCCACGAGCCCGCCCGCGGTTTCACCGTGCAGATTGGCAACCCCGCCCTACTGACCGAACTGACCGGAATAACCGTCGTCAGCGACTTTCGCAGCCGCGATGTAGCCGCCGGCGGCCAGGGCGCACCACTGGTGCCCGCCTTTCACGAAGCGCTGTTCGGCGAGGCTACTGGCAACCGCGCAGTACTGAATGTCGGCGGTTTCAGCAATCTGAGCCTGATCGAGACCGGCAAACCCGTAGCGGGTTTTGACTGCGGCCCGGGCAACGTTCTGCTCGACGCCTGGATTCACCAGCAACGAGGCGAAAACTTTGACCGCGACGGCCAATGGGCCGCGACGGGAAAGGTCGAGCCACAGTTGCTTAACGCTTTGCTCAGCGACCCCTTCTTCCTGACCAAGGGGCCGAAAAGCACTGGGCGCGAAGTCTTCAACCTGCCTTGGCTGGAACACCACCTCGGTCGACTACCATCGTTCAATGCCCAGGATATCCAGGCCACGCTGCTGGAACTGACCGCACAGACCATCGTCGAGTCGTTGAAAACTGCACAGCCGCAAACCGAAACCCTGCTGGTGTGTGGCGGCGGCGCCCATAACTCGACGCTGATGAACCGCCTCGCCGCCATGCTACCGACCACCCGTGTCAGCAGCACCGCCACCCACGGTGTAGACCCCGACTGGGTGGAAGCCATGGCCTTCGCCTGGCTGGCCCATTGCTGCCTGGAAGGTATCGCCGCCAACCGTCCAAGCGTGACAGGCGCCCGCGGCCTTCGTGTACTTGGCGCGATCTACCCCGCCTGAAACGCAGATAGCAAAACGCCGCTTGGCCCCATAAGAGCCAAGCGGCGTTTTGCTTAATCCGCTACTGATCAGATCGAGAAAGACGAACCGCAACCACACGTCGTGGTGGCATTCGGGTTCTTGATCACAAAGCGTGAGCCTTCCAAACCTTCCTGGTAGTCCACCTCGGCACCTGCCAAGTACTGGAAGCTCATCGGATCCACAACCAGGCTTACGCCTTCGCGCTCGACAATGGTGTCGTCGTCAGCCACATCTTCATCGAAGGTGAAGCCGTACTGAAACCCTGAACAACCGCCGCCCGTAACGAATACGCGCAGCTTCAAGCGATCATTACCCTCTTCATCGACCAGGCTCTTCACCTTGTGCGCAGCACCGTGGGTGAATTGCAAAGCCGTGGGGGTGAAGGATTCAACGCTCATGCTGATAATCTCCCGGCGTAGCGCCGCCATATGCGTGATGACCGCCATTATCCGCTTCTCCTAGAAAAGCGGTCAACTATTGTTACGGTATATCAATCTGCCCGGCGGCCCTTAAAAACACGAAAGGCCCGATCAACGGGCCTTTTGCACAGCAGCCAACGCCTTAAGGCAGCATGCCGGCGTGGGACAAGCCGAGCTTCTCATCAAGGCCGAACAAGATGTTCATGTTCTGCACAGCCTGGCCCGACGCACCCTTGACCAGATTATCGATAACCGACAGCACCACCACCAAGTCGCCATCCTGCGGACGATGCACGGCAATCCGGCACACGTTGGCACCGCGCACGCTGCGGGTTTCCGGGTGGCTACCGGCAGGCATTACATCGACGAACGGCTCATTGGCATAACGTTTTTCAAACAATGCCTGCAGATCCACCGAGCGATCCACGACCGTTGCATACAGTGTCGAGTGAATCCCACGGATCATCGGGGTCAGGTGCGGCACGAACGTCAGACCGACGTCACTGCCCGCCGCACGCCGCAGCCCCTGGCGAATTTCCGGCAGATGGCGATGCCCCTTTACGGCATACGCCTTCATGCTTTCCGAGGTCTCGGAGTACAAGGAGCCTACTGCTGCACCGCGACCAGCGCCGCTGACGCCCGACTTGCAGTCGGCAATCAGGCGCGAGGCGTCCGCCAGACCAGCTTCCAGCAGCGGTAGGAAACCCAGCTGCGTAGCCGTCGGATAGCAACCCGGCACGGCGATCAGACGTGCCTGCTTGATCTGCTCACGATTAACCTCTGGCAAGCCGTACACCGCCTCTTCAAGCAGCTCTGGAGCACCATGGGGCTGACCATACCACTTGGCCCACTCATCGGCATCCTGCAAACGGAAGTCCGCCGAGAGGTCAATGACCTTGGTCCCGGCGGCCAGCAGCTCGCCGGCCAACGCATGGGCAACACCGTGGGGGGTCGCGAAAAACACCACATCGCAGGCGCCCAGGGTCTTGATATCCGGAACGCTGAACGCCAGGCCGTCGTAATGGCCACGCAGGTTGGGGTACATATCGGCAACGGCCAGGCCGGCCTCGGATCGGGAGGTAATGACCACTACCTCAGCTTGCGGATGCTGAGCCAACAGACGCAGCAATTCGACACCGGTGTAACCCGTGCCGCCGACGATACCGACCTTGACCATAAACCTGCCCTCAACGAACCCACTGGAAAGCCGTCGATAATAGGGGCCGTATCGTTCTGCGACAACCGTCAAGGTGACGTACGCACGCTCTAACCTCTACTATCTCCAGTTACCGTGAACCTGGGAATAACTAAAAATGCTTTATCTATGGCTCAAAGCCTTCCATATCGTCAGCATTGTCTGCTGGTTTGCCGGGCTGTTTTACCTGCCGCGCCTGTTCGTCTACCACGCACAAAGCCAGGATGCCGTCAGCCAGGAACGCTTCTGCATCATGGAGCGCAAGCTGTACAAGGGCATCATGCTGCCGTCGATGATCGCCACGCTGGTATTCGGCATCTGGTTGATCAGCCTTAACCCGAGCATCTTCAGCCAGGGTGGCTGGATGCACGCCAAGCTGACCCTGGTGGTGATCCTGATCGGTTACCACCATATGTGTGGCGCTCAGGTAAAACGTTTTGCCCGTGGCGAAAACACCCGCAGCCATGTCTTTTATCGCTGGTTCAATGAAGTGCCGGTTCTGATATTGCTGGCTATTGTAATTTTGGTCGTCGTCAAGCCGTTCTAACTCTACTTAGCCGCACTTAATCCGGGGTACTTCCAATGTCGCTGCCCGCTTTGCTTGAACAACGTCTGCGCCTGCCCGTGGTGGCTGCGCCGATGTTCCTGATTTCCAATCCGCAACTGGTCCTGGCGTGCTGCCGCAATGGCGTGGTCGGGAGCTTTCCGGCACTCAACCAGCGTGAAAGCAGTGGCTTCAAGGCCTGGCTGGAAGAAATCGAAGCGG
This sequence comes from Pseudomonas sp. WS 5410, assembly GCF_012985645.1. NCBI lineage: Bacteria > Pseudomonadati > Pseudomonadota > Gammaproteobacteria > Pseudomonadales > Pseudomonadaceae > Pseudomonas > Pseudomonas sp. WS 5410. The sequence continues at coordinate 324,368 of NZ_JAAQWS010000004.1, read as the reverse complement.
GCCTGGCGCTGCTGGACAACCCTGCGCCCTACGCGGTCAACCTGATCGTGCACCACAGCAACCCACGCCTTGAGGCTGACCTGGCGATTTGCGTCGAGCACAAGGTGCCGATCGTTATCACCAGCCTGGGCGCGGTCAAGGAATTGGTAGACGCCGTACACAGCTACGGCGGCCTGGTGTTCCACGACGTCACCACTCGGCGCCACGCCGAAAAGGCCGCCGAAGCCGGGGTCGATGGGCTGATCGCGGTGGCGGCAGGGGCTGGTGGCCACGCCGGCACTTGGAGCCCGTTTTCGCTGGTCGCCGAAATTCGCCAGTTCTTCGACAAGACCCTGTTGCTGGCCGGCTGCCTGAACCATGGGCACGAAATCCTCGCCGCGCAATTGCTCGGGGCTGATCTCGCGTATTTCGGCACGCGCTTTATCGCCACCACCGAAAGCCACGCCCCCGATGCCTATAAAGAGATGCTGCTCACATCGCGCGCAGCCGATATCGTGCACACTCCGGCGGTGTCCGGCGTGCCTGCAAGCTTTATGCGCCAGAGTCTGGAAAACGCCGGTTTCGACCTCGCCGCCCTGCAAGGCAAGGGCGAAGTCAACTTTGGCTCCAAGCTCAAACCACTCAGCGACGAGGCCAAAGCCTGGAAGACCGTATGGTCCGCCGGCCAAGGCGTCGGTGAGATTGACGATTTACCCAGTGTCGATGAACTGGTTGCCCGCCTTGATGCCGAATACCGCAAGGCGCGCGAGCACGCAGCACAATTGCGCTGGCCGCGCTGACCCACCCGCCTGGCCTGCCGAATGAGGCAGGCCAGCATTACCCCCCTGAAAAGTGACAAGGATGCCTGCATGAGCGACAACCGTTTCAAGATTGTGTTTGATGGAGCCTTGCTCCCGGGTGTCGAAAGCACCACCGCCAAGCTGAACCTGGCCGAATTGTTCAAAAGCGAAGTCGAGGCGATCGAAAAGCTCTTCACCGGGCGTCCAGTCGCCCTCAAGCGCGACCTGTCTCGCCCCGATGCCGAAACCTACCTGGCCGCCCTGAAAAACGCCGGGGTGGATGCGCGCATCGAAGCTGAACAGCCTGTGGCTTTCAACCTGGCTGAAACCCACGAGACCGACTCCGGCGCCTCCAATTTTTCGCGCCCGGCCACCTCGCCGTATGCACCACCGCGCGCAGCCGTGGGGGACGACCTTCCAGAGTTTTCCACCCTCAACGTGTTCACCGTCAACGGCCGTATCGGGCGCCTGCGTTTCCTGGCCTGGACCCTGGTCCTGAGCCTGGCGCTGTTCGCCATCGTGGGCGCCTTGTTCACCGTGGGCGTGGGTATTGCCGCGGCATCTCCCACTGCGGCGATCATCATTGGTTCACTGCTTGGTCTGGTCTTGCTCGTGGCATCGGTGTGGATGAGCGTCCTGATCACCGTGCAGCGCCTGCATGACCTGGGCTGGTCCGGCTGGTTATGGTTCCTGAACCTGGTGCCGATCGTGGGCAGCATTTTCCCGATCCTGTTGATCGTGCTGCCCGGCAATGCAGGCGCCAACCAATATGGTGCACCACCGCCACGCAACTCGACCGCAGTAAAGGTCCTGGCCACCCTGTGGCTGGCGATGCTCCCATTGATATTCGCCGCCGCAGTGATGCTGGCCATGGGCGGTTACCTGGACCAGCTCGAAACCAGCGTGGACAGTGGCTACGAAAGCAGCTCCATGTCCACCGATGAAGAAGCTGACCAGAGCGTCATCGCCGGTGAAGAAGATGTGCAAAGTGCTGACGATGCGGCCGAACCTGTAGACTCTCCGCAAGAATGAAGAAACGCCCCACGCCTGTGACGCATCTGTCGCAGGCGCGGTGGCGTTGCGATGGAGAAATGCATGACCCGTTACGCTCTGATCACCGGTGCCTCCAGTGGCATCGGCCTGGCCTTGGCCGAAGCACTGGCCCGTCGCGGCCGCAGCTTGATTCTGGTGGCCCGCCAGCGTGATCAGTTGGAAAGTATTGCCATAGAGCTGACCCAACGTTTTGGCGTCGAGGTGCTGTTCCGCGCCTGTGACCTGGGCGAGCCACTGCGCCTGTCCGGGTTCCTGCTGGAGCTGGAAGAAGGCGAGCGGCAGATCGACTTGCTGGTCAACTGTGCCGGTATTGGCACCAGCGGCCCATTCCTGGCCCAGGACTGGATGACCGAGCAGGACCTGATCGAAGTCAACATCCTCGCCCTGACCCGCCTGTGCCATGCGCTGGGTAACTCCATGGCCTTGCACGGTGGTGGGCAGATTCTTAACGTCGCCTCCGTCGCGGCCTTCCAGCCGGGGCCATGGATGAGTACCTACTACGCCAGCAAGGCCTATGTACTGCACTTCTCCGAAGGTCTGCGCGAAGAGCTGAAAAGCTGTGGTATCAAGGTCTCAGTGCTCTGTCCCGGCCCGACCCGCACTGCCTTCTTCGGCACCGCACAGATGGACACCGCCAAGCTGGACCGTCAGCAGCTGATGAGCCCGGAAGAAGTGGCGCTGCACACCGTACGAGCCCTGGCAAAGAACAAAGCGATCATTGTTCCCGGTCGCCGTAACCGCTGGCTGGCGTTCAGCCCACGCTTGAGCCCACGCTGGTTGACCCGCAAGATTGCCGGCGCGATCAACAAGGCCTATTGCCCGCGTTGACCTGCTGGGTACACTCACCCTGCACTTTCATAATGGAGAAACAGCTGTGGATACTCTGTTCACCAAGATCATCAACAGAGAAATACCCGCGAGGATTATCTACGAGGATGACCAGGTCCTGGCCTTCCACGATATTGCGCCAATGGCCCCCGTGCATTTCCTGGTGATTCCGAAAAAGCCGATCCGCACCCTCAACGACCTGACGGAAGAAGACAAGGGCCTGGCTGGACACATCCTGTTCACCGCCCAGCGCCTGGCCGTGGAACAAGGCTGTGAAAAAGGCTTTCGCGTGGTGATGAACTGCAATGAAGATGGCGGCCAGACCGTCTATCACATTCATATGCATGTGCTGGGTCAACGCCAGATGAACTGGCCACCCGGCTGAAACTCGCCATTGCAGGAGCCGGCTTGCCGGCTCCTGCAAGAAGCATGACCCAGCGCAAACGCACGCCCCTCTCTTGCGGTAAACTGACCGCCGAGATTTTTCCCGGAGGTCAGCATGACTACCCAACGTCACTACTCGCCGATTGACCGACTGTTGCTGCAGGCCGACACAGCCATGCGCACACTGCTGCCCTTCAGCGGCCAGCCGTATCGCCCGTCACCTGCCATCGCGCAACCCGAAGCACAAATGAGCGAAACGGATACCCGTCATGTCGCCGGCCTGATGCGCATCAACCATACCGGCGAAGTCTGTGCCCAGGCGCTCTACCAGGGCCAGGCCCTGACCGCCAAGCTGCCGCAAGTACGCGCTGCCATGGAGCACGCGGCTGAGGAAGAAATCGACCACTTGGCCTGGTGTGAACAACGTATCCGCCAATTGGGCAGCCACCCCAGTGTGCTCAACCCACTGTTTTATGGTCTGTCGTTTGGCATCGGCGCCGCTGCCGGCTTGATCAGCGACAAGGTCAGCCTGGGTTTTGTCGCCGCGACCGAACATCAGGTGTGCAAACACCTGGATGAGCACCTGGAGCAACTACCGGCCGAGGATGAAAAGTCCCGGGCGATTCTTGAGCAGATGCGTATCGACGAAGAACACCACGCAGAAAGTGCGCTGGATGCCGGCGGTTTCCGCTTCCCTGCGCCGGTGAGGTTTGGCATGAGCCTGATGGCCAAGGTCATGACCAAGAGCACCTACCGAATCTGAGCTGCAAAAAAGGGCGCTTGCAAAGCGCCCTTTCTTTTTGTCAGAAGATCCTGCGATCAGCCCAACTCAATGATCTCGTAATCATGGGTAATGGCCACACCTGCCGCGCCGAGCATGATCGAGGCCGAGCAGTACTTCTCCGCCGACAGCTCGATGGCCCGCTTGACCTGCGCTTCCTTCAGCGCACGCCCCTTGACCACAAAATGCATATGGATCTTGGTGAACACCTTCGGGTCTTCAGTCGCGCGCTCGGCTTCCAAAAAGGCTTCGCAGCTTTCCACCGCCTGGCGCGACTTCTTCAAGATGCTGACCACATCGAAGTTGCTGCAACCACCCACGCCGAGCAGGAGCATTTCCATGGGCCGTACACCCAGATTGCGGCCACCGGCTTCCGGCGGGCCATCCATGACCACCACATGGCCACTGCCCGACTCACCGAGGAACATGGCTTCGCCCGCCCATTGGATGCGTGCCTTCATCGCCCAGACTCCACTGCTAAAAAAGGGGCGCCAGCTTATCACAGGCCCCCGCAAGCGCAGTGTTCTGCCCAAATACGTTCAACAGCAGACTTTGATAGGTAAATTCCCTGATCGAGTCAGAATGTGTCTGTTAAGCTGACGCCAAATCTATGGCGCATTGCCATCCTCCGGATGGATCCGCTCTATAAAAATACCAGCCCAACCACACCGTGCAGTCTTTTCGGGATACAACCATGGTTGCTATTACCCCCATACCCAAGATCAAGAACCTCGATAAGTTACTGACCCATTGTCAGCGGCAACGCTATCCGGCCAAGCAGAACATCATCTGCGCCGGGGAACGCTCGGAAACCCTGTTTTTCATTATCAAAGGTTCGGTCACGATCCTGATCGAGGATGACGACGGTCGCGAAATGATCATCGCCTATCTCAATACCGGTGATTTCTTCGGTGAGCTGGGCCTGTTTGAACAAGCGGGGAAAGAACAGGAGCGCAGCGCCTGGGTGCGGGCGAAGATTGAGTGTGAGGTCGCAGAAATCAGCTATGCGAAATTTCGCGAACTGGCCCAACAAGATCCGGACATCCTTTATGCCCTGAGCGGCCAGATTGCCCAGCGCTTGCGCAACACCACGCGCAAAGTCGGTGACCTGGCGTTCTTCGACGTCACCGGGCGCGTCGCCCGCTGCTTGCTGGAACTGTGCAAGCAGCCGGATGCCATGACCCATCCAGACGGCATGCAAATCAAGGTTACGCGCCAGGAAATCGGCCGGATTGTCGGTTGCTCACGGGAGATGGTCGGTCGAGTGCTCAAGGATCTGGAAGAGCGCAACCTGGTGCACGTCAAAGGCAAGACGATGGTGGTGTTCGGCACTCGCTAGTACGCAAACACCTGTGCCAGCATCTGCCGGTATAAACCGTCGAGGCGGCTGATGGCATCCGGCGCAGCAAAGGCTTCATGCAAGGCGATATGGCTGTCGGCACGCACCCGCTGCTCGAGGCCGCACGCCTGATTGAAGCGATTGACCGCTGCAATCAGTTCCTCACGATGGTTCTCCAGCAACAATGCGCCATGCACCAGGCCTACCGGGCGCCCGCCACTCTGGCGCCAGCGCTGGGCAGTACCGACCATCTTGCGTCCGTTGAGATTGACGTTATAGCGGCCATCGCAAAAGGCCCCGTCGATTTCGCCCACAGAGGCATCGCCGCCCAACTCGGTCAGCAAGTCGCAAATGGGCTGGCACAGGCGCAGGTAGCCGGTCTCGATGCGGCCCTGGTCGCCCTCGCTACGGGGTGGCGCGTAGACCAGTGCGATATTCACCGTCGCCGCAGACTGCGGCACTGGCTCCCCCCCTGTTTCCCGCAGCAACACCGGCCAACCGTGGGCGGCCGATACCTGACTGGCCGCGTCAAAGGCGGGCAGACGACTCAGACGGCGAGGCATCACCAGTGCCTGGTCGCTGGGCTGCCAGAACAGCAGGCCGAAGGATTGTTCACCCGCGCAGACGGCGGCCAGCAAGTCCTGCTCGGCGGCAAGGCCTGCTTCAACGGTCATCGCTACGGGTTGGATCATCGAACACCTGCCTTTCTGAATAAACACAAAAAATGTGGGAGCTGGCTTTCCGGCGATGCTGTCGCCTCGGTGTCTCTGTTGCACCGAGGTGATGCTATCGCAGGCAAGCCAGCTCCCACAGTGTCCGCGTTTCACATCAATCCAGTGTCGAACCACTGATCGGTAGACCACGCTCCGGGAAAAACAGGCGCTGCAACTCCGCCCCTGGATTCTCCGCACGCATAAAGGTCTCGCCGACCAGGAACGAATACACGTCGCTGATTTCCATCAACTCCACATCCGCACGATTGACGATCCCGCTCTCGGTAATCACCAGGCGGTCACGAGGAATGCGCGGCAGCAGGTCCAGGGTGGTTTCCAGGTTGACGTCAAAGGTGTGCAGGTTGCGGTTGTTGACCCCAACCAGTCGTGTGTCGAGGGTTTTCAGCGCGCGCTCCAGTTCGTCACCGTCATGGACCTCGACCAGCACATCCAGGCCCACGCCTTTGGCAACCGCCGCCAACTCGGCCATCTGCACGTCGTCCAGCGCCGAAACGATCAGCAGCACGCAATCCGCGCCCAACGCCCGGGCCTCGACGATCTGGTACGGGTCGATCATAAAGTCCTTGCGGATCACCGGCAACTTGCACGCGGCGCGGGCTTGTTGCAGGTAAGCGTCGGAACCCTGGAAGTAGTCGATATCGGTCAACACCGAAAGGCAAGTTGCCCCGCCCTTCTCATAGCTGGCAGCAATCTCTGCCGGCACGAAGTTCTCGCGGATCACGCCTTTGCTCGGCGAGGCCTTTTTGATCTCGGCGATCACCGCTGGCTGCTTGAGCCTGGCCTGGGTGATCAGGGCATTGGCAAAGCCGCGGGGTGCATCGGCGCTTTTTGCCAGGTTTTCCAACTCGGCCAGGCTCACCCGTGCGCGGCGTTCGGCCACTTCTTCAACTTTGCGGGCGAGGATGTTTTCCAGAACTGTTGGCACGCTCATCCTTCATTCTCCATCTTGAATACGGCCGTGAATGCTCCCAGCTCTTCGAGCTTTTCGCGAGCCAGACCCGTATGCAGCGCATCGTGGGCCAAGGCGACACCTTCTGTAAGACTATAGGCGTGATCGGCTGCATAAAGTGCCGCGCCAGCATTCAGAACAATCATCTCTGCCGCTTTCTGACCGTTCTCGGTCTTGCGACGCCCCAGGGCATCGCGAATCAATTCAAGGGACGCCGCCGGGCTTTCTACCGCCAGGCCATGCAGGCTCTGGCTCTTCATACCGAGGTCTTCTGGCTCGACCCAATATTCGGTGACCTGATCGTTCTTCAGCTCGGCCACAAAGGTTGGGGCCGCCAGGCTGAATTCGTCCAGGCCATCCTTGGAGTGCACCACTAGCACGTGTTTGCTGCCCAGGCGCTGCAGGACTTCGGCCAATGGCCGGCACAGCGCCTGGCTGAACACGCCCACCACCTGATGCTTCACACCGGCCGGATTCGTAAGCGGGCCAAGCATGTTGAACAGGGTACGCAGGCCAAGGTCCTTGCGCGGGCCCGCGGCGTGTTTCATCGCCCCATGGTGGGACTGGGCAAACATAAAGCCGATACCGACGTTGTCGATGCAACGCGCTACCTGCACCGGGGTCAGGTTCAGGTAGATCCCGGCCGCTTCCAGCAGATCGGCACTGCCGCTCTTGCCCGATACCGCGCGGTTGCCGTGCTTGGCCACGGTGCAGCCGGCGGCGGCTACGACAAAGGATGATGCCGTCGAAACGTTGAAAATATTCGCACCGTCACCGCCGGTGCCGACCACATCGACCACGCCGTCGAGGGTCTTGAGTTCGACCTTGTCCGCCAGTTCACGCATCACCGAGACGGCGCCGACGATTTCGTCGATGCTCTCGCTCTTCATGCGCATGGCCATCATAAAGGCGCCAATCTGCGCATCGGTGCATTGGCCGGTCATGATTTCGCGCATGACATCGCTCATTTCAGCGGTGCTCAGGTCCAGATGGCCGACGATACGGCTCAGGGCAGTCTTGATATCCATGGAAAGTCCTTAGCGCGTGCCGCCGCTCTGCTTGAGAAAGTTGGCGAACAGCTCGTAGCCCTGCTCGGTCAGAATTGATTCAGGGTGAAACTGCACCCCTTCGACATTCAGTGTCTTGTGCCGCAGGCCCATGATCTCGTCGACCGAGCCGTCTTCCAGCTGGGTCCAGGCCGTCAGTTCCAGGCATTCGGGCAAGGTCTCGCGCTTGACCACCAGTGAGTGGTAACGGGTCACCGTCACCGGCAGGTTCAAGCCCTGGAACACACCTTGATCATTATGGAACACCGGGCTGGTCTTGCCGTGCATCACCTGGCGGGCACGCACCACGTCGCCGCCAAATGCCTGGCCGATGGACTGGTGGCCCAGGCAAACCCCGAGAATCGGCAGCTTGCCGGCGAAAAAACGGATGGCTTCCAGGGAGATACCCGCCTCAGTCGGCGTGCAGGGGCCTGGGGAAACCACGATACGCTCCGGGTTCAGGGCAGCAATCTGCGCCACCGTCATTTCATCGTTGCGCACCACCTTGACCTCGGCACCGAGCTCGCCCAGGTATTGCACAACGTTGTAGGTAAAGGAGTCGTAGTTATCAATCATCAGCAACATGTGGGTTCAAACCTCTTGAATTCACTGATTTCGAATGACCGCCTTCCAGGAGCGTGACCCGCTGCCAGACGCACGTTCCGGTTGCCAGGGTCAGCCGGCAAGGGGCGTCGAACAAAGGGTGAAGAAGGCAAATCGGTACAGGTCCGGCCGGGCCGGCAGAGAAAATTCAGGCGCGCCAACGCCAACGGGCGTGTGCCTTGACTACTCGCATCAAGAGTTTGCTGATGATCAACACGGGGAGGGTCTCATTCATACATTCCCGCACAGTAACGTAGCCTCGCCAGCGGTGCAATATAGAGCAGCAAATACGGGGGGCATGACGAAGGTTTTGTAAGAAAAAACGATTTTCCTCACAGAAAACTCCCTCTACATTGCTAGTGTTTCACTTCCGATACAAAAACAATCATATGGAATCCCTATGCTCAGACCATCTTTTGTTGCGCCCCTTGCCGGATGCCTCCTGGCACTGGCCTGCGCGCAGGCGTTTGCAGCACCGTCACCTTATTCAACCATGGTGGTTTTTGGCGATAGCCTGGCGGACGCCGGCCAGTTCCCCGATGGTGTGTCCGGTGCCACCCTGCGTTTTACCAACCGTACCGGCCCCACATTCCAGGGTGACTACGGCCTGGTTTCATCGACCCTGCTGGGCTCCAAACTGGGTGTAGCGCCAAACGACCTGAACGCCTCCACCTCGCCGGTTCGTGCCGCGCAAGGCTTGCCTGACGGCAATAACTGGGCGGTCGGTGGCTACCGTACCGACAACATCCTGGATTCCATCACCTCAGTCTCCGACACGGCGATCCCCCCCGGCAATGCGGGCGCGGGCACTGTTTTACGCAGTCGCCAGGGTTATCTGCCGGCAAACGGTGGGCGGGCCGACCCCAACGCGCTGTATTTTCTGTCCGGTGGCGGTAATGACTTCCTGCAACAGCGCGTCCTCAGTCCAGGCCAAGCCGTTGCCGCAGGCGGGCGCCTGGCCGACAGCGCCCAGGCTCTGCAACAAGCCGGTGCGCGCTACATCATGGTGTGGATGCTGCCCGACCTGGGCCTGACACCCGCCATCAACGGCACGCCGCAGCAGGCTGGGACGTCCGCCCTGAGCACTATTTTCAACCAGGCACTGGTACAGCGCCTGTCGCAGATCGACGCCCAAATCATCCCGTTGAATATTCCACTGCTGTTGCAGGAAACCTTCGCCGACCCGGGCCGATTTGGCCTGGCGACCGGGCAGAACCTTACCGGCACCTGCTTCACTGGCAACAGTTGCACCGCCAACCCGACGTATGGCATCGGCGGCACCCAGCCGGACCCGACCAAGCTGATCTACAACGACTCGGTCCACCCCACCGTCGCCGGGCAACGCTTGATCGCCGACTATGCCTACTCGCTGCTCGCCGCCCCCTGGGAGCTGAGCTTGCTGCCAGAAATGGCCCAAGGCACCCTGCGCGCCCATCAGGATGAGCTGCGTAACCAGTGGCAGGCAGACAACGGCAACTGGCAAGCCGTCGGCCAATGGCGCGCAATTGTCGCCGGTGGTGGTCAGCGCCTGGACTTCGACGGTCAAGGCAGCTCGGCCAGTGGCGACGGCAGTGGCTACAACCTGAATGTCGGCGGCAGCTATCGTCTCGACGACAGCTGGCGCGTAGGTGTCGCGGCCGGGCTGTATCGCCAGACTCTCGAAGCAGGCGCCAGCGACTCGGACTACAAGCTCAACAGCTACATGGGCAGCGCATTCGCGCAGTATCAGCACAATCACTGGTGGGCCGATGCCGCGCTGACCGGCGGCCGGCTGGACTTCGACAGCCTCAAGCGCAAGTTCGCCCTGGGCGTCAGCGAAGGCTCAGAAAAAGGTGACACCGACGGCTGGCTCTGGGCCTTGAGCGGCCGCGTAGGCTATGACATTGCCGGGGTCGGCAGCGATTGGCACCTGTCGCCGTTCATCAGCGCCGACTATGCGCGAATCGAAGTCGATGGCTACTCGGAAAAAGGCAGCCGCTCCACCGCGCTGACCTTTGCCGACCAGCAACGCGACTCCAAACGCCTGGGCGTTGGCCTGCAGGGCAGCTACCGCGTCACCCCGCAAACCCAGGTTTTTGGCGAAGTGGCTCACGAGCATGAGTTCGAAAATGACACCCAAAAGGTGAATATTTCGCTCAACAGCGTGCAGGGGATCGGCTTCGAGCTCGACGGCTACACCCCTCGCAGTAATTCGGATCGCTTGAGTCTCGGGGTCAGCCACAAGCTCACCCAGGAGTTGGCACTGCGCGCGGCGTACAACGTGAGGAAGGATGACAGCCTGACCCAGCAAGGGGTCAGTGTGGGAGTGAGCCTGGATTTCTAATACGGCCTTAAAAACAACATAAAACCCATGTGGGAGCGGGCTTGCCCGCGATAGCGGTGGTTCAGTCACTGCATCGGTGACTGGCAGACCGCCATCGCGGGCAAGCCCGCTCCCACACAAGCCCAACCCCACATTTAGCTCGGGATCGACCGTCAGTCCTGCGGGGTCTGCTCGGCCAATGCCACCGCACGGAACATCGCCCGGCGCTTGTTCAGGGTTTCTTCCCACTCAAGGGCCGGCACCGAGTCGGCGACAATCCCGCCACCCGCCTGCACATGCAGTTCGCCGTCCTTGATCACCGCCGTGCGGATCGCAATGGCCGTGTCCATGTTGCCATTCCACGCGAAATAACCCACGGCGCCGCCGTAGACCCCACGCTTGACCGGCTCCAGCTCGTCGATGATTTCCATCGCACGAATCTTCGGGGCGCCGGACAAGGTGCCCGCCGGCAGAATTGCGCGCAGCGCGTCCATCGCCGTCAGGCCGGCCTTCAGCTCGCCGGTGACGTTTGACACAATGTGCATCACGTTGGAATAACGCTCGATCACCATCTTCTCGGTGAGCTTCACCGAGCCGATTTCCGAAACGCGTCCGGTGTCGTTACGCCCCAGGTCGATGAGCATCAAGTGCTCGGCGATTTCCTTGTCGTCGGACAGCAGGTCTTCTTCAAGTGCCAGGTCGGCCTCTTCGGTCGTGCCACGGGGGCGCGTGCCGGCAATCGGCCGCACGGTGATCAGGTTGTCTTCGACGCGCACCAGCACTTCCGGCGAGCTGCCCACTACGTGGAAGTCGCCAAAGTTGAAGAAGTACATGTACGGCGTCGGGTTGAAGCAGCGCAGCGCCCGGTACAAGTCGATGGGCGCCGCCTTGAAGTCGATGGACATCCGCTGCGACGGCACCACTTGCATGCAGTCACCGGCGAGGATGTATTGCTTGATGGTATCGACCGCGCGCTCGTAGTCATCCTGGGTAAAGCTGGAGCGAAACACCGGATCGGCCGCCGGCGGACGGCTGAGGTCCAGGCCGCGGCGCGGGGTGATCGGCTGGCGCAGCTTGTCCAGCAGCGCTTCGAGGCTGGCCTGGCCGCGCTCGAACGCATCGGCCTGGGCCGGGTCTGCGAGCACAATCGCGTGCATCTTGCCGGCCAGGTTGTCGAACACCACCACCGCGTCGGAAACCATCAGCAGGATGTCCGGCACACCCAACGGGTCGGGGTTCGGGCATTTGCCCAGGCGTTGCTCCACATAACGCACGCAGTCGTAGCCGAAATACCCCACCAGGCCGCCATTGAAACGCGGCAAACCAGCAATGGTTGGCACGTTGTAGCGCGCCTTGAAGGCTTCGACGAAGGCCAGCGGGTCTTGCACATCGTGGCTTTCGATCTCGACGCCATCATGGGTGATGCTGACGTGATGGTCATGCACCCGCAGGACCGTGCGGCACGGCAGGCCGATGATCGAGTAACGGCCCCACTTTTCGCCGCCCTGCACCGATTCCAGCAGATAGGAATTGGGCTCGTCGGCCAGTTTCAGGTAGATCGACAGCGGCGTATCGAAGTCGGCCAGGGTTTCCCGGGCCATGGGGATGCGGTTGTAGCCGGCAGCGGCCAAACGCAGGAATTCTTCGCGGATCATGGGGTGCCTCGTGGCGTGAGGGTCTAACAGTCAGGTATGCAAACGTGCCGCAGCGCGGCCAGGATCAGTCAGGCGCGCCAACGCCAGCGGGCCAGGGCCTTGATGACTTTCATCCAGAGTTTGCGAGTGACCACCACGATGGGATTTCCAGAAGGGGATGGGACAGCGTCGGGCAACGTTATCTCAGCGCCCGCTCCCAAGCAACCGGGGATTAGCAGTCGCAGGTCATCAATGACCAGCGCCGGCGACTCTTCGGCAATCGGCCGGCCATGGTTGTAGCCATAGCTTAAGGCCACACACTTGACCCCCGCCGCTTTCGCCGCCAGCACATCGCTGCGCGAATCGCCGACAAACAGCGACTGGGACGCCGGGATATTGGCCATTTTCATCACAAAGAACAGCGCCGCCGGATCCGGTTTTTTCTGCGGCAGGGTATCGCCGCCGATGATCCAGCGGAAATACCGGCCGATCTTCATCTGGTCCAGCAGCGGCGCGACGAAGCGTTCCGGCTTGTTGGTGATCAGGGCCATTTCCACGCCCTGCTTGTGCAGCCACTTGAGGGTGTCGCGCACGCCGGGGTAAACCACGGTCAGTTCGTGGCCGTCTTCGTAGGCCGCGTTGAACAGTTCCAGCGCGTGCTCGGCCTCCACCTCATCGACACCTTCGGCATCAATGTGATTGGCCAGCGCACGGCGCACCAGCATCTGCACGCCGTTGCCGACCCACTCGCGTACCGATTCGATACCGGCAGGCTTGCGCCCCAACTTGAGCAACATGTGATCCACCGCAGCCGTCAGGTCCGGCACCGAATCGACCAGGGTGCCGTCCAGATCGAACATCACCAGCCGCGGCAATTTACCGGGGAACAGCTGCTCAAAACCGCTCATGGACGCGCCAGCGCCAGTTCTTCACGCATCTTGGCAATCACGGCCTGGTAGTCAGGGGTGTTGAAGATCGCCGAGCCGGCGACGAAGGTGTCGGCGCCCGCCGCCGCGATATCACGGATGTTGTTGACGTTGACCCCACCATCGATCTCCAGGCGGATATCACGGCCAGAGGCGTCAATCAGCGCACGGGCCTCACGCAGCTTGTCGAGGGTGCCGGGAATGAACTTCTGCCCGCCAAAACCCGGGTTGACGCTCATCAGCAAGACCATGTCGACCTTGTCCATCACGTACTTGAGGGTGTCCAGCGGGGTCGCCGGGTTGAACACCAGGCCAGCCTTGCAGCCGCCTTCGCGGATCAGTTGCAGGGAGCGGTCGACATGCAGCGTGGCTTCCGGGTGGAAGGTGATGTAGGTCGCACCGGCTTCGATGAAGTCGCCGATGATGCGGTCCACCGGGCTGACCATCAGGTGCACGTCAATCGGCGCGGTCACGCCGTACTTGCGCAGCGCGGCGCAAACCATCGGGCCGATGGTCAGGTTCGGCACATAGTGGTTGTCCATGACATCGAAGTGCACGAAGTCGGCACCGGCGGCCAACACGTTGTCCACTTCCTCGCCCAGGCGGGCGAAGTCGGCGGAGAGAATCGATGGAGCAATTACGAAGGGCTGCATGACGCACCTTTTCTGAGCTAAATCACGATGGCGCGCATTGTATACCTCATGCTTTGTTGCGCGCACCGTGACCTGACTCAATGACTAGTACGCGGCGCGGTAGATTTTCTCGATATCCGCCGCACTGAGCTTGCGCGGATTGTTGCGCATCAGGCGCTCGATTCCCGCGGCTTCTAAGGCCATGGCCGGAATCGCCTCCTCTGGCACGCCGAAGCTGCGCAAGCCGCTAGGGATCTCCACTGCGGCGCACAGTCGCGTCATCGCCTCTACCGCCTGGTCCGCTGCATCGTTGACGCTCAAGCCCGTGATATTCACCCCCATGGCCTGGGCGATATCCTGCATGCGCTCGACGCAGGCCAGCTTGTTCCAGTGCATCACATAGGGCAGCAGCAACGCGTTGCTCACCCCATGGGCAATGTTGAAACGCCCGCCCAACGGGTAGGCCAGCGCATGCACCGCCCCCACCCCGGCATTGCCGAAGGCCATGCCGGCCATCAGGCTGGCCGTGGCCATATCGTCACGCGCCTGCAGGTTGGCCGGATTGGCGTAGGCCTTGGGCAAGGCGTTGGCGATTAACTTGATCGCGCCAATGGCCAGGGCATCGGTGATTGGCGAGGCGTTCAGGGACAGATAGGACTCGATGGCATGCACCAGGGCATCCACACCACTGGCAGCCGTAACACTGCGCGGGCAGGTCAGGGTCATTTGCGGGCTGATCAGCGCAACATCCGGCAGCAGGTAGTCGCTGACGATGCCTTTTTTCAATTGCGCGGCCTTGTCCGACAGAATCGCCACATTGGTCACTTCCGACCCCGTGCCGGCCGTGGTGGGAATGGCAATCAGCGGCGGGCCTTTGCGCGGCACCTGGTCCACACCGAACAAATCCTCGAGTGCGCCGTGATAACCGGCATAGGCGGCGACGCTCTTGGCGATATCAATGGCACTGCCACCGCCCACGCCGATCAGGCCGTCATGCCCGCCTTCGCGGTAGGCCTGCATGCAGTCTTCGACGATGGCGATCTCCGGGTCGGGCAGCACCCGGTCGAAGATCTCGTAGGGCCGATCACCCAACTGCGCCAATGCCAGTTGCACCGTACCGGACTTGACCAGCGCAGCATCGGTGACGATCAACGGGTTGTCGATATCCAGCCGGGTCAGCTCGGCGGCCAATTGCTCGATGGCGCCTGGGCCGGTGAGCAATTTGTGGGCGATCTTGAATGAGGAGGTACTCATGTGCGCGGCCTCTTATAAATTGGTGGGCTGGCACAAGAATAGCTGGGGAATGCGGGTTGTCTGCCATTCAGCGGCTGAATGGTTGGGTCATTCAAAGCGGGCGCGATCAATGTAGGAGCTGGCTCGCCTGCGATGGCCTCGACTCGGTGCATCAGGTGTACCGAGTCGAGGCCATCGCAGGCAAGCCTGCTCCCACAGGTGACCGGGTTTCAGCAGTCAGACCTGCGCCGTCCGCAGTTTTTCGCTGCGCCCACGCAACCACTCCAGGGTCAGCAACAGCACCACCGAGAAGGCAATCAGCAAGGTCGCCGCTGCGGCAATGGTCGGGCTGAGGTTTTCGCGGATGCCGCTGAACATCTGCCGAGGCAAGGTGGCCTGCTCGGGCCCGGCGAGGAACAGCGTCACCACCACCTCATCGAACGATGTGGCAAAGGCAAACAGCGCCCCGGAAATGACGCCCGGCGCAATCAGCGGCAGCGTCACCCGGCGAAACGCGGTCAACGGCGACGCCCCCAGGCTGGCCGCGGCTCGCACCAGGTTGTGGTTGAAGCCCTGCAAGGTCGCCGACACGGTGATGATCACAAAGGGCACGCCCAGCACCGCATGCACCACGATCAGCGAAAAGAAACTGTTGCCCAGCCCCAGCGGGGCAAAGAACAAGTAACTCGCCACGCCGATAATCACCACCGGTACCACCATCGGCGAAATCACCAGGGCCATCACCAGCGCCTTGCCGGGGAAATGACCACGGGTCAGGCCAATAGCAGCCAACGTGCCAAATACCATCGCCAGCACCGTGGCCGCCGGGGCGACGATGATGCTGTTCTTCAAGGCGCGCATCCATTCCGCCGAGGCAAAGAAGTCCTGGTACCAGTGCAGCGAAAACCCCTGCAGCGGGTACACCAGGAAACTCCCGGAGTTGAACGACAGCGGGATGATCACCAGCACCGGCAGGATCAGGAACAACAGGATCAGGCCGCAGAGGATCCGCAAGCTGTAGAACCACACCCGCTCGATGGGTGACATATAAGGACTGCTGGACATTTCAGGCGCTCCTCAGCTCAGGCGCAGGCGGCTGGCGCCCACCAGCCAGTTGTAGATCAGGTACAGCACCACGGTCGCCAGCAGCAGCAAGCCGCCCAGCGCAGTCGCCATGCCCCAGTTGATGCTGGTGTTGGTGTAGAACGCCACGAAGTAGCTGACCATCTGGTCGTTCGGGCTGCCCAGCAAGGCCGGGGTGATGTAGTAGCCAATCGCCAGGATAAACACCAGCAGGCAACCGGCGCCCACACCCGCGTAAGTCTGTGGGAAGTACACCCGCCAGAAACTGGCGAATGGGTGACAACCCAAAGAGATCGCCGCACGCATATAGGTCGGTGAAATGCCCTTCATCACGCTGTAGATCGGCAGAATCATGAACGGCAGCAGGATATGCACCATGGAGATGTAGACCCCCAGCCGGTTGAACACCAACTCCAGAGGCTTATCAATGATGCCCAGGCCCATCAGCGCGCCGTTGATCAGCCCGCCGGACTGCAGCAGCACAATCCAGGCGGCCACGCGCACCAGCACCGAGGTCCAGAAGGGCAGCAGCACCAGGATCATCAACAGGTTGCTTTGCCGCGCCGGCAGGTTGGCCAGCAGGTACGCCAGCGGATAGGCCAGCAGCAGGCAGCACACGGTAATCACCAGGCCCATCCAGAAGGTGCGGGCGAAGATATCGAGGTAAATCGCCTGGTCCGGCGTGGCCGGCGCGACTTCGCCGAGGTCGTCGATCCGATGATCGACCGCCGCCAGCAGGTAATAAGGCGTGAGGCTGCTGGTGTTGCGCCGGATGGCCTGCCAGTACGCGGGGTCGCCCCAGCGTTCGTCGAGGTTTTCCAGCGCTTCTTTATAAGAGGCCGGCACTGCGCTGAACGGCAGCGCCCGCGCGGTTTTGGTCAACAGGCTGCGATAACCCGCCAGCTCCATGTTCAGGCGCTTGGACAAATCGCCCAGGGTCTGGTTTTTCCGGGCTTCACCCAGGTCCTCGCTGACAGCCTGGTACACCGACTCGCCGGGCAGGCCACGACCATCCCAGGCGGTCACCGCCACCACGGTACGCGGCAGGCCAGCGACCACTTCCGGGTTACCGACGCTTTTGTACAACAGCGCAACGATGGGCACCAGGAACACCAGCAGCAAAAACACCACCAGCGGCGCGATCAAGGCCTGGGCCTTCCAGCGGTTAAGCCGCTCGGCACGCGCCAGGCGCTGCTTCAAGCTGGGGGTGGTGACCTCGTTCGAGGGAACGGCGATGGCCATGGCAAACTCCGGAAAATCTACAGTTGAAACCCGTGTGAAAGGCCCCCTTGTGGGAGCCGGGCTTGCCCGCGATGGCAGCACCCACAGGGGTTAAGCGGTGGGGCTTGTTATTTGGCAGCCCAGGAATTGAAGCGCTGCTCCAGTTGCTCACCGTTATCCGCCCAGAAGCTCACATCAATCTGCACCTGGTTGGCGATGTTTTCCGGAGTAGTCGGCATATCCTTGAGGATGTCCTTGGCCAGCAGCGGCACGGCTTGGGTATTGGCCGGGCCGTAGGCGATGTTTTCCGAGTAGATTTTCTGTTGCTGCGGTGCAACGGAGAAGGCGATGAATTTCTTCGCCGCCTCGGCGCGCTCCTTGCCCAGGCCCTTGGGGATCGCCCAGGCGTCGAAATCGTAGATACCGCCGTTCCACACCACTTTCAGGTTGCTCTCTTTCTGCACGGCGGCGATCCGGCCGTTATAGGCCGAGCTCATCACCACGTCACCCGAGGCCAGGTACTGCGGCGGCTGGGCGCCGGCCTCCCACCACTGGATCGACGGCTTGAGTTCATCGAGTTTCTTGAAGGCGCGGTCCTGGCCGTCCTTGCCGGCCAGCACTTTGTACACGTCCTTGGGCGCTACACCGTCGGCCATCAGGGCGAATTCCAGGGTGTACTTGGCCCCCTTGCGCAAGCCGCGCTTGCCGGGGAAATTTTTGGTGTCCCAGAAGTCCGCCCAACTGGTTGGGGCCGTTTTCAGTTTGTCGGCGTTGTACGCCATCACCGTGGACCACACGAAGAAACCCACGCCACAGGGCTGGATCGCGCCTTTCACATAGTCGTCGGGGTTGCCGAACAGCTTCGGATCCAACGGCTCGAACATGTCCTCGTCACAGCCACGGGACAGTTCCGGCGACTCGACTTCCACCAGGTCCCAGGACACGCTCTTGGTGTCGACCATGGCTTTGACCTTGGCCATCTCGCCGTTGTACTCGCCAGCGATGATCTTGCCGTTGCCCGCGCTTTCCCACGGGGCATAGAAAGCCTTGACCTGGGCCGCCTTGTTCGCGCCGCCAAACGACACCACCGTCAGGTCCGGACCTGCCATGACCTGTGAAGCACTCGCCAGGCCGATGGCCAGGGCGGTCAATTTCAGGGATCTCAACATTTATTGTTCTCTCCACGTGCAGGGTTGGATGAAGCCAAGGGGGCGATCAATTCGCCTCTAGAAGTGGGTCGAGTGCGCGAACGTGCTCGACTTGCCAGCCAATCGGAACCACATCGCCGACCGTCAGCGCCGGATCCAGCTCGGCGATCGGTTGTTTCACAAAGAAATCGGCCTTGCCGCAGACTTCCAGGCGCACGCGCACGTGGTCGCCCAGATAGATAAATTCGGCCACCCGGCCCGAGAAGCGGTTGCTGCAGCTTTCGCTGGAACCGTTGAGGCTGACCCGCTCCGGGCGCACCGACAGCGTCACCGGGCCACCGATCTGCCCGACATTCACCGCCAGCGCCTCGACCTTCTCGCCGCGCGCCAGCTCAACCACGCACCGCTCGCCGGTGTGGCTGTGCAGGCGGCCGTTAAGACGGTTGTTCTCGCCGATGAAATTGGCGACGAAGGTGTTTTTTGGCTCTTCATACAAAGTGCGCGGCGGTGCGATCTGCTGGATCTCGCCCTGGTGGAACACCGCTACCCGGTCGGACATGGTCAGCGCTTCACCCTGGTCGTGGGTCACGTAAACCACGGTCACGCCGAGGCGCTGGTGCAGGTGCTTGATCTCCATCTGCATGTGTTCACGCAGCTGTTTATCGAGGGCACCGAGGGGTTCGTCCATCAGCACCAGCTGCGGCTCGAACACCAGGGCGCGAGCCAGGGCCACCCGTTGCTGCTGGCCGCCGGAGAGCTGCGCCGGGTAGCGCTGGGCGAAGGCGTCGAGCTGGACCATGCTCAGTACGCGCTTGACCCGTTCGCTGACATCGGTCTTGCTCAAGCCCCGCACCGTCAGGGGGAACGCCAGGTTCTCAGCCACCGTCATGTGCGGGAACAACGCATAGTTCTGGAACACCATGCCAATGTCGCGCTTGTGCGGCGGCACATTGTTGATCGAGCGCCCGGCCAGCAGGATCTCCCCAGCGGTCGGCGTTTCGAAGCCGGCGAGCATCATCAGGCTGGTGGTCTTGCCCGAACCGGACGGGCCCAGCAGGGTGAGGAATTCGCCCTTGCGAATGTCCAGGTTGAGGTCTTTGACGATCAGGTTCTCGCCGTCGTAGCTCTTCTGCACACCACGAAAGCTGACCAGCACATCATTTGAATCCGCCTCGCTCATACCCGCACCTTTGTGTTTTGGACTGCTGTAGAGCTAGCGTAGTCCAGGCGCAAGCCCCCGGAAATCGGGGCGCAGGAGAGATTGGCATCAGCAGGATGGAAGGTTCGGGGTAGGGATCGCCCTACACGGATGGCGGGCAAGGGACAGTTGCGCAGCAAGCTTCAAGCGACAAGCTGCAAGCACGGGCTTCCGGGGGTTTGGGCGATGTCGCAAATAGATACGCTCCTATAGGAGCTTGTGCTCCATCGCGTACTTCACCAGCTCGGCCAGGGAGCTGATGTTGAGTTTTTGCATCAACCGCGCCTTATGGGTGCTGATGGTCTTGCTGCTCAGGGCCAGTTGCTGGGCGATATCGTTGACGTTGGCGCCCTGGGCCAAACGCTCGAACACCGAGAACTCGCGCTCGGACAACAGCGAATGCAAGGGCCGGGCATCGGTGAGGCCGACCTCAAACACCATGCGGTCCGCCAGGTCCGGGTCGATATAGCGCCCGCCCGCGGCGACTTTGCGGATTGCCGTCAACAACAGCGCAGGATCGCTGTCCTTGGTGGCATACCCAGCCGCACCGACCTTCAGCGCCCGGGCGGCCATTTGTGCCTCGTCATGCATCGACAGCACCAGGATGGCCGGCGGGTTGTTCAGCGCGCGGATCCGCGCAATCGCCTCCAGGCCGTTGACCCCGGGCATGGAGATATCCAGCAGCACCACCTCGCAGGGCGTGTGACGCAAGGCTTCCAACAGCTGTTCGCCGTTACCCGCCTCGCCCACCACCAGCAGGTCCTTGGCCAGGCCGATCAACTGCTTGATGCCTTCACGGACGATGGTGTGGTCTTCGGCTACCAATACGCGGATCACGGCAATTTCCTCTCTCTATAGCGATTAAACGCCGACATTCAAAATGTGCGAGCAAGCCCACAAGGGATCTATGGCGAATCCAACGGCACTGTAACGCTCAGGGTGGTGCCCTCCCCCAGTTCGCTGTCGAGGGTCAACTGCCCGCCCATGATCAGCACCCGCTCGCGCATGCCCACCAGGCCAAACGACACCGGGCGCCCCGGCGCAGGGACGAAGCCTGCGCCATCATCACTGATGGTCAACCGCAGATTGGCGCCCTCCACCACCAGGGTCAACTCCACCGTATGCGCCTGGGCATGGCGCATGACGTTGGTCAGCGCCTCCTGCAGGATACGGAACAGGCCAATGGCCTTGGCGTCACTCAAGGCTGGGAGGTTGTCCGGCACCTGCACCAGGCACGGAATCTGTGTGCGCGCCTCAAACCGCCGGGCCTGCCACTCGATGGCCGAGGCGATCCCGGCGTCGAGAATCGGCGGGCGCAACGCCGTGGCCACATCACGGACCAATTGGAACAGTTGAGCGATCAGGCGCTTCATGCTGTTCAGGCGCTCGTGCAGGCCTGGGTCCAACTGGGCGTAGGCCAACTCGCACATGGAGGTTTCCAGCTTCAACACCGTGAGCATCTGCCCCAGCTCATCGTGAACTTCGCGGGCAATCCGCGCCTTCTCTTCCTCACGCACGGTTTCTAGGTGCGCCGAGAGTTCGCGCAGTTGCGCCCGCGAGGCGTCCAATTCCAGTTCAATGCGTTTGCTGTCGCTGATGTCCCAGACGATCCCGTCCCAGACCACCGCCCCATCGTCCAGACGCCGGGTGACCGCCTTGATCTCGGCCCAGCGCTGCTCGCCCTGGCGGGTCAGGATGCGGCCCTGCCACGACCAGTTGCTCTCGGTGTCGATGGCCTGGTCCTGGGTCTGGTGGTAACTGGCGCGATCATCCGGGTGGACCAGGCTGCGAATCCCCACATCGCGGTGGCTGAGCACGGACGGCGAATAGCCCACCAGGCGCTCGCTGCCTTCGCTGATATAGGCAAAGTCGATGGCGGCGCTCAACGGCAGACGCTCCAGGCGAAACACCAGCCCTGGCACATTGGCGGCGATGCCTTGCAGGCGCGCTTCACTTTCCTGCAACGCGGCCAAGGCCCGGCGGCGCTCGGTGACGTCGTTGAGGTACACCACCAGGTATTCGCCACCGGCAAAGCGCAGGAAACTCAAGGACACATCCGTGGGCAACAGGCTGCCATCCGCGCGCAGGCACTGGGTGGCGAAGCTCTGCGGCCCGTCTTCACTGGCACGGGCGCGCTTCCACAGGTTCAGCCAGCGGTCCATGCTCAGATTGGGTTCGAACTCGATCAGCGGGCGCTCGATCAACGCTCCCGGGGCGTAACCGAGCATGGTTTCGGCGGCGACGTTGGCGTAGCGCACATGGCTGTCCCAATTGACCCAGAGGATACCCACGGTGCTTTGATCAATCGAAAACTGGGTCAGACGCAATGCTTCGGCGCCCGCCGCACGGGCAGCGCTTTCCTCACGCGTGGCCAGCAACTGGTGTTCCAGGGCATGTTTTTGCCGACGCTGCCACAGGGCAACCGTCAGGCACGCGAGCAACAGCAGGCCCAGCAGCAGGCTGAGGTTTTGCCAGAATCCCGGTGATTCCGACAGGCGTGGGTATTTGGGTTGCAGCCAGCGGGCATGCAATTGCTCCAGCTCGCGGGCAGGAATGGCGCGCAGGCCGCTCTCGACAATCTCTGCCAGGGCTGGCCAGTCACGCCGGGTGGCCACCCGCAACAGTTGCGGCAATCCAATATCGCCGACCACGGCCAAACCGGCGAACTCGGGCTCGATCGACAAGCGGCTCAACTGCGCCTCATCGACTACCGCATAGCGCGCCTGCTGGCTGACCAATAGCTGCAAGGCCTGGCGCTCCAGGGGCACACCTTGCAGGTTCAGCCTGGGGTAATTGCTGCGCAGGTAATCCGCCACGCCGCTGGGCATGCGCACGGCGACCCGGGACTGTTCATCGAGCTTTTCCAGGTCCACGGTGCCGCTGCCGTCGCGAATGCCAACAATGTGCTGGGGCACGCGCATATACGGGTCGGAAAACTGCCACAGGCGCAGGCCAGCAGGGGTTTGTAGCAGACCTGGGGCGAGGTCGACCGCATCCTCGCGCAAGGCGTCCTCCAACTGTTCCTGCGTGGGGAAGTTGCGCCAGGTCAGCTCGATATTCAGCGCCTTGGCCAGCGCCTGCATCAGCTCGACATTGGCTCCGGACAAGCGCTGCAGGCGCCGGTCGTATTGCGCGTAAGGCGCCTGCAACACCACCCCGACCCGCAGTTGCGGGTGCTGCGCCAACCACTCGCGCTGCTGCGGGTTGAGCACCGCCGGCGGCACCACAGACGCAGGCGCGGCATTCGCCATCAAGGGCAAGCACAGATAGCCGATAACCAGCAGACAGCGAAAATTCATCATTCACATCTCACATCCAACCCATTAGGCTGCCGGGATCACTTCTGGCCGGGATTCCACTATGCCCCTGCTTCACCGTTCGACACTGCCAGCATTGTGCCTGTCGCTGCTGTTTACCAGCACCTTTTGCGTGCAGGCGGCTGACACCGCGCCGGCGGCCGCCGAAAAACCACCAGAACGCCAGCCTCTGCCAGAGCGTAGCCAGGAGGAAGCCCAGGCCCTGGAGCGACAACTGCCGCCCCACGAGCAGCAACAATTGCAGGCAGGCGACGAGTCGTTCCTGGCGCTGTGGAAACCGGCGAACAGCCCCGAACCGCAGGGTGTGGTGATTATCGTCCCCGGCGCCGGAGAAACGGCTGACTGGCCGCAAGCCATCGGGCCTTTGCGCCAGAAGCTGCCGGATGCCGCCTGGAGCAGCCTGAGCCTGTCGCTGCCCGACCTGAGCGTCGACACCCTGCCGCCGCGGGTGATCCAGGCTCCCGATGCAGCCGTCGACAGCAGCAGCAAAGATGCCAGCACTGCAGCGCCCAAGCCCATCGAACAGGCGGCCAGCGCCGAAGCCGAGGGCACCGACCCGGCCGTGGTCCCTGGCGTGGATGAGCAGGACAAGACCGACGCGACACGGATCTTCGCCCGCATCGACGCAGCCGTCGCCTATGCCCAGACCCAGAACGCCCGCAGCGTGGTGCTACTGGGGCACGGGACTGGGGCCTGGTGGGCTGCGCGCTACCTGAGCGAAAAACAACCGGCCCAGGTGCAAAAGTTCATCATGGTCGCGGCGCAGTCGCCGGTGGGCCGTCAACCGGATCTGCAACAGCTGACCCCGACATTGAAGCTGGCGACCGCCGATGTCTTCTATCAGGACAACGCCCTGGCCAGCAAAATGGCGCTGGAGCGCAGCCAGGCGAGCAAGCGGCTGAAGAATGACAACTACAAGCAGGTGTCGTTGAAGACTATTCCTGGGAATAGCGCAGCGGCCCAGGAACAGTTGTACCGGCGGATTCGCGGTTGGTTGAGCCCGCAAAGCAGTGGTAGCTGAGCCCAACTGCCCCGCCCCGTCTGTGGTTGTGGTTGTGGTTGTGGCGAGCGGGCTTGCCCGCGTTGGGTTTGTGTACATATCCGTTGCTGCGGTCACGGCGGCTATTGGTTCCGCCCTTACGGCGGGTCACTTTTGGAAAAGAGCCCCAAAAGTAACCAAAAGGGCTCCTGCCCCACCACTCGGTGCCTCGCCTAGGCTCGGCATGCCCGCAGTCAGGCATTGCTCCGTGGGCCCGCCGCGATCGGCCATCCATGGCCGTGTCGCGGCTACCCCGGCATCCATGCCGGGGTGCCCACTGCGCAATACCTGCCTGCGGCCAGCGTGGTTTAACGGGGCGCCTGAGATCAAGATCAAAAGCAGAGCAACAGCAGAGCAACAGCAGAGCCAGAGCTGCGAAGCTGCATTCCCCTGTGGGAGCTGGCTTGCCTGCGATAGAGATATCTCGGCCAATACATCTATCGACTGATAGACCGCCATCTCGGCGCCCCCCCCCGAATCACTGCTGGATCGCAGGCACATCGAGACTAGACGAGGTGCCGAGTGGTGGGTACCCGGCCTCCGATGTCAGGAGCCCTTGGTTACTTTGGGGCTCTTTTTTTACGGGCCGGGCACATGGTTGACGGGTGTGCGGGGACAGGGTGGACACTTTTGGCAAGCACGCTCGCCACAGGCGGTCGGGTCAGCGGAAATCCCGCTGCTCGCGAATGATCGTGTAGGCACTATGCAGCTCTCGGGTGCGCTCCGTGGCCTCGCGCACTTGAGCGGGGCTGGCGCCAGTGCCGGCAATCTTGTCCGGGTGGTGCCGACTGAGCAGCCGTCGATAGGCACGTTTGATGACCGCAGGCTCTGTCGTGCCGGTCACCCCGAGAATCCGCAGGGCCTCTTGATAGGTGCTACCGCGGGTGACCAGAGGCTTGCGTTCCGGCTCATAGTCATGGGCCAGTGCCTGGAGTTGTTGCGGCGTCCACCCCAGCCATTTGCCCCATAGCTCGATCAGCTCGCGCTCAGCGGGGCTGGCCTTGCCGTCGGCCCAGACCATGCGCCAGCAGGCGCGCAGCACGCCTTCCGCCGCATGGGGCTGCACCTTGAGCACGCGCAGGTAACTGCGCACGCGGTCGGTCCCCGACTTGCCTCGGTTGAACGCGGCAATCGCCCGGCGCTGGGCCGGCTCGCTCATGTCCAGCGAGCGCATCTCCACCCGCGCCTGCTGGATATGGCCGTCCACCACCCGCCCATTACTCTTGGCCAGGCGGCCCAGCAGGACAAACAGCAGTTCGTCATTGCGCAGCGCCGGCCGGCCGCCCAGGCGTTCGCGCAGTTGGGCCCAACTGTGCAATTGCAGGCGCCGATCCAGTGCCTGCCCCAGCAACCCACCCAACATGGCCCCCGGAATGCTGGCGATGGCAAAACCCGCCCCGGCGCCGATCAGAGTCCCAGGCCACAACATCTTACTGGCCCACGGTCAGCAGACTTTCAACCTGCGCCAGGCGCTCCAGCGTACCGACGTCAATCCAGCGTCCATCCATGTGTTCCCCCGAGACCAAGCCTTGAGCCATCGCCGTGCGCAGCAAGGGCGCCAGCTTGAAGGCACCGGCACTGCAACCCGCGAACAGCTTGGGGTGCAGCACCGAAATGCCACTGAAGGTCAGGTTATCGGCACCGGGCGCTGCATCATGAAGCAAACCATCCTTGATATAGAAATCGCCACCACTGGGGTGATGAGGCGGGTTATCGACCATGACCAAGTGCGCCAAGCCGCTCAAGGGCTGCTTGAGGCGGACAAAGTCGTAGTCGGTCCAGATATCGCCATTGACCACCAGGAACGGCTCCTCCCCCAGCAAGGGCAAGGCCTGGAAGATTCCGCCACCGGTTTCCCGGGGCTCGCCCTCTGGCGAATACTGGATGCGCACGCCGTACTGCGCGCCGTCTCCCAGATAACTCTCGATTTGCTGGCCCAGCCAGGCATGGTTGATGACGATATCGGTGAATCCCGCTTTCGCCAGCGCCTCCAGGTGGTACTCGATCAGGCGCTTGCCACCGGCCTGGACCAACGGTTTGGGGGTGTGCAGGGTGAGCGGACGCATCCGCTCGCCCTTGCCGGCCGCCAGGATCATCGCCTTCATACGTGGGCCTCGGCCGGTTGGCGCAGGCTGGCCAGCAACTCGCCCAGGTCGGCCAGTTCCGGCCGATCGGCCAGCACCGCGTCTATATAGGCAAAGAAGCGCGGCACGTCCGCCAGGTAGCGCGGTTTGCCATCACGGTGGCAGATACGCGCAAAGATACCGATGACCTTGAGGTGACGCTGCACCCCCATCAAGTCGCTGGCGCGCAGGAAATCTTCAAAGTCCGCCTGCACCGGGATGCCCAATTGGCCAGCACGCTCCCAATAACCACGCTGCCATTCGCGCACCCGCGCCTGGGGCCAACTGAGGAAGGCGTCCTTGAACAGGCAGGTGATGTCGTAGGTCACGGGGCCATAGACCGCATCCTGGAAATCCAGCACGCCAGGGTTCGGCACGCTGATCATCAGGTTGCGCGGCATATAGTCGCGATGCACCAGGACCTTGGGCTGGGCCAGGGCGCTGTCGATCAGCAATTGGCTGACCCGCTGCCATTGAGCCAACTGCTGCTCGTCGAACTCAATGCCCAGATGCCGGCGCACGTACCATTCGGGGAACAACTCCAATTCACGGCGCAACAATGGCACGTCGTAGCTGGGCAACCCGGCGTCCATCGGCAATTGCTGGAAAGCCAGCAGCGCGTCGATGGCTTCGGCAAACAATTGATCGGCATTTTCACCGTCAATCACATCCAGATAGGTGTTTTTGCCCAGGTCGTTGAGCAAAAGAAAGCCTTGGGAGAGATCTTCTGCATAAATTTGCGGAACATTTATTCCCGATTTCGCCAACATTCTCGCGATATCGACGAAAGGTTTGCAGTTTTCCTGGGGGGGAGGGGCATCCATCACGATCAATGTGCGACCTTCGCCCTGCCAACGGAAGTACCGTCTGAAACTCGCGTCGCTGCTGGCCGCAGTCAATGTAGCCGGGGGTACGGCCCCCCATCCCTGGGCATGGAAAAGCTCGGGTAACTGCTGATCGAGCCAGACTTTCAGGTGTTGCAAACGTAGATCTTGGTCGGGCATTACAAGGGTCTCCGACGGCGCTAGCCGTCAAGCGGGTCATGCTTTATTATCACGCATCTTTTTCAGACCATCGAGAGGCGTGCGGCCCACACCGCGGGCAGATGGCACGCAGGAAGCCCGGACTAATAAGATGGCATTGAAATCCCCCGCGTTTCGTAGAAAATTTCCGTTGCTGGTAACCGGCAGTCTGCTGGCCATGCAACCCTTCGCCACCTCATTCGTGGTCGCCGCGGAACAGTATGACTGCTCAGTCTCTGCTTCGGGTGCCTGGGATTGCGCGCCGAAAGCCAGCGCAGCCCCTTTACCACCGCGCCCGGTGCATGACGGCAGTGCCGTCAGCTCGGCCAACGGCACGCCGCAAGGCGAAGCTGCTGGTGCCGAAGCCGTGCCGCAGACCAAGCTGGTCACCGAATCCAAGGGCCGTGGCCTGCGTTCGCGCAGCGCTGACTACAGCCACCTGGACTGGGTCCCTCGGGAGAAACTCACTGCTGCGCAACTGGCCGAAACCGGTCCTTATTGCGCCGGTGCGTACGTCGAGCCGCTCCGTCCTGGCATGAACGACAAGACGGACAAGAGCGACGCACCGACCTTCATCGGTGCCAAGGCCTCTCGTTACGAGCAGGACACCCAGGTCGCCACCCTGGCCGGTGACGTGGTCATGCGTCAGGGCAGCATGCAGGTCGAGGCCGAAGAGGCCAGCCTGTACCAGGCCGAGAACCGTGGCGAGCTGAACGGCAATGTGCGCATGCGCGACAATGGCGCGCTGATCGTCGGCGACCATGCCCAGGTCCAACTGGACACCGGCGCCGCGCAGATCGACAACGCCGAGTACGTAATGCACAAGTCGCGCATCCGCGGTAACGCGCTGTACGCCAAGCGTGCCGAAAACGCGATCATCCGCCTCAAGGACGGTACCTACACCACCTGCGAGCCAGACAGCAATGCCTGGCAGCTGCGCGGTAACAACATCACGTTGAACCCGGCCACCGGCTTCGGTACGGCGACCAACGCGACGTTGCGGGTCAAGAACATCCCGATCCTGTACACCCCGTACATCTACTTCCCGATTGACGATCGTCGTCAGTCCGGCTTCCTGCCGCCGAGCTTCAGCTCGGGTGGGGAAAGTGGCTTCACGCTGGTGACACCGTACTACTTCAACCTGGCACCGAATTACGATGCCACGTTGTACCCGCAATACATGACCAAGCGCGGCATGTTGATGGAAGGCGAATTCCGCTACCTCACCAAGTCCAGCGAAGGTCAGTTCGGCGGCGCGTACCTGAACGATGACAGCGACGAGCGGAAGAAGCAGAGCGACTACAACAAAACCCGCTATATGCTCAATTGGCAGCATAAGGGCGGGTTGGATTCGCGGCTGTTGACTCAGATCGACTACACCAAGATCAGCGATCCGTTCTACTTCCAGGATCTGAAGTCCAATCAGATTGGCGTTGAGTCTCGTGAGTTCGTCAACCAGCAAGGTGCTGCCAGCTATCGCGGCGATACCTATACCGCTCAGTTGAATTTGCAAGCCTACGAGCTGGCGACGATCTCCCA
This sequence comes from Pseudomonas sp. WS 5410, assembly GCF_012985645.1. Classification (NCBI taxonomy): domain Bacteria; kingdom Pseudomonadati; phylum Pseudomonadota; class Gammaproteobacteria; order Pseudomonadales; family Pseudomonadaceae; genus Pseudomonas; species Pseudomonas sp. WS 5410. Next base: position 295,455 of record NZ_JAAQWS010000004.1, on the reverse strand, counting down.
GATCACTCCGTACAACCGGTTGCCGCAGTTAACCATCAATGGTGCACTGCCTTACCGTCCTGGTGGGCTGTACTTTGCTTATGACGCCGAGGCTGTCCGGTTTGATCGGGATTTGAGGACTGGCAATATCTTCAATAAAGATGGAGGTCCGCTCCCCAACGGCGAACCACGTCTGGACACCTACGTGAGAGGGCTAACCCGTGCAAACGGCACGCGCTTGAACGCGGCTCCAAGCGTATCGTTGCCGATGAGTTCGAGTTACGGTTTCATCACGCCAAAGCTCAAGTACGCCTACACCAAGTACGATCTTGATCTCGACGGCGCTGGCAAGCAGCAAATGATTGATGCGGGCCAGAAGTTCAAGAGTTCGCAAGATCGCGCCATTCCAATCGCCAGTGTCGATAGCGGGCTGTTTTTCGACCGCAGTACCCAGTGGTTCGGCAAGGACTACACCCAGACCCTGGAGCCGCGCCTGTTCTATCTCTATGTTCCAGAGAAAGACCAGTCCGATATCCCGGTGTTCGATAGCAGCGAAACCACGTTCAACTACAACTCACTGTTCCGCGACAACCGCTTCTCGGGCACTGACCGGATCGGCGACGAAAACAAACTGTCCCTGGGCGTGACCAGCCGCTGGATCGAAGAGAACGGTTTCGAGCGTCAACGTGTTGCCATCGGCCAGGCGCTGTATTTCAAGGACCGCGAGGTCCAACTGCCTGGCATCGTTGCCGCCGACCGCGCCGACTCGCAGTCGGACGTCTCGCCAATCGCTCTGGACTACGAGTTCCGCTTTAACCGCGACTGGCGCGCCACTGCCGATTACAACTGGGACACTGAAAGTCACGCCGCCCGCTCCGGCAGCGCGATGTTCCACTACCAGCCTGAAGACAACCCGAACAAGGTTATCAACGTTGGCTATCGCTATCGTAACGACCAGGTTGTCTACAACCAGTTGACCGGTAAGTGGCAGTTTGGTGGCGATTACGGCACCGAAGGGCAACCAGGTTTCGAGAAGGATTACTACAAAATCCAGCAACACGATTTCTCGATGATGTGGCCGATCGTTCCACAATGGAACCTGATCACCCGCTGGCAGTATGACTATGCACGCAACCGTACCCTGGAAGCCTTTGGTGGCTTCGAATACGACAACTGCTGCTGGAAACTGCGCGTGATCAACCGTTATTGGGTTTCCAACGACGAATACACCCAGATCGCCCCGCAGAACGAAAAAGGCGACCACGGGCTCTTCCTCCAAATCGTCCTCAAAGGACTCGGCGGCCTGACTGGCGCCAAGGTAGAGAGCTTCCTCGACAAAGGCATCCAAGGTTATCGTGAACGTGAAGATCAAGCTTTCTGATTGTCTGCGCCCGCTGATGCTGGGCGCGCTGTTCCTGGGCACTGCAGCGGCACACGCTGCAGTGCAACCGCTGGACAAGGTGGTGGCCATCGTCGATAACGACGTGATCATGCAGAGCCAACTGGACCAACGGGTCAAGGAAGTTCAGCAAACCATCGCCAAGCGTGGTGGTGGCGTGCCGCCGACCAGCGTCCTGGACCAGCAGGTGCTGGAACGCCTGATCGTCGAAAACCTGCAATTGCAGATTGGCGACCGCTCCGGCATCCGCATCACCGACGAAGAACTGAACCAGGCCGTCGGCACCATCGCTCAACGCAACAACATGAGCATTGATCAGTTTCGTGCGGCCCTGGCCCGTGACGGTTTGTCCTATGAGGACGCCCGTGACCAGATCCGCCGCGAAATGATCATCAGCCGTGTGCGTCAGCGCCGTGTGGCCGAACGTGTGCAGGTATCAGAGCAGGAAGTGAAGAACTTCCTGGCCTCGGACCTGGGCAAGATGCAGCTCTCCGAAGAACTGCACCTGGCCAATATCCTGATCCCGACACCGGACAGCGCCAACGCCGAGCAGCTCAATGCCGCAGCGGCCAAGACCCAGGCGATCTATGACCGTCTCAAGGCCGGTGCCGACTTTGCCCAGATGGCCATCGCCCAGTCCGGCAGCGACAACGCTCTCGAAGGCGGCGACATGGGCTGGCGTAAAGCTGCTCAATTGCCACCGCCGTTTGACCGTGAGCTGAGTGCCATGGAAGTAGGTGGCATCACCCAACCTGCGCGCACCCCTGGCGGCTTCATCATTCTGAAGTTGCTGGAACGCCGCGGCGGCGAGACTTCGTTGAAAGACGAAGTGCATGTTCGCCATATCCTGGTCAAGCCAAGCGAAATCCGCACCGAGGCTCAAACCAAGGAACTGGCGCAAAAGATCTATGAGCGCATCGAAGGCGGTGAAGACTTCGCCACCCTGGCCAAAAGCTTCTCGGAAGACCCGGGTTCTGCCCTCAACGGCGGCGACCTGAACTGGATCGACCCACGAGCCCTGGTGCCCGAGTTCCAGCAAGTCATGAACGATACGCCCCAAGGCGTGCTGTCCAAGCCGTTCAAGACCCAATACGGTTGGCATGTCCTGGAAGTCCTTGGCCGCCGCGCCACCGACAACACCAGCCAGGCCCGTGAGCAGCAAGCACTGACCGTACTGCGTAACCGCAAATACGACGAAGAGCTGCAAACCTGGCTGCGTCAAATCCGTGACGAAGCCTACGTGGAAAACAAGCTTCCTGGCGCCGACACAACAGGCACCGACCAGGCAGTCCAGTGAAACCCCAGCGTTTCGCATTGACACCCGGCGAGCCGGCCGGCATAGGTCCAGACCTGTGCCTGCTGCTCGCCGCGCAAGCCCAGCCTTACCCCCTGATTGCCATTACCAGCCGCGACCTGCTCCTTGAGCGGGCCGCGCAACTGGGCGTGGCTGTCGACTTGCTGCCCGTTTCGCCGGGCAACTGGCCCGACCAGCCGGCACCTGCCCACAGCCTGTACGTGTGGGACACCCCGCTGCAGGCCAAAGTAGTCGCCGGGCAACTGGACAAGGCCAACGCCGCCTTCGTCCTGGAGACTCTGACCCGGGCCGGACAAGGCTGCATCGACGGCGACTTCGCCGGGATGATCACCGCGCCCGTGCATAAAGGCGTGATCAACGAAGCCGGCATCGCCTTTTCCGGGCATACCGAGTTTCTCGCAGAACTGACCCACACCGAACAAGTGGTGATGATGCTGGCAACCCGCGGCCTGCGCGTGGCACTGGTGACCACTCACCTGCCCTTGCGCCTGATTGCCGATGCCATTACCCCCGAGCGCCTGGAGCGTGTAACGCGCATCCTGCACGCTGACCTGCAACAAAAATTCGGCATCGCCCAGCCGCGAATCCTGGTATGCGGCCTCAACCCCCACGCGGGTGAAGGCGGCCACCTGGGCCATGAAGAAATCGACATTATCGAACCGACACTAGAGCGCCTGCGCCAAGACGGCATGGACCTGCGCGGCCCATTGCCTGCGGACACTCTGTTTACCCCCAAATATCTGGAGCACTGCGATGCAGTGCTGGCGATGTACCATGACCAGGGGCTGCCCGTGCTGAAATACAAAGGTTTCGGCGCCGCAGTCAACGTGACGCTGGGCCTGCCGATCATCCGCACCTCCGTCGACCATGGCACCGCCCTGGACCTGGCGGGCAGCGGCAAGATCGATACCGGCAGCCTGCACGTGGCCCTGGAAACCGCCTATCAGATGGCCGAGACCCGTATATGACCGAGCATTACCAACACCGGGCGCGCAAGCGCTTCGGGCAAAACTTCCTGCACGATGCCGGCGTTATCGACCGCATCCTGCGCTCCATCCATGCCAAGCCCGAAGACCGCTTGCTGGAAATCGGCCCGGGCCAGGGCGCACTGACCCAGGGCCTGCTCAATAGCGGCGGCCAACTGGATGTGGTTGAGCTGGACAAGGACCTGATCCCGATCCTCAACCAGCAATTCGCTGGCATGCCCAACTTCAACCTGCACCAGGGCGACGCGCTGAAGTTTGACTTCACCAGCCTCAATGCCGCCCCCAACAGCCTGCGGGTGGTCGGCAACTTGCCGTACAACATCTCCACGCCACTGATCTTTCACCTGCTGAACAACGCAGGGATCATCCGCGACATGCATTTCATGTTGCAGAAGGAAGTGGTCGAGCGCTTGGCAGCCGGCCCTGGCGGCGGTGACTGGGGTCGCCTGTCGATCATGGTCCAGTACCACTGCCGGGTCGAGCACCTGTTCAATGTCGGGCCGGGCGCGTTCAATCCACCGCCGAAAGTCGATTCGGCGATTGTGCGTCTGGTGCCCCACGCGGTCCTTCCTCATCCGGCCAAGGATCATCGCCTGCTGGAGCGGGTAGTGCGTGAAGCGTTCAACCAGCGCCGCAAGACCCTGCGCAATACACTCAAGGCATTGCTGAGCAACGCCGAGATCGAAGCCGCCGGTGTCGACGGCAGCCTGCGCCCGGAGCAGTTGGACCTGGCCGCGTTTGTACGTCTGGCGGACCAGCTAGCTATCCAGCCAGCGCCGACGGCGGAATAAGCCGCAAAGGCTTGATGCAATGCGATCCACATGTGGGAGTAGGCTTGCCAGCTCCCACACTTGTTTTTGCTGGCCCCACTCCCAGCGCCCGCCGCAGTTCCAATGTGTGCGGGCTTGCCAGCTCCCACATTTGAGCCGCGCGACACTGGTAGCGCTTCGTCATCTGCCAGGACGGCATCGTTTACCAAGCCAGACACATGTCTGGCCTAGTGCCCTCCTCATGGCCTAGACTGATCCGCATCTGCTGTCCTCCGCTTTTGCTCTTAAGGCCTCTTGCATGTCCGATCCTCGCTATCAGATCGACGTCAGCGTCGTCACCCGCTTCCTGGCGGAACAATCGCAACCTGAACAGAACCGCTTTGCCTTTGCCTACACCGTCACGGTGAAGAACAACGGCCAGGTGGCCGCCAAGCTGCTGTCGCGCCATTGGGTCATCACCGACGGCGACGGCCATGTCGAGGAAGTGCGCGGTGCGGGTGTCATCGGCCAACAGCCACTGATCGACAGCGGCGCCAGCCACACCTACAGCAGCGGCACCGTAATGACCTCCAAGGTCGGCACGATGCAAGGCAGCTATCAGATGCTTGCCGAAGACGGCAAACACTTCGACGCCATCATCGCCCCCTTCCGCCTGGCGGTACCGGGAGCCCTGCACTGATGGCAACCTATGCTGTCGGCGACCTGCAAGGCTGCCTGGAGCCGCTCAAATGCCTGCTTGACCGTGTAGCCTTCGACCCAGCCCAAGATCGTCTGTGGCTGGTGGGGGATCTGGTCAACCGTGGCCCGCAATCCCTGGAAACCCTGCGCTTTCTTTATGGCATGCGCGACGCCCTGGTGTGCGTACTGGGCAACCATGACCTGCACCTGCTGGCGGTCGGCAATAACATCGAGCGCCTGAAAAAAGGCGATACCCTGCGCGAAATCCTCGAAGCTCCGGATCGCGCCGAGTTGCTGGACTGGCTGCGCCGGCAAAAGCTCGTGCACTACGACGAGGGCCGCAATACCGCCCTGGTGCATGCCGGCATACCACCGCAGTGGAGCCTGAAAAAAGCCCTTAAATGTGCTGCCGAGGTTGAAACCGCCCTGGCCGATGACACGCTGTTCGCCACCTACCTGGACGGCATGTACGGCAATGAGCCAGTGAAGTGGGATAACGATCTGACCGGCGTTGCCCGCCTACGGGTCATTACCAACTACTTCACGCGCATGCGCTTTTGCACCGCCGAAGGCAAACTCGACCTCAAGAGCAAGGAAGGCGCCGAAACCGCCCTGCCCGGCTACAAGCCCTGGTTTACCCACAAGGAGCGCAAGACCCGCGAAACGAAGATCATCTTCGGTCACTGGGCCGCCCTTGAAGGTCACTGCGACGAGCCTGGGGTATTTGCCCTCGACACCGGGTGTGTCTGGGGTGGAGCCATGACCCTGATGAACATCGACACCGGCGAGCGCCTGAGTTGCCAGTGTGAATCCCCCCTTCCCGTTACACTGCCGGCTGCCGCCAAGCGCTAGACGCCGCTTGCCGCCCGCCCAAGGAGCCCGCCATGAGCGAATTCAAACGTATCCCTCCCGAACAAGCCCAGGCCCTGCGTGAGCAAGGCGCCGTGGTGGTGGATATCCGTGATCCACAGACTTACGCCCTGAACCACATCAAGGGCGCACAGCACCTGGACAACCACAACATTGCCGATTTCATCCGCGCCGCCGACCTCGACGCGCCAGTGATCGTGGCCTGCTATCACGGCAATTCCAGCCAGAGCGCGGCGGCCTATCTGGTCAGCCAGGGGTTCTCCGATGTCTACAGCCTGGACGGCGGCTTTGAGCTGTGGCGTACGACGTATCCTGCGGAAACTGCCACAGGCAATTCGCAATAATTTTTTTCAAACCCCGCTACCCCGCGTGACGCTTGGGCTCGCGCCGTTTCTGAGAAACGGCGCACCCAAACTAATTAGGCATCTCGCCTTGACCTCCCGGATTCCCAACTATCATTAAGCGCAGGCCATCCAAAACAGGGGAGAGCCGGTACACCGGCGTGCGGGTCATCGGTAGCGTTTCAGGGTGTTCTGGGGGGAAATGGCCACGGCAAACGCCACTGGCTGCCAGCATCGACTGATTGATCCGGCGTCGGCTCCACGTATCGAGCGAGGTGACGACGTCATGAGTATTTTTAGCCACTTCCAACAACGCTTCGAGTCCACCCAGCAGGAAGAACTCACGCTGCAGGAGTATCTTGAGCTGTGCAAAAAGGACCGCAGCACCTATGCGTCTGCCGCCGAGCGCCTGCTACTGGCGATTGGCGAACCGGAGCTGGTAGACACCTCCAACAACTCGCGGCTGTCGCGAATATTCTCCAACAAGGTGATCCGCCGCTACCCGGCCTTTGAAGACTTCCATGGCATGGAAGAATGCATCGACCAGATCGTCTCCTACTTCCGCCATGCCGCCCAGGGCCTGGAAGAGAAGAAACAGATTCTCTACCTGCTCGGCCCCGTGGGCGGCGGTAAATCTTCCCTGGCCGAAAAACTCAAGCAACTGATCGAAAAGGTGCCCTTCTACGCGATCAAGGGCTCTCCGGTGTTCGAATCGCCCCTGGGCCTGTTCAACGCCACAGAAGATGGCGCGATCCTCGAAGAAGACTTCGGCATCCCACGGCGCTATCTCAACACCATCATGTCGCCCTGGGCCACCAAGCGCCTGGCCGAGTTCGGCGGCGATATCAGCCAGTTCCGGGTGGTGAAGCTCTATCCGTCGATTCTCAACCAGATCGGCGTCGCCAAGACCGAACCGGGGGATGAAAACAACCAGGATATTTCTGCGCTGGTGGGCAAGGTGGATATCCGCAAGCTGGAGGAATTCCCGCAGAACGACGCCGATGCCTACAGCTACTCGGGCGCACTGTGCCGGGCCAACCAGGGCCTGATGGAGTTCGTGGAGATGTTCAAGGCGCCGATCAAGGTGCTGCACCCACTGCTCACCGCCACCCAGGAAGGCAACTACAACAGTACCGAAGGCCTCGGGGCGATTCCGTTCACTGGCATCCTGCTGGCCCACTCCAACGAATCGGAGTGGCACACCTTCCGCAACAACAAGAACAACGAAGCCTTCATCGACCGGATCTATATCGTCAAGGTGCCGTACTGCCTGCGGGTCAGCGATGAAATCAAGATCTACGACAAATTGCTGTTCAACAGTTCCCTGGCCAAGGCCCATTGCGCGCCAGATACCCTGAAGATGCTCGCCCAGTTCACGGTGCTCTCGCGTCTCAAGGAGCCGGAAAACTCGAATATCTACTCGAAAATGCGCGTCTACGACGGGGAGAACCTCAAGGACACCGATCCCAAGGCCAAGTCGATCCAGGAATACCGCGACACGGCGGGCGTCGATGAGGGCATGAATGGCCTGTCGACCCGCTTCGCCTTCAAGATCCTGTCCAAGGTCTTCAACTTCGACCCGCATGAGATCGCCGCCAACCCGGTACACCTGCTCTATGTACTGGAGCAGCAGATCGAACAGGAGCAGTTCCAGGCTGAAACCCGCGAGCGTTACCTGCGCTTCCTCAAAGAGTACCTGGCGCCGCGCTATATCGAGTTCATCGGCAAGGAGATCCAGACCGCCTACCTGGAGTCCTACAGCGAATACGGCCAGAACATCTTCGACCGCTATGTGCTGTACGCCGACTTCTGGATTCAGGATCAGGAATACCGCGACCCCGAAACCGGCGAGATCCTCAACCGCGTAGCCCTCAACGAAGAGCTGGAGAAGATCGAAAAACCGGCCGGCATCAGCAATCCGAAGGATTTCCGCAACGAAATCGTCAACTTCGTACTGCGCGCCCGGGCCAACAACAACGGCAAGAACCCGACCTGGCTCAGCTACGAGAAGCTGCGGGTGGTCATCGAGAAAAAAATGTTTTCCAACACCGAGGATCTGCTGCCGGTCATCAGCTTCAACGCCAAGGCCAGCAAGGAGGACCAGCAAAAACACAACGACTTCGTCACGCGAATGGTCGAGCGCGGCTACACCGACAAACAGGTACGGCTGCTCTCCGAGTGGTACCTGCGGGTGCGCAAATCGCAGTAAGGCAGCGACAGGCGTGCGCTGCCGGGCCCCTGGCCTGGCAGTTGACCGCTTGTCTCTAAGCTTCCAGCTCGCGGCTTGAAGCTTGTAACGTGAAGCTGCCCGGAGGGCTCCCTATGAGCTATGTGATCGACCGACGCCTCAATGGCAAGAACAAGAGCACGGTAAACCGCCAGCGGTTCCTGCGGCGTTACCGTGACCACATCAAAAAGGCCGTCGAAGAGGCGGTGAGTCGCCGTTCCATTACCGATATGGAGCACGGCGAGCAGATCAGCATTCCCGGCCGGGACATCGACGAACCGGTGCTGCATCACGGCCGCGGCGGCAAACAGACCGTGGTTCATCCGGGAAACAAGGAATTCACCACTGGCGAGCATATCCAGCGCCCTCAGGGCGGTGGCGGCGGCAAAGGCCCAGGCAAGGCCGGCAACTCCGGCGAAGGCATGGATGAGTTCGTGTTCCAGATTACCCAGGAGGAATTCCTCGAATTCATGTTCGAGGACCTGGAGCTACCCAACCTGGTCAAGCGCAACCTGACCGGCACTGACACCTTCAAGACCGTGCGCGCCGGTATCAGCAACGAGGGCAACCCCTCGCGCATCAATATCATCCGCACCCTGCGTTCGGCCCACGCACGGCGTATCGCCCTGTCCGGCAGCAGCCGCGCCAAACTGAGGGAAGCCAAGGAAGAGTTGGCGCGCTTGAAGCGCGAAGAGCCGGACAACTTCGGCGATATCCAGGAAATCGAAGCAGAAATCGAGAAACTCAGCGCGCGTATCCACCGCGTGCCGTTCCTCGACACCTTCGACTTGAAATACAACCTGCTGGTCAAGCAACCCAACCCCAGCTCCAAGGCCGTGATGTTCTGCCTGATGGACGTTTCCGGCTCGATGACCCAGGCGACCAAGGACATCGCCAAGCGCTTCTTTATTCTGCTGTACCTGTTTCTCAAGCGTAACTACGACAAGATCGACGTGGTGTTTATCCGCCATCACACCAGCGCCCGCGAGGTCGACGAGGAAGAGTTTTTCTATTCGCGGGAGACCGGCGGCACCATCGTGTCCAGTGCTCTGAAGCTGATGCAGGAAATCATGGCTGAGCGCTACCCAGCCAACGAATGGAACATCTACGCGGCCCAGGCTTCCGACGGCGACAACTGGAACGACGACTCGCCCATCTGCCGCGACATCCTGATCAACCAGATCATGCCGTTCGTGCAGTACTACACTTATGTGGAGATTACCCCCCGCGAGCACCAGGCCCTGTGGTTTGAATACGAGCGCATCGGTGAAGCCTTCGCCGATACCTTCGCCCAGCAACAACTGGTCTCGGCCGGCGATATCTATCCGGTCTTCCGTGAACTCTTCCAGCGCAGGTTAGTGACATGACCGCCAAAGAGCATAAGCGCCAACCCATTTCCACGGGGTCCGAATGGACCTTCGAACTGATCCAGGCCTATGACCGGGAAATCAGCCGCATTGCGGCCGGTTATGCCCTGGATACCTATCCCAACCAGATCGAAGTGATCACCGCCGAACAGATGATGGACGCGTATGCCTCGGTGGGCATGCCCCTGGGCTATCACCATTGGTCCTACGGCAAGCACTTCCTCAGCACCGAGAAGTCCTACAGCCGCGGCCAGATGGGCCTGGCCTACGAAATTGTGATCAACTCCGACCCGTGCATCGCCTACCTGATGGAAGAAAACACCATCTGCATGCAGGCACTGGTGGTGGCCCATGCGTGCTACGGCCACAACAGTTTCTTCAAGGGCAACTATCTGTTCCGCACCTGGACCGACGCCAGTTCGATCATTGATTACCTGGTGTTCGCCAAGCAGTACATCATGCAATGCGAGGAGCGCCACGGGATCGACGCCGTGGAAGACCTGCTCGACTCCTGCCATGCCTTGATGAACTACGGGGTAGACCGCTACAAACGCCCTTACCCCATTTCCGCCGAAGAGGAACGGCTGCGGCAGAAGGACCGTGAAGAGCATCTGCAAAAGCAGATCAACGACTTGTGGCGCACCATCCCCAAGCGCGCCGACAAGAACAGCGACAAAGACAATGCACGCTTCCCCAGCGAACCCCAGGAAAACATCCTGTACTTCCTGGAAAAGCACGCCCCGTTGCTGGAGCCGTGGCAACGGGAGATCGTGCGGATCGTGCGCAAGATCGCCCAGTATTTCTACCCCCAGCGCCAGACCCAGGTGATGAACGAAGGCTGGGCTACGTTCTGGCATTACACCCTGATAAACGACCTCTACGACGAAGGGCTGGTGACCGACGGCTTCATGATGGAGTTCCTCACCTCCCATACCAGCGTGGTCTTCCAGCCAGGCTTCGACAGCCCCTACTACAGCGGCATCAACCCTTATGCCCTGGGCTTTGCCATGTACCGGGATATCCGGCGCATGTGCGAACACCCGACCGAGGAAGATCGCCGCTGGTTCCCGGAGATCGCCGGCAGCGACTGGTTATCGACCCTCAAGTTCGCCATGAGCAGCTTCAAGGATGAGAGCTTTATCCTGCAGTACCTGTCGCCCCAGGTGATTCGTGATCTCAAGCTGTTCAGCATTATGGATGACGACCTCAAGGACGACCTGCTGGTACCTGCCATTCACGACGAAGCCGGTTACCGCACCATCCGCGAGACCCTGGCGGCCCAGTACAACCTGGGCAACCGCGAGCCTAACGTGCAGATCTACAGCATCGATATGCGCGGCGACCGCTCCCTGACCCTGCGCCACCAGCAGCACGACCGCAAACCCCTGGGCGAATCCACGGATGAAGTGCTCAAGCATCTGCACCGGCTATGGGGTTTTGATATCCATCTGGAGACGCTGCAAGGCGACCAGATCATGAAAACCCACCATGTTCCGCCGCGCAACGAACACAACGACAACGACTACGGCCGCCTGGACCTGGCCGTGGTTCACCTTTGATGCAGCAATGCCTCCATTGGCCTGGCACAGGCGTTATCCTGTAGGGCTAATGGAGGCTTTTTCATGCAAATCTACAAAGTCGGCGGAGCGGTACGTGATCGCTTGCTGGGCATTCCCGTTACCGATGTCGATCGGGTCGTCGTAGGCGCCACCACCGAAGAAATGCTCGCCCTGGGCTATCGGCCTGTAGGCGCTGATTTTCCGGTGTTCCTGGACCCGAAAAACAACGAGGAGTACGCCCTCGCCCGTACCGAGCGCAAGAGCGGCCGGGGGTATGGCGGCTTTGTGTTTCATGCCAGCCCTGAAGTCACCCTCGAACAAGACTTGATCCGTCGCGACCTGACCATCAACGCCATGGCTGAAGACGACGACGGCAACCTGACCGATCCCTATCATGGCCAACGCGATCTGCAAGCCCGAGTGTTGCGCCACGTTTCCCCGGCGTTCGCCGAAGATCCCTTACGTGTGTTGCGGGTGGCACGGTTTGCCGCACGTTATGCCAGCCTCGGTTTCACTGTCGCCCCCGAAACCCTGGAACTGATGCGCCAACTCAGTGACTCTGGCGAACTGGATGCCCTGACCCCGGAGCGCAGTTGGAAGGAAATTTCCCGGGCGCTGATGGAAGATCAACCCCAGGTGTTTATCCAGGTGCTGCGCGACTGCCACGCCCTGAAAACCTTGCTGCCGGAAGTGGACGCGCTGTTCGGTGTACCCCAACCCGAAGCCCACCATCCGGAAATTGATACCGGCATCCATACCCTGAGCGTGCTGGAACAGGCAGCCCTCCACGCCCAACCCTTGACTGTGCGCTGGGCTTGCCTGCTGCATGATCTGGGCAAGGGCCTGACCCCTGTGGATAAGTTGCCCCGGCATATTGCTCACGAGCAGCGGGGCCTGAAGCTGATCAGAGCGGTCAATGAACGCTTCAAAGTACCGAAGGATTGCCAGGAACTGGCACTTTTGGTTGGCGAGTATCACACCCACGGCCATCGCGCCCTGGAGCTGAAAGCCTCGACCCTGCTGGAGTTGCTGCAGAGTTTTGACGTATTCCGCCGACCACAGCGTTTTGAAGAGTTTGTTGTCGCCTGCGAAATGGACGCACGGGGCCGCAAGGGCCTTGAGCAGCGAAGTTATCCACAGGCGGATTATTTACGCGGTGCTGCGCGGGTAGCGCGGGGGGTGGCGGTGGCGCCATTACTGGAGAAAGGCTTCAAGGGCCCGGAACTGGGTGAGGCTCTCAAGCGTGAGCGGCTCAAGGCACTGAAAGCCTACAAAGAACACCATTCACCGCAGGAGCGGGGAGACGCCTAGTGCTTGCCCGCGCCTACAGAAGAGCGTCCGGGGTCAGTTGCCGGTCGCGCCATTTGAAGGCAACCGGGGCCAGCACCTGCTCAATCTGTGCATCCCGCCACAGCACGGCAAATGTCTTGCCCACTTCAGGATGCACACGCTCCGGCGCCATCAACGACAGCGGCCACAGCACAAACGCGTTCTTCAGGATCTCTGCGCGCGGCAACACCAGCCCGTCGAAATTCCCTGTCAGGTCGCCATACAGCAGCACATCAATATCCAGGGGCAAGCCCTTGCGATCCGGTGCGTAACGGCCATTGTCAGCCTCGATGGCCTTCAACCGGCGGTCCAACTCCATCAACGACAGATCGGTATACGCCGACACCACCAGGTTGAAAAACGGCCCACTCTTGATCCCCACCGGCTGGCTTTCGAACACGGCGGAACAACGCATATCGGTCAAAAAGCCATCTAACGCCTCAAGCCCCGCCTGCAAATGGGGCTCGCGCTCGATATTACTGCCAAGACCAAGGTAAACCTGAGTTAGCGACATCCGCGCTCGATCTCCACGCCCACGCCCTTGGCGGCCGGGACGGCACCGGGCTTGGTCAACTTGAGGTGCAGCCAGGGGATCTGGAACTCCTCCATCAAGACTTGCGCCAGGCGCTCGGCGAACGTTTCCACCAGTTGGAACTGCGCCTGCTCGGCAAACGCCTGGATGCGCGTGCAAACACTGGCGTAATCGAGGGCCAGGGTCAGGTCATCACCGGCTGCGGCGGGGCGATTGTCCCAGGCGAAACTCAGGTCCAGGCGCAGGCACTGACGGATACCGCGCTCCCAGTCGTAGGCCCCGATTACGGTGTCAACTTCCAGGCCTTCGATAAACACTCTGTCCAAGCACTCTTCTCCACAGCACGACAAGGGCGCAATGCCCCGTTAGAATCAAGGCGTCCTCGCCCGGAATAGTTAGCATGTCTTGGTTACTGGCGACCCTCGCCTACCTGCTCGGCTCGCTGTCCTTTGCCATCTTGCTCAGCCGCCTGACGGGAAATCCCGACCCGCGAATGAGTGGCTCAGGCAATGCCGGCGCCACCAATATGTTGCGCCTGGCCGGCAAGAAGCTCGCCGTACTCACGCTGCTTGGCGACGTGTGCAAAGGCCTTTTGCCCGTACTGATCGCCGATCTCGCCGGCCTCTCCCTGCAACAACAAGCCTGGATCGGTGTATGCGCCGTCCTCGGCCATCTGTTCCCGCTGTACTTTCGCTTTCGCGGTGGCAAGGGCGTCGCAACGGCGGCCGGCATGCTGCTGGGGATCTACCCACCGGCAGCCCTGCTAGCGGTGGCCGCCTGGCTGCTGACGTTCTACCTGACCCGCACCAGCTCCCTTGCCGCATTGATCGCCACGCCCCTGACCCTGCCATTGCTGGCCTGGCAGGAGCCGGCGGCCCTGCTGCCGATGAGCGTACTCACCCTGCTGATTGTATGGCGCCATCGCGGCAATTTACGCGACCTGTTTGCCGGGCGCGAACGGCATTTTTAAATACGCCGGCTGAACCCGCCTCATGTTCGTCGATCACAACGGCGGCAATTGCTCCATCGGCCAACGCGCCTGCACGCTGATGGCCAGGCTTTCATGCTGGCCAGCCTGCAATCGCTGGCAACCGGCGAAGGCGATCATCGCGCCGTTGTCGGTGCAGAACTCGGGGCGAGCGTAAAACACCTCGCCCTTGAGGTCGCCGAGCATTTTTTCCAATGACAGACGCAAGGCCTTGTTGGCGCTGACGCCGCCTGCAATGACCAGGCGCTTCATGCCGGCCTGTTTCAAGGCACGCTTGCACTTGATGGTCAAAGTCTCCACCACCGCCTGCTGGAACGCCAGAGAGATGTCGCAACGGGCTTGCTCGCTGTCGTCCCCGGCGCTGACGCTTTGCTGCCAGGTGTTCAAGGCAAAGGTTTTCAAGCCACTGAAGCTGAACATCAGGCCAGGGCGATCACACATCGGGCGCGGGAAGGTATAGCGCCCGGCCACGCCTTTTTCCGCCAGACGCGCGATTTCCGGACCACCGGGATAATTGAGGTTCATCATCTTGGCGGTCTTGTCGAAAGCCTCACCGGCAGCATCGTCCAGGGTCTCCCCCAGCAGCGTGTACTGGCCGATTGCATCGACCTGAACCAGCTGCGTATGGCCACCGGAAACCAACAAAGCGACGAACGGGAACCCAGGCGGGTTTTCTTCCAGCATCGGCGCCAGTAAATGGCCTTCCATATGGTGCACGCCGAGGGCTGGAATACCCCAGGCAAACGCCAGCGCCTGGGCGCAGGAGGCCCCAACCAGCAGGGCCCCGACCAATCCCGGGCCGGCGGTATAGGCGATGGCATCAATCTCGGTGGCGACGCAACCGGCCTCGTTCAACACCTGACGAATCAGTGGCAGCATGCGTTTGACGTGATCCCGGCTGGCAAGCTCGGGCACCACGCCGCCGTAGGCCCGGTGCAGGTCGATCTGACTGAACAGCGCATCGGCCAAAAGCCCGCGTTCACTGTCGTAAAGCGCGACGCCGGTCTCGTCGCAGGAGGTTTCTAAGCCCAGTACTAACATGGGTTTGCGCCTTGTAGAGGCTGAATTCGAAGGCGCGCATAATAGTCGCCACTTCCCCTCCCGACTAGCGGTTTTCGATCAGAGGCTTTGCATTCCGGGCAATGAGGGGTTAACATCCGCAACCCTTAAAAACCGACGACCTCAGCCGCGAATTTTTTGCGACGAGAACGTTGATTCCCGGTAATGAAAGAAGGTAGCTCTGGATGCCAGCCGTCAAAGTAAAAGAGAACGAACCCTTCGACGTAGCTCTGCGTCGTTTCAAGCGCTCCTGCGAAAAAGCCGGTGTTCTGGCTGAAGTTCGTAGCCGCGAATTTTATGAGAAGCCAACTTCTGAGCGTAAGCGCAAAGCAGCAGCCGCTGTTAAGCGTCACGCCAAGAAAGTTCAGCGCGAGCAGCGCCGCGCCGTTCGTCTGTACTAATACACAGACGTTCGTAGCAAGCTTCTGCCAAGCCCGGCCCTCAGTCGGGCTGTTGGCATTTGCGGATATCGCTTGATGCTTCACCGTCGACGCCGCACATGCGACCGAGACAAAGCTTCACACGTCAGGACTGGCTCTTTTGCCAGCGGTGCGCGTCTCTTCTGACGAGCCTATCAAGGCTACTGACGAGCACACTTATTTTCCAAGCAGGCGATCAATAGGTCGACTGTGCCCCATGATGAGCTCCCGAGGCCGCACTGGCCGCGACCGGACTCCAGGGCAACACTTTCAAACACGTCGAAGACTGATTGGAACTACCGTCAGTGAACACTCGACAGATACACTTCCTGACAGCCCAAACAGACATTTGATGATCAAGCCGCCAACATGCGCGCCTTGAGTGCGTCACGGGCTCTCATTTACACGCAGTGATGACGAGAACGCCATGGCCGGGCTAATTCCCCAGAGCTTTATTGACGACCTTCTGAACCGCACCGACATCGTCGATGTTGTCAGCTCACGCGTGCAAATGAAAAAGGCCGGCAAGAACTACACGGCCTGCTGCCCGTTTCACAAAGAAAAGACCCCATCGTTCAGCGTCAGCCCCGACAAGCAGTTCTACTACTGCTTCGGCTGCGGCGCGGGCGGCAACGCCCTCGGCTTTATCATGGACCACGACAACCTGGATTTCCCCCAGGCCGTCGAGGAACTGGCCAAAGCCGCCGGCATGGAAATCCCCCGCGAAGAAAGTGGCCGGCCGCACAAACCACGCCAGCCCACCGACTCACCGTTGTACCCGTTGCTCACCGCCGCCGCCGAGTTCTACCGCCAGGCCCTGAAAAGCCATCCGCAGCGCAAGGCCGCCGTGGACTACCTCAAGGGCCGCGGCCTGACCGGGGAAATCGCCCGCGACTTCGGCCTGGGCTTCGCCCCGCCGGGCTGGGACAACCTGTACAAGCACCTGAGCAGCGACACCCTGCAGCAAAAAGCCATGATCGACGCCGGCCTCCTGGTGGAAAACGCCGAGACCGGCAAGCGCTATGACCGTTTCCGCGACCGAGTGATGTTCCCGATCCGCGACAGCCGTGGCCGTATCATCGCCTTCGGCGGCCGAGTACTGGGTGACGACAAACCCAAATACCTGAACTCCCCGGAAACCCCGGTTTTTCACAAGGGCCAGGAACTCTACGGCCTGTTTGAAGCGCGCAAAAACAACCGCAACCTCGATGAAATCATCGTGGTTGAAGGTTATATGGACGTGATCGCCCTGGCCCAGCAAGGCCTGCGCAATGCCGTCGCGACTCTCGGCACCGCCACCAGCGAAGAGCACATGAAGCGCCTGTTTCGTGTGGTGCCCAGCGTATTGTTCTGTTTCGACGGCGACCAGGCCGGGCGCAATGCGGCATGGCGTGCCCTCGAGGCCACCCTGTCGAGCCTGCAGGATGGCCGCCGCGCACGCTTCCTGTTCCTGCCCGAAGGCGAAGACCCGGACACCCTGGTGCGCTCCGAAGGCACCGACGCGTTTCGCGCGCGCATCCACCAGCACGCACAGCCGCTGGCCGATTATTTTTTCCAGCAATTGACCGAAGAAGCCGATCCGCGCTCCCTCGAAGGCAAGGCCCACATGGCCACCCTCGCGGCACCGCTGATCGACAAGGTGCCCGGCGCCAACCTCAAGGCCCTGATGCGCCAGCGCCTGCTGGAAATCACCGGCCTGAGCGGCGAAGCGGTCAGCCAGCTGGTGCACAGCGCGCCCCAGGACGCGCCACCGGCCTATGACCCGGGCTTCGACTACGATGCCATGCCGGACTACGCTGACTTCCACCAGCCCCAAGAAGCCTTTGTGCCTCAACAGGACTGGACGCCGAAGAAACCCGGCGCCGGCGGCAAGAAATGGGACAAGAAGCCCTGGAGCAAAAACGGCAAGCGCGGCGATCGCGACGAGGCCTACGCCCCGCGCACGCCGGTGGCCGTGGAGGCGCCGACACTGATTGCCCTGCGCACCCTGATCCACCATCCGCAACTGGCGGGAAAAGTGGAAAGCGCCGAACATTTTGCCAACGAAAGCAACACCTATGCCCAGGTGCTAATTGCCCTGATCGAGGCCGTACAGAAAAATCCTAAACTAAACTCTATTCAGCTTATGGCTCGCTGGCACGGCACGGAACAAGGCCGCTTGTTGAAGGCTCTCGCGGAAAAGGAGTGGCTAATTGACGGCGATAACCTTGAACAACAGTTTTTAGACACCATTACTAGGTTATCCGCGGGCCAGCACACGCAGACCCTCGATGAACTCATCAAGAGAGCAAGGCAGCCGGGATTGTCGGCTGAAGAGCAAATTCAGATAGCAAAACAGATGCGCGACCTCTTAAAACAGAATGTTTCCGCATCAAACCCGACCTCAGCTGGCGTGTGAGGTCATAGCTCGGGTATAATCCTCGGCTTGTTTTTTGCCCGCCAAGACCTTCAGTGGATAGGGTGTTATGTCCGGAAAAGCGCAACAGCAGTCTCGTATCAAAGATTTGATCCTCCTGGGTCGTGAGCAGAAGTATCTGACTTACGCAGAGGTCAATGACCACCTGCCTGAGGATATTTCAGATCCTGAGCAGGTGGAAGACATCATCCGCATGATTAACGACATGGGGATCCCCGTACACGAGAGTGCTCCGGATGCGGACGCCCTTATGTTGGCCGACTCTGATACCGACGAAGCAGCCGCTGAAGAAGCAGCCGCCGCGTTGGCAGCAGTGGAGACCGACATCGGTCGCACGACTGACCCTGTGCGCATGTATATGCGCGAAATGGGTACGGTAGAGCTCCTGACACGGGAAGGCGAAATCGAAATCGCCAAACGTATCGAGGAAGGCATCCGTGAAGTGATGGGCGCAATTGCGCACTTCCCAGGCACGGTTGACCATATTCTGTCCGAGTACACTCGTGTGACCACCGAGGGTGGCCGCCTGTCCGACGTCCTGAGCGGTTATATCGACCCGGACGACGGCATTACTCCGCCGGCTGCCGAAATACCGCCGCCTGTCGACCCGAAAGCCGTGAAAGCGGACGACGAAACCGACGACGACGAAGCTGAAGCCAGCACCGACGACGACGAAGAAGTCGAAAGCGGTCCGGATCCCATCATCGCAGCCCAGCGCTTTGGCGCGGTCTCCGATCAGATGGAACTGGCGCGCAAGGCCCTGAAGAAGCATGGTCGTGGCAGCAAGCAGGCAACCGCCGAACTGCTGGCCCTGGCTGAGCTGTTCATGCCGATCAAACTGGTACCGAAGCAATTCGAAGGCCTGGTTGAGCGGGTTCGTAGCGCCCTTGAGCGTCTGCGTGCACAAGAGCGTGCGATCATGCAGCTCTGTGTCCGTGATGCGCGCATGCCGCGTGCCGACTTCCTGCGCCAGTTCCCGGGCAATGAAGTTGACGAAAGCTGGACCGACGCACTGGCCAAGGGCAAAAGCAAATACGCTGAAGCCATTGGTCGCTTCCAGGCCGACATCGTTCGTTGCCAGCAGAAGCTGACTGCACTGCAGACCGAAACCGGTCTGACGATTGCCGAGATCAAGGACATCAACCGTCGCATGTCGATCGGCGAGGCCAAGGCCCGCCGCGCGAAGAAAGAGATGGTTGAAGCGAACTTGCGTCTGGTGATCTCCATCGCCAAGAAGTACACCAACCGTGGCCTGCAATTCCTCGACCTGATCCAGGAAGGCAACATCGGCTTGATGAAGGCTGTGGACAAGTTCGAATACCGTCGCGGCTACAAGTTCTCGACTTATGCCACCTGGTGGATCCGTCAGGCGATCACTCGCTCGATCGCCGACCAGGCCCGCACCATCCGTATTCCGGTGCACATGATCGAGACCATCAACAAGCTCAACCGTATTTCCCGGCAGATGTTGCAGGAAATGGGTCGTGAACCGACCCCGGAAGAGCTGGGCGAACGCATGGAAATGCCTGAGGATAAAATCCGCAAGGTATTGAAGATCGCTAAAGAGCCGATCTCCATGGAAACCCCGATCGGTGATGACGAAGACTCCCATCTGGGTGACTTCATCGAAGACTCGACCATGCAGTCGCCAATCGATGTCGCCACCGTTGAGAGCCTTAAAGAAGCGACGCGCGACGTACTGTCCGGCCTCACTGCCCGTGAAGCCAAGGTACTGCGCATGCGTTTCGGCATCGACATGAATACCGACCACACCCTTGAGGAAGTCGGTAAGCAGTTTGACGTGACCCGCGAGCGGATCCGTCAGATCGAAGCCAAGGCGCTGCGCAAGTTGCGCCACCCGACGAGAAGCGAGCATTTGCGCTCCTTCCTCGACGAGTGATCACAAAACCCCCAGGCCCAGGCCTGGGGGTTTTGCTTTGTGCAGATTAAATCCTCCCCGCGTCACTCCCCCTCGCAATGCCCGTCTACACTCGAAATATTCCCCGTGCCATAACGAGACCGTTATGCCCAGACTGCCGACCGTGCTACTGCTGTCGCTGCTGACCTGGACCGCGACGGCTGGCGCGTTGACTCTCACAGATGAAGAGCAGGGCTGGTTGGCGGACCACCCAGAGTTGCGCCTGGGCGTTGATGCCTCGTGGCCGCCGTTTGAATATCGCGATGAAGAAGGTCGCTATCAGGGCCTGGCCGCTGACTATGTGCGGCTGCTCCAGGAACGCCTGGGCATCAAGATCAAGCTGATAGAACCGGCCAACTGGAGCGCATTGCTGGAGCAGGCGCGGAACAACCAGCTCGACCTGTTGCCGGGCATCATGTCCACCCCGGAGCGCCAGGGCTTCCTCGCATTCTCCCGGCCTTACCTCGACTTCCCCATCGTCATTCTCGCCCATGAAGGCGGTGCCCAGCCCCGCTCCCTCAAGGACCTGTATGGCCTGAAGATCGCCGTGGTGGAGAACTATGCCCCCCACGAATTGCTGCGCACCCACCATCCCGACCTGAACCTGGTGGCGATGCCCAATGTCAGCTCGACGTTGCAGGCCCTGGCCACCGATGAGGTGGACGCCGTCGTCGGCGACCTCGCCTCCAGCGTCTGGAGCCTGCGCCAGCTCAAGCTCGACGGCTTGTATGTCAGTGGCGAAACGCCCTATCGCTACCAACTGGCAATGGGCGTGCCTCGAGAGAACAAACTGCTGATTGGCATTCTGGATAAAGTGCTCGCCGACCTCAGCCCCAGCGAAATTAACGAGATCCAGGAGCACTGGGTCGGCAATGTCATTGATCACCGGGCGTTCTGGGCCGACTTGCTGCTCTACGGCCTGCCTGCCGTGCTGCTGTTAAGTACCGTGCTGGCCATCGTCATTCGGATCAACCGCCGGCTCAGTTCGGAAATTTCCCGCCGGGTAGCCCTGGAGCAAAAACTGCGCAGCAGCGAATACCATTACCGTGGGCTGGTAGAGAGCCTCTCCGCCATAGCCTGGGAAGCTGACATCAACGATTTCACCTACAGCTACGTGTCACCCCACGCCGAAGAACTACTGGGCTATCCACGGGCTCACTGGCTGATCCCCGGCTTCTGGCGCAACATCATTCACCCCGCCGACCTGACCCGCGCCGACAGCTTCTGCAAGCAGGAAACCCGCGCCAACCGCGACCACAGCATTGATTACCGGGTGATCACCGCTGACGGCCGCTGCCTGTGGGTCAGGGACATTGTCAGCCTGATCAAGTATGGGCATGAGCCGGTTCTGCGTGGCCTGATGATTGATATCAGCGAGGCCAAGCGCACCGAGGAAGCGTTGCGGCTCTCGCAGGAGAAGTTCGCCTCGGTGTTCCAGCAGTGCCCGGACATCCTGGTAATCGCCCGCCTGTCCGATGGCTGTCTGCTGGAGGTCAACAAGGCATTCGAGGACCAGATTGGCCTGAGCGCCGCAGACGTCATTGGCAAGACCGCTACCGAGCTGAACATCTGGGGTATCCAGGGTGTGGGGCCCAACCTGCTCAAGCGCGTGCAGAGCACCAGTATCCGTAACCTGGAGATGCCGTTCCTGCGCAGCAACGGCCAGGCGTTTACCGGGCTGATTTCTGCCGAACCCTTCCAGCTCGATACCACCGCAGCCTTGGTAGTGGTGGTGCGGGATATCACCCAACTGAAGGAAACCCAGCAACTGCTGCAGACTACCGAAGAGAAGTTCGCCAAGGCCTTCCACGCCTCGCCGGATGGCTTGTTACTGACCCGCCAGAGTGATGGCCTGCTGCTGGAAGTCAATGAAGGCTTTAGCCGTATCACCGGGTTCAACAGTGCGATGTCCCTGGACCAATCGACCCTGGACCTGGGCATCTGGGTGGACTTGAACGAACGCAAGCACATGCTCGAGCTGCTGCAGCGCGACGGCCTGGTGCGTGATTTCGTCTGCCATATCCGACGCAGTGACGGGCAGATTCGCCTGTGCGAGGTGTCCAGCCGCCCACTGCCCATCGGTGATGACGATTGCATGCTGACCATCGCCCGCGACATTACCGAACGCCAGTTGATGCAGGAAAAACTGCAACAGGCCGCAACAGTTTTCGAAAGTACCGCCGAAGGCGTATTGATCACCGATACCCGGCAGAACATCAGCGCCGTCAACCGTGCCTTCAGCGAAATCACTGGCTACAGCGAAGCCGAAGCCCTGGGCCACACCCCACGCCTGCTGGCTTCCGGCCTGCACGACAGCGCCTTCTACGCGGCGATGTGGCATCAATTGACCGCCAACGGCCACTGGCAAGGCGAGATCTCCAACCGCCGCAAGAACGGCGAGTTGTATCCCAGTTGGCTGACCATCAGCGCCGTGCGCAATCACGACCAGTCGATCACCCACTTCGTGGCGGTATTTGCCGATATCTCCAGCCTCAAGCACGCCCAGGCACGGCTTGACTACCAGGCGCACCACGACCCGCTCACCGGCCTGCCCAACCGCACTCTGTTTGAGAATCGCCTGCAGGCCGCCCTCAATAACCAACAGGAAACCGGCAGCCAGGGTGCGGTGCTGTTTCTCGACCTCGACCGTTTCAAACACATCAACGACAGCCTCGGCCACCCGATTGGCGACCTGCTGCTCAAGGACATTGCCGTGCGCCTCAAGGAGCAGTTGCGCGATATCGACACCGTGGCCCGCCTGGGCGGTGACGAATTCATCATCCTGCTGCCCGGCCTGCAACAAGCCAGCGACGCCCAGCACCTGGCCAATAAACTGCTGGCCTGCTTCACCCCGCCCTTCCAGGCGGGCGAGCACGAGTTCTTTATCAGCGCCAGCATCGGCACCAGCTTCTATCCCCAAGACGGCATCGACGTTGCCACCCTGGTCAAAAACGCCGATGCCGCCATGTACCGCTCCAAAGCCAAGGGCCGCAACCGGGTCGAGCGCTACACCCAGGACCTCACCGCCCAGGCCAACGAGCGCGTCGCCCTCGAACACGAACTGCGGCGCGCCTTAGAGCGCGAAGAACTGTTTCTGTATTACCAACCCAAGCTGAGCCTGGAGACCCAACAACTGATCGGCGCCGAAGCCCTGATCCGCTGGCGCCACCCGACCTTCGGCGACGTGCCTCCCGAACACTTCATCGCCCTGGCCGAAGAAAACGGCATGATCCTGCAAATCGGCGACTGGGTCCTGGAACAGGCTTGCCGACAACTGCACCAGTGGCGCAAGTCCTATGACTACTTTGGCCCACTCTCCGTCAACCTCGCCGGTGCCCAACTGCGCCACCCCAACCTGCTGGGGCGCATCGAGCAACTGCTCCGGGACAACCACCTGGAGCCCGGTTGCCTGCAACTGGAAATCACCGAAAACTTCATCATGAGCCAGGCCGAAGAAGCCCTGGAAGTACTGCATAAACTCAAGCGCCTGGGCGTACAGCTGGCCATCGACGACTTCGGCACCGGCTATTCATCCTTAAGCTACCTCAAGCGCCTGCCCCTGGACTTCCTGAAAATCGACCAGTCCTTCGTCCGCGGCCTGCCGGATGACCCCCACGACGCCGCCATCGTGCGCGCCATCATCGCCCTGGGTCACAGCATGCAATTCACCATCATCGCCGAAGGCGTAGAAACCCTCGCCCAACAGGCCTTCCTCACTGACGAAGGCTGCGAACAAATGCAAGGCTACATCGTCAGCCTGCCCCTGCCCCCCGACATATTCGCCGCGACCTTCCTTCACATGACCCATTCGGATTTTTCGGATAGCACAGTGGAGAAACCATCGTTATAATCCGCGACCTACTGAGGGCCTATAGCTCAGTTGGTTAGAGCAGGGGACTCATAATCCCTTGGTCGTAGGTTCGAGTCCTACTGGGCCCACCATCTCTAAAAGCCGCGCACTGCGCGGCTTTCGCGTTTCTGGCGGTCCCCCCAAGCACCACTGGCCATGAGCCTGTAACATGCTCCCCCATTGCCGCCCACGCCGGAGCCCATCTTGTCCGCCACCCGCCCTCCCGTTCTCGATGAAATCGACCGCCAACTAATCGCCGCCTTGCAGCTCAACGCCCGTGAAAGCGTGGCAATGCTTGCTCGGCAATTGGGGATTGCCCGCACCACGGTGACCTCGCGCCTGGCGCGTCTGGAAAAGACTCAGGTGATTACCGGTTATGGCGTGCGCCTTGGCCAGCGGGTGGTGGATGGGGGGCTGCAGGCGTATGTGGGGATCACGGTGCAACCGCGTTCCGGCAAGGAAGTGCTGCGCCGACTCAGTGCCATGGCTCAGGTCCAGCAGCTGTGTGCGGTCAGTGGTGAGTTTGACTATGTAGCCTGGCTGCGCACCGATTCGCCGGAGCAGCTGGATCAATTGCTGGACCAGATCGGCAGTGTCGATGGGGTGGAAAAGACCACCACCTCGATCATCCTCAGCAGCAAACTGGATCGCGGCCAGCCAATCTGACCGCCAGCTTCGTCACTTCGACTAAAAACAAATCAAACCGACGACACATTGCGTCTTATTAACGAGCGCTACGCTCCCTAGAATGGCTGCCATCTTTTCCTATACTTCACGGGTCGTGCCCCGCGGAGTTGCCAGCAAGGTCAGCCATGAACGCCACTCACAAGAACAATCGCCACCCTGCAGACGGTAAAAAACCTATCACCATCTTTGGTCCGGACTTCCCGTTCGCCTTCGATGACTGGATCGAACACCCGGCCGGGCTGGGCAGTATTCCTGCCGCCAACCACGGCGCCGAAGTGGCGATTGTCGGCGCGGGTATTGCCGGGCTGATAGCCGCCTACGAGCTGATGAAGCTCGGTCTCAAGCCGGTGGTGTATGAAGCCTCGAAAATGGGCGGGCGCCTACGCTCCCAGGCGTTTGAAGGAGCCGAAGGCATCATCGCCGAACTGGGCGGCATGCGTTTCCCGGTGTCGTCGACGGCGTTCTACCACTATGTGGATAAGCTGGGACTGGAAACCAAGCCCTTCCCCAACCCGTTGACCCCGGCTTCCGGCAGTACCGTGATCGACCTGGAAGGCCAGACCCATTACGCACAGAAACTCGCGGACCTTCCTGCGCTGTTCCAGGAAGTGGCTGACGCCTGGGCCGACGCCCTGGAGGCAGGTTCGCAGTTCAGCGATATCCAGCAAGCCATTCGCGACCGCGATGTACCACGGCTCAAAGAGCTGTGGAACACCCTGGTGCCGCTGTGGGATGACCGCACCTTCTACGACTTCGTCGCCACGTCCAAGGCGTTCGCCAAGCTGTCGTTCCATCACCGCGAGGTGTTCGGCCAGGTAGGTTTCGGCACAGGTGGCTGGGACTCGGACTTCCCCAACTCGATGCTGGAAATCTTCCGGGTGGTGATGACCAATTGCGACGACCACCAGCACCTGGTGGTCGGTGGCGTGGCGCAGGTGCCCATGGGGATCTGGCGCCACGTGCCGGAGCGTTGCGCCCATTGGCCAGCCGGCACCAGCCTCAGCTCCCTGCACCATGGCGCGCCCCGGGCTGGGGTCAAGCGCATTGCCCATTCTGCCGACGGGCGTTTCGCGGTCACCGACAATTACGGCGACACCCGGGAATACGCCGCCGTGCTGACCACCTGCCAGAGCTGGCTGCTGACCACTCAGATCGAATGCGACGAAAGCCTGTTCTCGCAAAAAATGTGGATGGCTCTGGATCGCACGCGCTATATGCAGTCGTCGAAAACCTTTGTCATGGTCGACCGGCCTTTCTGGAAGGACAAAGACCCGGAAACCGGCCGCGACTTGATGAGCATGACCCTCACCGACCGCCTGACCCGTGGCACCTATCTGTTCGACAACGGCGACGATAAGCCAGGGGTTATCTGCCTGTCCTACTCGTGGATGAGCGACGCCCTGAAAATGCTGCCGCAGCCCATTGATAAACGGGTGAAGCTGGCCCTCGATGCGCTGAAAAAGATCTACCCGAAAGTCGACCTCAAGGCGCGGATCATTGGCGACCCGATCACCGTCTCCTGGGAGGCCGACCCGCACTTCCTCGGCGCGTTCAAGGGCGCGCTGCCGGGCCACTACCGCTATAACCAGCGCATGTACGCGCACTTTATGCAAAAGGATATGCCGGCCGAGCAGCGCGGGATTTTCATCGCGGGCGACGACGTATCCTGGACCCCAGCCTGGGTCGAAGGCGCAGTGCAGACCTCGCTGAACGCGGTTTGGGGCATCATGACCCACTTCGGTGGCAGCACCCACCCGCAAAACCCGGGGCCTGGGGATGTATTCGATGAGATCGGCCCCATCGCCCTGGCCGAATAAGGAGTCAAGCCATGCGTGTCGCCCTGTACCAATGCCCGCCATTGCCGCTGGATGTGGCCGGCAATCTCAAGCGCCTGCATAGCGTCGCCCATGAGGCGTCCGATGCAGATGTGCTGGTGCTGCCGGAGATGTTCCTCACCGGCTACAACATCGGTGTTGAAGCAGTGGGCGCGCTGGCCGAAGCGCAAGATGGGCCATCGGCACAAACCATTGCCGAACTGGCACAGAACGCGGGCCTGGCAATTCTGTACGGCTACCCGGAGCGGGCCGAAGATGGGCAGATCTACAATGCCGTGCAACTGATCGACGCCAATGGCCAGCGCCTGTGCAACTACCGCAAGACGCACTTGTTCGGTGATCTCGATCACTCGATGTTCAGCGCCGGCGGCGACGAATTCCCCATCGTCGAGTTGAACGGCTGGAAGCTGGGATTCCTCATCTGCTACGACCTGGAGTTCCCGGAAAACACCCGGCGCCTGGCCCTGGCCGGCGCCGAGTTGGTCCTGGTACCGACGGCCAACATGGTGCCCTTCGACTTCGTCGCGGATGTCACCGTGCGGGCACGGGCCTTTGAAAACCAGTGCTATGTAGCCTACGCCAACTATTGCGGGCATGAGGACCAAATCCAGTATTGCGGGCAAAGCAGCATCGCGGCGCCGAATGGCCAACGTGTCGCCCAAGCCGGCCTGGATGAAGCGCTGATCGTCGCCACCCTCGACCGCCAGGCAATGCGCGACGCGCAAGCGGCCAATCACTACCTGGCAGACCGGCGCCCCGAGCTATACGCAGCGCTGCACAAGCACTGACCACCGCGCTTTGCGCTAGCATAGGCACTTCCTACGTTCTGGAAGTGCCCATGCCTGTGCCGGCCCACCCTCATTATTTACAACTGCCCCTGGCCAATGGCCTGCGGGTTTCCCTGCGTCATGCCCCACGCCTCAAGCGCTGTGCAGCAGCCTTGCGGGTAGCGGCTGGCAGCCATGACGCGCCGTTGGCCTGGCCGGGGCTGGCACATTTTCTCGAGCACCTTTTGTTTCTCGGCACCGAGGCTTTTCCTGCACCCGACGGTTTGATGGCTTACGTGCAGCGCCACGGCGGGCAGGTCAACGCCAGTACTCGCGAGCGCACCACCGACTTCTTCTTTGAAGTGCCCACCCCGGTGTTTGGCGACGCGCTGCAGCGCCTGGGCGATATGCTCGCCCACCCACGCCTGGCCATGGACGAACAGCTGCGCGAGCGTGAGGTGTTACAGGCGGAGTTTGTCGCCTGGTCCCAGGATGCCGAGGCACAGCTTCAAGTCGCGATACTTGAAGGCCTGGCAACTGGGCATCCGCTGCGGGGGTTTCATGCGGGTAATCGCGACAGCCTGCCGGTGCCACAGGAGGATTTCCAACAAGGGTTGCGCGGGTTTTATCAAGACTTCTATCAAGCCGGGCAAATGACCTTGAGCCTTGCCGGCCCACAGTCGCTCGAGGAGCTGCAAGCCCTGGCCCAGTGCTTTGCCGACAGCCTGCCCTCAGGCCACCTACGCCCGCAGCAGGCGCCACCGGCATTGATGGACGGCGATCAACATCGCTATCAACACCTCGACAAACAGCATCTGCACCACCTCATCGCCTGTAATGCACCCCGTGAAGCCCTGGAGTTCCTCTGCACCTGGCTGAATGCCGAAGCGGCCGGTGGTTTGCTCGCCGAGCTAAAAAGCCGGGAGTGGGCCAGCGCGCTACATGCCAAGGTGCTGTACCAATTCGCCGGGCAGGCGCTGCTGGATATCGAATTCACCCTGGGGCCAAAGGGTTCACAGCAGGCCCCGGCCATCGAAGCGCTGTTAAACGACTGGCTGGGCTTTTTCGCTCATAGCGACTGGACGGCGCTGCGTGAAGAGTACGCCGTGCTGGTCGACCGCCAGCGACAAGTCCGTGGTGCCCTGGCTCTGGCGCGCCAGGACAGTGAACACCTCGAGGCGCAACTCTCCGAGCCGCACTGCCAGGCCCTCAAGGCCATGCTGAATACGCTGCAACCGACACCCGCGCAACAGACCTGGCAACTGCCGCCGAGCAATCCATTCCTGCAACGGGCACCCCAGGAACAACGTCCCGGACTGATTCGTGGCCAGACCAGCGCCCATCGCGGCTTGCGTACCTTTGCCCAAGACCGCTCCCGTGGCCGGCGCGAACTGCCAGGCCTGTCGTTCAGCCAAGCATTGCCTGCCGATAGCGACGAAGGCGCCCTTTACCTGCGCTGGCAGTTGGATTCGCCCATGCATTGCCTGGACAACAGCCTGCAAACACTGCGGACCAACGCCCGTCAGGCCGGAGTGGAATTATCCTTCGAAGCCGTAGGCAATGACTGGCTGCTGAAAATGAGCGGGCTGCATGAACCGATGCCGGCCATCGTCGAGCAACTGGCACGGGACCTGACCCAGCCCGCTGCCAACCTTTGGTACAACGCACTCGCCTGCCCGGCGCCGCAGATGGCCATTCGCGAACTGCTCAAGGTACTACCGACCTGTTTTGCCGACACCGCTAACGGCAACGCGCTACCTGACCGGTGGGCCACCGCTCGCTGGCAAGGCTTGGGCATTGGCCTACCGGCTGCGTGCGAAATGGCGATCAAAAATGCGGCGGCACGCCTACCCGGACACTGCACCGACAGTGAACACAAAGCCCTGCCCATCAACGGCCAACATCGCTGGCAAACCGTCACAACCGATGGCGTCGAAGCCGCCTTGCTGCTGTTTTGCCCGGCCCCCAGCCAATCCCTCGCAGACGAAGCCGACTGGCGGTTGCTCGCTCACCTGGCGCAGGTCCCGTTTTACCAACGCCTACGTGTCGAGTTGCAAGTGGGCTACGCAGTATTCAGTGGCATCCGACAGTTCAATGGGCAAACCGGCCTGCTGTTTGGCGTGCAGTCGCCCAATGTCGCGCTTGCGGGCCTGCTCGAACACATCCAGGCCTTCCTCACGCAACTGCCAGCCTTGATCAAGGGGAACGACGACTTGGGCAACACCACCCTGGCCCAGCAGTTCTCGCCACAGACACTGCCCAACGCCCAAGCCGCCGAGTTGCTCTGGCAGGCGCATTTGGCGGGGCATGGCGCGGACTATCTTGAGCAACTGCAACAGCTGATCCAGGCCCGCAACCGTCAGAACCTCGTCGATGCGGCGCAGCAACTCAAGCAAGCCGCCGGCGGCTGGCAGTGCCTGGCCAATGGTGCGGCGGTGGGCGATTACTGGCAGCAATGAAGCCAATCGTTGCCGATGCTGCAAAAGGCTTTTTCTGCCAAGACAGCGCTAGCTCGGCGAGAAATGGGTAATATTCCCACACACATCTGAACATCTCCGCCAGGAGGTGGACTATATGTATTACTTGGTAGTAAACGTCCCATCCCTTCGTAGGAGTATGAATATGACTTGGTCCAAACCTGCTTACACTGATCTGCGTATCGGTTTTGAAGTCACCATGTACTTCGCCAGCCGCTGATTGCTTTTGTATTGCAATGCAACGCCTCGGCTCGCCGGGGCGTTTTTATTTTGAGTCTTGTGTGAAGGAGCGGCGATGTTTGTCCAGATTCTAGGTTCAGCCGCCGGTGGTGGCTTCCCGCAGTGGAACTGTAACTGTGTGAACTGCGCCGGCTTTCGCGACGGCAGCCTGCGTGCCCAGGCGCGCACCCAATCGTCCATCGCCCTCTCCGATGACGGCGTGAACTGGGTGCTGTGCAACGCTTCGCCGGATATCCGCGCCCAATTGCAGGGATTTGCACCGATGCAACCCGGCCGCGCACTGCGTGATACCGGGATCAGCGCAATCATCTTGATGGACAGCCAGATCGACCACACCACCGGCCTGCTCAGCTTGCGTGAAGGCTGCCCGCACCAGGTATGGTGTACCGACATGGTCCATGAAGACCTGAGCACCGGTTTCCCGCTGTTCACCATGCTGACCCATTGGAATGGCGGCCTGGATTGGCAACGCATCGAGCTGGATGCCAGCTTCACCATTCCCGCCTGCCCCAACCTGCGCTTCACCCCGCTGCCCCTGCGCAGTGCCGCACCGCCCTACTCGCCCCATCGGTTCGACCCGCACCCCGGTGACAATATCGGCCTGATCGTCGAAGACCTGCGTACCGGCGGCAAACTGTTCTATGCCCCGGGCCTGGGCAAAGTGGACGCGCCGCTACTGGAAATCATGGCCGGCAGCGACTGCCTGCTGGTGGACGGCACGATGTGGGATGACGATGAAATGCAGCGCCGTGGCGTCGGCACCCGCACCGGCCGCGAAATGGGCCACCTGGCACAGAACGGCCCCGGCGGCATGCTAGAGGTCCTGGAGCAACTGCCCCAGCAGCGCAAGGTGCTTATCCACATCAACAACACCAACCCGATCCTCGACGAAGACTCGCCCGAGCGCGCCGAGTTGGCCCGGCGCAATGTAGAAGTAGCCTACGACGGCATGAGCATTGAACTGTAGGAGAGCCCCAATGACCGATACACCGCTGAACCCCGCCGAGTTTGAACAGGCCTTGCGGGCCAAGGGTGCCTTCTACCATATCCACCATCCCTACCACGTGGCGATGTATGAAGGCCGGGCCACCCGCGAGCAGATCCAGGGCTGGGTCGCCAACCGCTTCTACTACCAGGTGAATATCCCACTGAAGGACGCCGCGATCCTGGCCAACTGCCCGGACCGGGAAATCCGCCGCGAGTGGATCCAGCGTTTGCTCGACCATGACGGCGCCCCCGGCGAAGACGGCGGCATCGAAGCCTGGCTGCGCCTGGGCCAGGCAGTGGGCCTGGACCCGGATCAACTGCGCTCCCAGGAACTGGTGCTGCCCGGCGTGCGCTTTGCCGTGGATGCCTACGTCAATTTCGCCCGCCGGGCCAGTTGGCAGGAAGCCGCCAGCAGCTCGCTGACCGAGCTGTTCGCCCCGCAGATCCACCAATCGCGCCTCGATAACTGGCCCCAGCATTACCCGTGGATCGACCCTGCCGGCTACGAATACTTCCGCACCCGCCTGGGCCAGGCCCGGCGCGATGTCGAACACGGGCTGGCGATCACGCTTACGCACTACACCACCCGCGCCGGCCAGGAGCGGATGCTGGAGATTCTCCAGTTCAAACTGGACATCCTTTGGAGCATGCTCGATGCCATGAGCATGGCCTACGAACTGAACCGCCCGCCCTATCACAGCGTGACCGCGCAGCGGGTCTGGCATAAAGGGATCACCCTATGAGTTTCGACCGCAGCAAAAAACCGACGTGGCGCCAGGGTTATCGCTACCAGTACGAGCCGGCGCAAAAGGGCCATGTGTTGCTGTACCCCGAAGGCATGATCAAGCTCAACGACAGTGCGGCGTTGATTGGTGGCTTGATCGACGGTGAGCGCAGTGTGGCGGCCATCATTGGCGAGCTGGAGCAGCAATTCCCCGGCGTGCCCGAACTCGGTGAAGACATCGAGCAATTCATGGAGGTCGCACGTGCAGAGCACTGGATCGAACTTGCCTGACAAGCCCGAGATTGGCCTGCCGCTCTGGTTGCTCGCCGAGCTGACCTATCGCTGCCCGCTGCAATGCCCGTATTGCTCCAACCCGCTGGACTTCGCCGAGCAGGGCAAGGAGTTGAGCACCGAACAATGGATCAAGGTGTTTCGCGAGGCCCGGGAAATGGGAGCGGCGCAATTGGGGTTTTCCGGAGGTGAGCCGCTGGTGCGCCAGGACCTCGCCGAGCTGATCAGTGAAGCCCGCAAGCTGGGGTTCTATACCAACCTGATCACCTCCGGCATCGGCCTGACCGAGCAGAAGATCAGCGACTTCAAAAAGGCCGGCCTGGACCATATCCAGATCAGCTTCCAGGCCAGCGACGAACAGGTGAACAACCTGCTGGCTGGCTCCAAAAAGGCCTTCGCGCAGAAGCTGGAAATGGCCCGGGCAGTGAAAGCCCATGGTTATCCGATGGTGCTGAACTTCGTCACTCATCGACACAATATCGACAAGATCGACCGCATCATCGAGCTGTGTATCGCCCTTGAGGCGGACTTTGTCGAGCTTGCCACCTGCCAGTTCTATGGCTGGGCCCAGCTCAACCGCGTCGGCCTGCTGCCTACCCAGGAACAACTGACCCGCGCCGAGCGCATCACCAACGAATACCGCGCCAAGCTGGAAGCGCAAGGTCATCCGTGCAAGCTGATCTTTGTCACACCGGACTACTACGAAGAACGCCCGAAGGCCTGCATGAATGGCTGGGGCAGTATCTTTCTGACAGTAACGCCAGACGGCACCGCCCTACCTTGTCATGGCGCCCGACAGATGCCGGTACAGTTTCCCAATGTGCGCGACCACAGCATGCAGCACATCTGGTACGACTCGTTTGGCTTCAACCGTTTTCGCGGCTACGACTGGATGCCCGAGCCGTGCCGCTCGTGCGACGAGAAAGAAAAGGACTTCGGCGGCTGCCGCTGCCAGGCGTTCATGCTGACCGGTGACGCCAGCAACGCCGACCCGGTGTGCAGCAAGTCTGCCGATCACGGCATCATCCTTAATGCCCGCCTCGAAGCCGAGCACGCCACGCAGACCATCGAGCAATTGGCTTTTCGCAATGAGCGAAACTCACGGCTGATTGCCAAAGGCTGACGGCTCAGCGCTTGGCGATGATGTACACCGCATGCACGATACCTGGGATGTAGCCGCACAGGGTCAACAGGAGATTCAGCCAGAATGCGCCGGCGAAGCCCACTTGCAGGAACACACCCAAGGGCGGCAACAGAATGGCGATGATGATACGAATGAAGTCCATGGGTCAGCTCCAAAAAATCGGCTCGTGTGAGCCGTACAGCTAATCGACACTGGCCGCGCGTGAGGGTTCAGTGGAATCTGGCACCGGGCCATCCTCCTCAGGCGAGGATGTCCAACCCGTGCTTTTGCACAATGCTCAATAGCTTGAGCGCCATACCACTGGGTTGCTTCTCGCCGGATTCCCATTGCTTGACTGTCGAGGCGCTGGTGTTCAGGTAGCGGGCGAACACCGGCTGGCTGACATGGCTACGTTCGCGCAGCTGCTTGATCTGGGCGGCAGGTATCTGCGCCGGCACAGGTGCAATGCATAGCTCATCGAACTGCCGAAGGGTGGTCTTGCTGATGGCGCCAATCGAATGCAGCGCGCTGGCCGATTGGTGAATGGACTCCAGCGCTTCAGTTTCATATTTTTTGCGCATGATCTATCTCCACAAACTCCCTGAGATCCAGTAATTGCTGGATCTGTATTTCGTTTAAGCCTTTAGGCCTTTGCCAATGCCCTAAACCCAGCCAATTCCTTGTGGCTGATATTGCTTTGATCTTGCTTGGCGAACAGAAACTGATAAACCCAGTAATGCCTGCCCTTTGCCAAAACGATGGAACGATGCCGGTTGTGATTGAGGCGTTTCTTCCAGACTCCACCACCCAAGTTATCCGCCTGGCCCCTGAGCATTTCGCCAAATGCCTCCCCCAATTCCGAATCGCAGGTCCAGGCTTTGCTGGCGGCATCAGCAAAATGCCGGCTTTTGAACAGTCTGAGCTTCATAGGCATCCCTTCCCCAAAAACATACCACCCAGTGGTAGACATTAAAAATAGGGCACGCACAAAAATCTCAGCCCCCTACCGGCACTCCCTGCCGGCGCCTGCAAAAAAGCCATTTTTTTCGACGGATCTCAAGCCTCCTTTTCAATCCAAAAATGACACACAAAAAAACGCCCCCAGCCAAAAAAATCAGGCTGGAGGCGCCGCGTATAACGCGAGACGGTTCAGGAATAAGGGTTAAACAGCGATGCCCTTGCGGCATTGCAGTTGAGCGGTGTGCACGCGGGAAAACGCGCGGGCCAGACGCAGCAGCATTTCGTCAATATTGCTCTTGCTTAGCGTCAGCGCCGGGGTAAAGCGCAGGCAGTCGGGTTGTGGGGCATTGAGGATCAAGCCTTCGTACAGCGCCGCCTTTACCACGGCATCTGCCGAATCATCCGACAAGGTCAGGCCCCACAACAGGCCCTGGCCTCGCAGTTCGCCCTGTCCATAGCGGTGAGCAACACGGGCCAGGCCTTCGCCCAGGTACTGCGCGGTATCACGTACGTGTTCGAGGAAGCCGTGCCCCAACACGCTATCGAGCACGGCGACGCCGGCCGCAGCCATCAGCGCATTGCCGTGGTGGGTGCCTTCGAGCTCACCCAGTTCAAAACAACAGGCTTTGCCACGGGCCAGCAACGCCGCCAATGGCACTCCGCCCCCAAGGCCTTTACCCAGGGCGACGATATCGGCGCGCACACCGTAGCGCTGTTCCGCCAGCAAGGTGCCGCAACGCCCGATCCCGGTCTGCACTTCGTCGAGGATCAGCAGGATCCCCAGCTCCCGGCACAGCCGCTCCACTCCCTTGAGGTAATGCTCGGTGGCCGGAACGACGCCGGCGTCGCTCTGGATCGGCTCCAGCATGATCGCCACGGTTTGCGCATCAACGGCGGCATGCAAGGCCGGCAGATCGTTGAACGGTACGTGGCAGAAGCCCGGCAGTTGCGGCTCGAAACGATTGTCGCCAGCACCTGCCGAGGCCGCCAGTGTCGCCAGGCTGCGGCCGTGGCAAGCGTTGCTGGCGGTGATGATGCGGTAGGCGCCGCCACGATGCAGTTGGCCCCACTTGCGCGCCAACTTGATGGCCGCTTCGCAGGCTTCTGCACCGCTGTTGAGCAGGTAGGCCTGGTCGCTACCGGTGCTGTGGCACAGGCGGTCCACCAGGTTCAGTTGGCTGCGGTTGTGCAGCCCGATGCCAGGGTTGATCAGCGCTTGCGCCTGGTCAGCCAGCGCACGCACCAGTACCGAGGGGCTATGGCCGAGACTGTTGGCTGCGCCGCCCTGGGTAAAGTCCAGGTAGGCACGGTCTTCGCTGTCCCACAGCCAGGAGCCCTGGCCGCGTACGAAAACCTGTGGCGGACGGGCCACGGTGGGCATCAGGGATTGGCTGGAAAGCTCATCGCGCAGCATCGGTTTTTTCGCGTCCAGTAACAGGTCATCCAGACTCGGTGCCGGGCGGCGCAGGTTGAACAGATTCATGCCTGCACACCCCGCAGGCTGTTGGCAACCCTCGATTGACGGAAGCCCGGCAAGTCGTTTTTTGCCTTGCCTATGTAAACACCATCGCTGTAAACGGTATTCATCGCGCTTTCTGGCCCTGTAAGCCTTGTGAATAGGCGCTAGACTAGGCGCCTTGGGGGCGTACAGCCATTTCGATTTTCCAGCTTTTTCGATAAGCATTACTTATGGATTTCAAGCAACTGCGTTATTTCGTCGCGGTGTACGAAGAGGGCCATGTCGGCCGGGCTGCCGAGCGCCTGTCGATCTCCCAGCCGGCGCTGTCGCAGCAGATCCGCCAGTTGGAGCAGCACCTGGATGTGAGCCTGTTCGAACGCAGCAGCAAGCGCCTGTTGCCAACCCTGGCCGCCCACACCTTGTACAACCACGCCCTGCCGCTGCTCGATGGTATGCAGCAAGCCGTCGAGGCCCTGCGGCATTTCAAGGGCCAGGCGCTGCGCACCCTGGCCATCGGCGTGCTGCAAACCGTGCATACCAGCCTGGTGCCGCAGATGCTGGAGCGGGTACGCAAGGCCCAGCCGCACCTGGTGGTGCAGATCTACGAGCTGACGGGCCTTGAGATCGAACGCCGCCTGCTCAATGGCTCGCTGGACATTGGCATCAGCTACCTGCCGGCACGCCAGCCCGGTTTGCACGGTGTGCTGCTGTATGAAGATGAACTGAAAGTGGTCATCCCGGCCGACCATCCCTTGCGTGAATTCAAGAAGGTCTCCCTCAAGCAGGCGGCGGAGTTGCCCATGCTGTTGTTGGGCGAAGAGTTCCAGGTCAGGCAGATCTGGCAAGCGCAACTGGCGAACCTGGGGCGTCGGCCCCAGGTGCAAGCCGAGCTGAACACTATGGTGGGGATTCTCGACAGCCTGCCCCATACCAAACTGGCGACGGTACTGCCCGGCCGATCACAGGACGAACACAGCAGCCAGGCGCTGCTATGGAAGCCCTTGAGTGAGCCACGGGTGCCGCTGAAGGTGGGGTTGGTGTGCCGGGATGTACAACGTCAGCAGGCAACGTTGGCATTGCTGCGCACCTTGCTCGAAGACGTGATGAATGGTCCACATGGGCCGACGGCCACGGTAGACGGGCTGGCCTGAACTTTTTCGCGGGCAATAAGAAAACCCCGCCGAAGCGGGGCTTTGCAGACTGTTTCCCTGACATCCATTTCACTCCGCCATCCTGGCAGAATCCTACGTGTCCCTGTTGTTGCTTTGCGCTTCCTGCGCGACGTCCATGTGAAGTAGATTAGCTGTGGATCCAATCTGGCGATAGAGGACGATTAGCAGCACGTCATGTAAGAGAATGCTTACACGCCCTCTTCGGCTTAGAACTGCGCTTCGTCCAGCAGGAACAGCGATTCACTGCCGGCCTTCACCGAAGCACTCAAAGAGTGGATACGCGGCAGCAGGCGGGCAAAGTAGAAGCGCGCCGTCCCCAGTTTGCTGGCGTAAAAGTCCTCCTCGGCCTCTTTGCCCAAGGCGGCCTTGGCCATCAGCGCCCACATGTAGGCGTAGGCCATGTAGCCAAAGGCGTGCAGATACTCCACCGAGGCCGCACCGATTTCATTCGGGTTGCTCTTGGCGCGGTCCAGGACCCAGGCAGTCAAGGTGTCGAGTTCGTCCACCGCAGCACTCAGCGGCTGAATGAACTCGGCCAGGTCACTGTTGGCAGTGGCGATGAAATGGCGGATCTCATCGGCGAACAGGGTGTAGAACGCCCCGCCGCTGCCAACGATCTTGCGCCCCATCAAGTCCAGCGCCTGGATGCCGTTAGTGCCTTCGTAGATCTGAGTGATGCGCACATCCCGCACCAACTGCTCCTGACCCCACTCGCGAATATAGCCATGACCGCCGAAAATCTGCTGGCCGTGCACGGTGGTTTCCAGGCCCAGGTCGGTGAGGAACGCCTTGGAAACCGGGGTCAGCAGCGCCACCAGGTCATCTGCGCGCTTGCGGGTCGCGGCGTCTTCGCTGAACTTGGCGGTATCCAGTTGCATCGCCACGTAAGTGGAGAACGCCCGGCCGCCTTCGTTCGCGGCCTTCATGGTCAGCAACATGCGACGCACGTCAGGGTGGTTGATGATCGGGTCGGCGATCTTGTCCTTGGCCTTGGGGCCGGTCGGCGAGCGGCTTTGCAGGCGGTCACGCGCATATTCGACCGCGTTCTGGTAAGAGCGCTCGCCGGTCGCCAGGCCCTGGATACCGACACCCAGGCGCTCATAGTTCATCATGGTGAACATCGCCGCCAGGCCACGGTTCGGCTCGCCAACCAGGTAGCCAACGGCTTCGTCGAAGTTCATTACGCAGGTCGCAGAGGCCTGGATCCCCATCTTGTGCTCGATCGAGCCACAGGTCACCGGGTTGCGCGCGCCCAGGCTGCCATCGGCATTGACCATGAACTTAGGCACCAGGAACAACGAGATGCCCTTCGGCCCGGCCGGGGCGTCCGGCAGCTTGGCCAGCACCAGGTGAATGATGTTTTCGGTGAGGTCGTGTTCGCCACCGGTGATAAAGATCTTGGTGCCGCTGACCTTGTAGGAACCGTCCGCCTGCGGCTCGGCCTTGGTACGAATAATCCCCAGATCGGTACCGGCATGGGGCTCGGTCAGGCACATGGAACCGGCCCACACACCCGAGTACATATTCGGCAGATAAGTGGCTTTCAGTTCGTCACTGGCGTGGGTGTTGATCGACACGCAGGCGCCGGACGTCAGCATCGGGTACAGGCCAAACGCCAGGCCCGAGGAGTTGATCATCTCTTCGACCTGGGCCGAGACCGCCTTGGGCATGCCCATGCCGCCGTAGGCAGGATCGCCACCAACGCCCACCCAGCCGCCTTCGGCGTAGGTCTTGTAGGCCTCGGGGAACCCGGCCGGGGTGGTGACCACGCCGTTGTCCCAGCGGCAACCTTCCTCGTCGCCATTCCGGCTCAACGGGGCGATGGTCTTGGCGGTGACTTTACCGGCCTCCTCAAGGATCGCCTCGACGGTTTCAGCATCCACGGTCTCGGCCAGGGCCGGCAATTGCGCCCACAGCTTGGCAACCTCGAATACTTCGTTGAGGACGAAGCGCATATCGCGCAGCGGCGCTTTGTAGTCAGCCATGGCAAACCTCGTGAGAACGTTAAAAGTGATTCGGTAGGATCGGTTTCACAGACCCAGAGTGTAACCGAACAACTTTTGTGACACATAGGGTCTGCTTGTGACCAGTTGGTATTTTACAGTCACGCCAACAGTTACAAGGCGAACAATTCGGCGGGCAAACTCATCAGGCAATCACTGCCCGCCTCCACCGCCGCACGATGGGCACTGGTGCGCGGCAACAGGCGCTTGAAATAAAACTCACAGGTCACCAGCTTGCCCCGGGCGTAATCCCCATCGCCACTGCCCGCGTCCAATTGCGCCTGGGCCACCAGGGCCATGCGCAACCACAGGTAGGCATGGATGATGTAACCGCTGTACATCAAATAATCCAGGGCGGCGGCGCCGACTTCATCAGGGTTTTTCATCGCGGCCATGCCGACCTTGGTGGTCAACTCGCCCCATTGCTGGTTCAGCTCGTTGAGCTGTGCAACCTGGGCCTTGAGTTGCGGGTGTTCGGCATGTGCCGCACAGAACTTATGCACAATCTTGGTAAAGCCGCGCAGCAACTTGCCCTGGCTGCCCAGCACCTTGCGCCCCAGCAAATCCAGGGCCTGGATGCCGTTGGTGCCTTCATAGATCGGCGCGATGCGACAATCGCGCACCAACTGTTCCATGCCCCACTCGCGGATAAAACCGTGGCCGCCGAACACCTGCATGCCGTGGTTGGTCACTTCCAGGCCGGTCTCGGTCATAAAGGCTTTGCAGATCGGCGTGAGGAACGCCAGCAAATCCTCGGCTTCCTGGCGTTGCTGCGGGTCGTCGCTCAGGTGTGCGGTGTCCAGCAGTTGCGCGGTGAAGTACGTCAGGGCGCGGTTGCCTTCATTGAAGGCTTTCATGGTCAGCAACATGCGCCGCACATCGGGATGCACGATGATCGGGTCCGCCGGTTTGTCCGGGGCCTTGGCGCCGGTCAGGGCGCGCATCTGCAGGCGGTCGTTGGCGTACTTGATCGCGCCCTGGAAGCTCGCTTCACCCAGGCACAGCCCCTGCATGCCGGTGCCCAGGCGCGCGTGGTTCATCATGGTGAACATGCAATTGAGGCCTTTATTGGCCTCGCCGATCAGGTAGCCCTCGGCACCATCGAAATTCAGCACGCAGGTGGCCGAAGCCTTGATCCCCATCTTGTGCTCGATGGAGCCGCAACTGACACCATTACGCGCCCCGCTATCGGCGAGGAACTTGGGCACGATAAACAGCGAAATACCCTTGGTGCCAGCAGGCGCATCCGGCAACTTGGCCAACACCAGGTGGATGATGTTTTCACTCATGTCGTGCTCGCCGGCCGAGATGAAGATCTTGCTGCCGGTCACCGCGTAGCTGCCATTGGCCTGGGGCACGGCGCGGGTCTTGATGATGCCAAGGTCAGTGCCGCAGTGGGCTTCGGTCAGGCACATGGTGCCCGTCCACTGGCCGGCGGTGAGCTTGGTCAGGTAGGTGTCTTTCTGCTCTTGAGTGCCATGGGCGTGGATCGCCGACATGGCGCCGTGGGTCAGGCCGGGGTACATGCCCCAGGAGGTGTTGCTGGAGCCGATCATCTCGCTGAGCACCAAGCCCAGGGAAGACGGCAAGCCCTGCCCGCCGTAGGCCGGATCCGCCGCCAGGCCGTGCCAGCCGCCTTCGACGTATTGCGCGAACGCTTCCTTGAAACCTTTGGGTGTGGTCACCACGCCATTGTCGAAATGGCAGCCCTCTTCGTCCCCCGGACGGTTCAACGGCGCCAGCACGTTCTCGCAGAACCTCGCGCCTTCTTCGAGGATTGCGCTGACCATGTCCGGGCTGGCCTCGGTGGCGCCCAAAGCAGCGTAGTGAGCGGGGAAATCAAACACGTGATCAATCAGAAAGCGCATATCGCGCAGGGGAGCTTTATAGGCAGGCATGGTGATGTCTCCGGCGGCAGATGACTCAAACCTACTGCCGCCAGGAGCCCCGGACAATCACTGTACAGACGCTGAATACACCACCATCACTCAACCGGCAGCGCCCTGCATGCGCACCGCGCCACGGCGGTTCTGGCCGGCCGCCACCACACAGTTGCGCCCGGCGCCCTTGGCGTTGTACAGCGCCTGGTCGGCGGACTTGAGCACTTCTTCGGGGGTGCGCTGCTCGGCCTGGCGCTCGGCGACGCCGATGCTCACGGTCACCGACACACTGTTCGCCCCCGTGCCCGAACGGCGCTGGCGCCCCTGGTGATCGTCCTGGGGGCGGCTGTCGGGGTTACGCAACTTGATGTGGTAGTTGGCAATGATCTCGCGGATTTCTTCCAGGTGCGGCAGGCATTCATCCAGGGTCTTGCCGGCAAACACCACAGCAAACTCTTCGCCGCCATACCGATAGGCCCGGCCTCCGCCGCTGACTTTCGACAGTTTGCTGGCGACCAGCCGCAGCACCTGGTCACCGACGTCGTGGCCATGGGTGTCGTTGAATCGCTTGAAGTGGTCGACGTCGCTCATCGCCAGCACATAGTTGCGCCCCAGGCGCTGCATACGCTCGTTGAGGGCGCGGCGTCCGGGCAGGCCGGTGAGTTCATCGCGAAAGGCCATCTGATAAGCCTCGTGGGACACACCTGCAGCAATCATCAACATCACCTGGCTGCACATGATGTTCAGGGTGAACGGCAGGATAAAGGTCTGCGGCAACATCCAGAACATCCCCAGCAATCCCACCAGCTGTGCCGCATGCAACGGCCGCGGTTCGCGCCAGTACTGGGCCGCCAGTGCGACAAAGCCCAGCAGGAACATCGGGTACGACAGTTGGATCAAGCTCATCCACGTGCCATGCAACGCCGGCCAGCGAATTTCCGCCAGCCAGTTGAGCAACGGCCCTGGGTAACTCTGCTCCAGGCCCAGGGCTACGCTGCCTACGGCGAGCAGCACCGCACAGCGTGCGACAAAGTCGCGGAACAGGTGGGTTTTCTCCTGCCACAGGGCATAAATGCTGAACAGCATCGGCAACAGCAGGCACACCAGATGGAACACCACGGCGGCGTCTTCGCGCACACGGCCATGGTCGCGGTAGAAATCGGTCTGGGTGTCCAGCAGGAAGTAGGCGACATACACCGTCACCATCAAGAACAGCTCACGCTGGCGACGGTACACCGTGCAATAGGCCCCCCCGAGCAACAGCACCAAGGTCGGCAGGACATTGAACAGGGAGGTGAAGAAGACGTTGAGGTCCTTGACGTAAGCAGCCGACAACCCCGCCAGCAATAACAGCAACGACGGTAGGAAATGACTGAAACGTACAGCAGACGCGCGCGACAAGGGTAAAGCTCCGACCCATAAAAAAGATGGCACAGTGCCTTCACTGAACACAGTTAAGCACACTCAATGTGACCCGTATCACATTGCCACCACTGTAACGGCAGCCAGGCGCAATCCCTGAGCGCGCTACTCAGGTTTTTTCATGCGCCCACAAAAAAGCCGCCGTTCCCGAAAGAGCGGCGGCTTGGCAGGGAACCCGCCGGGGCTTAGTAGCCCAGGTCGAAGTTCTCTTCTTTCATGTCCATCAGGTTGTTGGCGCCCGACAGCATGGTGGCTACGTGGGTGCGGGTGCGCGGCAGGATGCGCTGGAAGTAGAAGCGCGCAGTCTGCAGCTTGGCGGTGTAGAAGCCTTCTTCGCTGGTGCCGGCAGCCAGTTTTTCAGCAGCCAGGCGCGCCATCTCGGCCCAGAAGTACGCCAGGCAGGCATAACCGGAGTACATCAGGTAGTCCACGGACGCGGCACCGACTTCTTCACGGTCCTTCATGGCAGCCATGCCGACCTTCATGGTCAACTCGCCCCATTCCTTGTTCAGGGCAGCCAACGGTGCGACAAACTCGCTGACCGCTGCGTTGCCTTCGTTGGCCTGGCAGAACTTGTGCACGATCTTGGTGAAGCCCTTGAGCGCTTCGCCCTGGGTCATCAGCACTTTACGGCCAAGCAGGTCCAAGGCCTGGATGCCCGTGGTGCCTTCGTACAGCATCGAAATGCGGCTGTCGCGAACGTTCTGCTCCATGCCCCACTCGGCGATGAAACCGTGGCCGCCGTAGATCTGTACGCCGTGGTTGGCGGACTCAAAACCGACTTCGGTCATGAACGCCTTGGCGATCGGGGTCATGAACGCCAGCAGGCCATCTGCCTGTTTCTTGGCTTCGTCGTCGGTGCCGTACTTGACGATATCCACTTGCTTGGCGGTGAAGTACACCATCGCACGGTTGCCTTCGGCGAAGGCTTTCATGGTCAGCAGCATGCGGCGCACATCAGGGTGCACGATGATCGGG
Source organism: Pseudomonas sp. WS 5410 (assembly GCF_012985645.1). Taxonomy (NCBI): domain Bacteria; kingdom Pseudomonadati; phylum Pseudomonadota; class Gammaproteobacteria; order Pseudomonadales; family Pseudomonadaceae; genus Pseudomonas; species Pseudomonas sp. WS 5410. Next base: position 252,448 of record NZ_JAAQWS010000004.1, on the reverse strand, counting down.
TCAGCGGCCTTGTCCGGCGCTTTCGGGCCAGTCAGGGAGCGCATCTGCAGACGGTCACGCGCATATTTCAGGCCACCCTGGAAACCGATCTCGGCGTGGGCCAGGCCTTGCAGTGCGGTCCCCAGACGAGCGGTGTTCATAAAGGTGAACATGCAGTTCAGGCCTTTGTTCGCCGGGCCAATCAGGTAGCCGGTGGCCGCGTCGAAGTTCATTACGCAGGTGGCGTTGCCGTGGATGCCCATCTTGTGTTCCAGGGAACCACAGGACACCGCGTTGCGCTCACCCACCGAACCATCGGCGTTGGGCAGGAACTTAGGCACGATAAACAGCGAAATGCCTTTGGTGCCAGCCGGAGCATCCGGCAGGCGGGCCAGTACGATGTGGACGATGTTATCGGCCATGTCGTGTTCACCGGCCGAGATGAAGATCTTGGTCCCGGAGACTTTGTAGGAACCGTCGGCCTGAGGCTCGGCCTTGGTGCGCAGCATGCCCAGGTCGGTGCCGCAGTGCGGTTCGGTCAGGCACATGGTGCCGGTCCACTCGCCCGAGACCAGTTTGGTCAGGTAGGCATCCTGCTGCTCGGGGGTACCGTGCTCGGAAATGGTGTTCATCGCGCCATGGGACAGGCCTGGGTACATGCCCCACGACCAGTTGGCTTCACCGACCATCTCGCTGACGGCCAGGCCCAGGGATTCCGGCAGGCCTTGGCCGCCGTGCGCGACGTCGTGGGCCAGGCTCGGCCAGCCGCCTTCGACAAATTGCTTGTAGGCCTCTTTGAAACCAGTAGGGGTTTTAACGCCTGACTCGCTCCAGGTGCACCCTTCGATGTCACCGACGCGGTTCAACGGGGCCAGCACTTGCTCACAAAACTTGGCGCCTTCTTCGAGAATGGCGTCAACCATGTCTGGGGTAGCGTCCTGGCAAGCCGGCAGACTCTGATAGTGCGCTTCGTAGCCGAGCAGTTCGTCACGAACGAAGCGAATATCACGCAAGGGGGCCTTGTAGTCAGGCATAGCGATAAACCTCTGCTGATGAATCCTGGAATGAACAACCGCGTGGATTTGTTGTAGCGGTCAAACAGTTGTTTGAAACATACGTTTACGCCCAATCCTTGTCAAGCGCCCAGCGGATGCCGTTTGTCATGACGCAGGTCAACGCCAGGCGCGACGAGGCCTGCAGCGTGATGCCGCACGACGTTTCAACGAGAGGAAGATGGGAGAATCAGGCGGTTGTGGCGAACGGGCTTGCCACAGGAAAAGCTCCCGCCATATCGCGAGGGGGGGATCAGGCGTAGGTGTCGATCAACGTGCCGAGCATTTCGTCGGAAGCTTTGGCGACTTTTGCGCCCAGCTCCACCTGAAACTTGCCTTCGGCCAGTTCCACCATATTGCTCGCCGAGTCGGTCGGCTGGCCGCGATTGACCGCCTGCAAGCGATCATTCTGGGCATCCGAAGGCTGGCCGGTGGCGGCACTGGCGATTTTGCCGGCGGCCTGGTCGACACGGTTCTGCCCGGCCTGAATAGTGCTCAGGCCTGAATAAAACGCACTGCTTCCAGAGATTTCCATGGCGAACCTGCCTTGCAATAAATCGTGAACCCTTATTGAAGCAGACAATCTGGCAAAAGGCCCGTCAATAACACTAATGGCATAATGCCTTATCGCTAGGAAAAACTAATCAAGCAAGTCCAGTTGCAGGTACCCGGCCACTGCTTCCGCCGTGGGCTGCTTGAGCCTTGGCACTCGGCCCAGGCAGGGCGCCGGCAGGCGTTCGGCCAAGGTGGCGAGGTTTTCTTCCAGACGGGAGGTCTTCGGGTCGATGATATTGGCCACCCACCCCGCCAGCGGTAAACCGTCCCGGGCGATGGCTTCGGCGCTCAACAACGCATGATTGATGCAGCCCAGACGCACGCCCACCACCAGGATCACCGGCAGCCCCAAGGCCTTGGCCAGGTCGGACAGGTTGTGCTGATCGGCCAGCGGCACGCGCCAGCCGCCTGCGCCTTCGATCAAGGTGAAGTCCGCGTGTTTATCGAGGATGTGCCGCATTGGCTTGAGCAGCGCTTGCACGGTCAACGCCACACCGGCTTCACGGGCCGCCAGATGCGGCGCGATGGCGGGCTCGAAGGCCAGTGGGTTGACCTCGGCATAAGCCAGCGGCAACGAGCACTCGGCCAGCAAGGCCAGGGCATCGGCGTTGCGCAAGCCACGGGAGGTCACTTCGCAGCCCGAGGCCACCGGCTTGCCGGCAGCCGTGCTCTTGCCCGCTTGCCGTGCGGCATGCAGCAGGCCTGCGGCGACGGTGGTCTTGCCGACATCGGTGTCCGTGCCGGTGATGAAATAGGCGGCGCTCATAATGGTTTCTCCAATACGGCGTACACGACTTGATAGGTTGCCGGCAGCCCCTGGGTCTGGCGAAACTGCTCGTAGGCCTGCACCAGTGCAACAACCCGTGCCCGGCCCGTCAAGCCACCGGGGCGCCCCGGGTTCAGATTGTGCGCGCCCAATGCTTTCAATTCGTGGGTCAGGCTGCGCACATCCGGGTAATGCAACACATGGGCACGTTGCTCCAGGCTGACCACACGCAAGCCACTGTCCGCACACAGCTGTTGATAAGTACTGAACGGGCGGAAGCGATTGACGTGCACCATCCCATCCGCCGCCCGCCAGCTTTCGCGCAGTTCGTCCAGGGTGCCGACGCACAGGCTGGCAAACGCCAGCACACCGCCAGGCTGCAGCACGCGCCGGGCTTCACTGAGCACCGCGGCAAAATCAGCACACCACTGCACTGCCAGGCTGGAGAAGATCAACTCGCAGCTTGCATCCTGTAACGGCAAGCGCTCGGCATCCCCGGCAATAAAGTACTCAGCACCGCCCAATGGCCGGGCGTGATTAAGCATGCCTTCGGCGATATCCAGCGCCAGGCCCTGGCCCTCGGGGAATACACTGTTTAATGCGCGGCTGAAATACCCGGTGCCGCACCCCAGGTCCAGCCAGTGCTGGGGAAGCAAGGCTGGCGGCAGACGGGACAGCAGTTCGCCGCCCACATCACGCTGCAACGCAGCCACGCTGTCATAACTGGCCGCCGCCCTGGAAAACGACGCCGCGACCTGGCGCTTGTCGGGCAAGGCGCCCGGCAGTGGAGGATGGGACAAATCAGTCATCACCGCACTCATGCAAAAAGGCCTGGATCGCCCCCCCCACTCCGTGGGGGTTGTCCAGTAGGAAAGCGTGGCCAGCCTGTTCAATCAGACCGACTTCGACATCTGGCAGCAACTTCAACAACTCAATAGCCGCCTCACAGGGCACCAACTCATCCAGGCCGGCAAACAAATGCAACTGCGGGCCACGAAAGGCCTGCAAGGCCTCGCGAGTATCCAGTTGCGCGAGCAGTTCAAGGCCGCTCATCAGCACACTGGAGGGGGTAGCCGGCGCGCTGCTGACCAGCAAGCGCGCAATGCCCCGTGGGTCTTGCGTGCCCTTGGCGCACAGCAGGCCGAAACGTTTGAGGGTGACTTGCGAGTCGGCATGGCAACCGGCCAGGAATGCATCGAAAGTCTGCGCCGGCATCGCGCTGGGCCAGCCCTCATGCGCCACAAAACATGGATTGCTGGCCAAGGTCAGCAGGCCACAGCAGCGCTCGCCACGCCGTGCCGCCAACTCAGAGGCGAGCATCCCGCCCAACGACCAGCCGCCCAGCCAGGCGTTATCGGGCAAGGTGGCGTCGAGTTCGTCGAGCCATTCGTCAAGGTCGCTGCCCGCCAGCGCCGGCAACGGTTCGATATCTACCCGCAGGTGCTCGTCCAAACCGCGCAAGGCGGCGGCCAAAGGCTCCAGCGGCGAGACACCCAGGCCCCAGCCGGGGAGCAATATCAGTCGATCACGCATGGTCGGACTCCCGGCCTGACAAACGCAAACACGTGTCCAATGCGTCTAACAATAGTCGTACCTGCGCCTCGCTGTGGGCGGCGGTCAAGGTCACGCGCAAGCGCGCGCTGCCGGCCGGCACCGTGGGCGGGCGGATGGCCGTGACCATGATCCCGCGTTCGCGCAGCATCTGGGACAGGCGCATCGCCCGGGCACTGTCGCCAATCATGATTGGCTGGATCGGCGTGAAGCTGTCCATCAGCTCCAGGCCGATCTGCTCGGCGCCCTGGCGGAACTGACGGATCAGCGTGCACAGATGCTCGCGTCGCCAGTGCTCGCTGCGCAGCAGCTCCAGACTTTTCAGGGTCGCGCAGGCCAGCGCCGGCGGTTGGCTGGTGGTGTAGATGTATGGGCGGGCGAACTGGATCAGGCTTTCGATCAGTTCCTCACTGCCAGCCACAAACGCCCCGGCGGTGCCGAAGGCCTTGCCCAGGGTGCCGACCAACACCGGCACATCCTCCTGGCTCAGGCCGAAATGCTCGACAATCCCGCCCCCCGTGGCGCCCAACGGACCGAAGCCATGGGCGTCATCCACCATCAGCCAGGCGCCCTTGGCCCGGGTTTCGCGGGCCAGCGCCGGCAGGTCCGCCAGGTCGCCGTCCATGCTGAACACACCGTCGGTGACCACCAGAGTATTGCCGCTGGCTTTTTCCAGGCGCTTGGCCAGGCTGAGCGCATCGTTGTGCAGATAGCGATTGAATCGCGCGCCGGAGAGCAAACCCGCATCCAGCAGGGACGCGTGGTTGAGGCGGTCTTCGAGCACCGTGTCGCCCTGCCCCACCAATGCGGTGACGGTGCCGAGGTTGGCCATATACCCGGTGGTGAACAGCAACGCACGCGGGCGCCCGGTGAACTCGGCCAGGGCCTCCTCCAACTCATGATGCGGGGTGCTATGGCCGACCACCAGGTGCGAAGCCCCCCCGCCAACGCCCCAGCGGGAAGCCCCGGCCTGCCAGGCTTCGATAACTTGCGGATGATTGGCCAGGCCCAGGTAGTCGTTATTGCAAAAGGCCAATAGCGGCTTGCCGTCTACCACCACCTGCGGCCCCTGGGGGCTTTGCAGCAGTGGGCGCTGGCGATAGAGATGGTCTGTACGGCGGGCAGCGAGGCGCGCGGCGAGATCGAAAGACATGCTGGCCTCGGTAGATCAGGTTGAACTCGACCCACTGTAGGGGCTGGCTTGCCTGCGATAGCGCAGGGTCAGTCAATACATCAGGTGACTGATAGATCGCTATCCCAGGCAAGCCACCGCCCACATTTGGATTGCATTCCAATAGGGAGATGGGGGTCAGACGGCGGCGTTGTAGAACTGCTCGCTGCTTTTCTGCTCGACCAACGCCTGCTCAATCGCCGCCTGGTGCACTTCATCGGCATGCTCTTCGCGGGCTTCCGGCAGGATGCCCAGGCGCGAGAACAGTTGCATGTCCTTGTCCGCCTGCGGGTTGGCGGTGGTCAGCAATTTGTCACCGTAGAAAATCGAGTTGGCACCGGCAAAGAACGCCAGGGCCTGCATCTGCTCATTCATTGCCTCGCGGCCGGCGGACAGGCGCACGTGGGATTTCGGCATCAGGATGCGCGCCACGGCGAGCATGCGGATAAAGTCGAACGGGTCGATATCCTCGGCATTTTCCAGGGGCGTACCGGCCACCTTGACCAGCATGTTGATCGGCACCGACTCCGGATGCTCCGGCAGGTTGGCCAGTTGGATCAGCAGGTTGGCGCGATCGTCCAGGGATTCGCCCATGCCGAGGATGCCGCCCGAGCAGATCTTCATCCCCGAATCACGCACATACGCCAGGGTTTGCAGGCGCTCGCTGTAGGTGCGGGTGGTGATGATCGAGCCGTAGAACTCCGGCGAGGTGTCCAGATTGTGGTTGTAGTAGTCGAGGCCGGCCTGGGCCAGGGCCTCGGTCTGGTCCTGGTCGAGACGGCCAAGGGTCATGCAGGTTTCCAGGCCCATGGCCTTCACCCCTTTGACCATCTGCAACACATAAGGCATGTCTTTGGCCGACGGGTGCTTCCAGGCCGCGCCCATGCAGAAACGGGTCGAACCGATGGCCTTGGCGCGCGCAGCCTCTTCGAGGACTTTCTGCACTTCCATCAGTTTTTCTTTTTCCAGGCCGGTGTTGTAGTGGCCCGACTGCGGACAATATTTGCAATCTTCCGGGCAGGCACCGGTTTTGATCGACAGCAACGTCGACACCTGCACCCGATTGGCATCGAAATGCGCGCGGTGCACGGTCTGCGCCTGGAACAACAAGTCATTGAACGGCTGGACGAACAGGGCTTTGACTTCGGCCAAAGACCAGTCGTGACGCAGAGTGGCAGTGAGGCTGGCGCTCATGGGCGATTCCTTGTTTATGCTTGGGCAAGCGCTGTGGGCAGGGCAATACCCACAGGCACGACACGGATGCTCGGCATATTTAAGGAAGATTCATGCACTGTCAACCCAGGCACAAACACGAAGTTTACATCTGGTCAAAAAGCAACCAAGCTTGCTTGATCTGTGATGAAGCCACCGACTCGCCTTCAACGGTGTGCAACGCCTGCGAACTCGATCTGCCGTGGCTGACGGACGGCTGTCGCGTGTGTGCCCTGCCGCTGCCGATGAGCGGGCTGATCTGCGGCGAATGCCAGCGCTCACCGCCGGCGTTCCATCAGGTGACCGCACCTTGGACCTACAGCTTCCCGGTGGACAGCCTGATCAGCCGCTTCAAGCATCAGGGCAAATGGCCTCTGGGCCATCTGTTGGCCAATCTATTGGGACAATGCCTGCAAGACGGCTTCGACAACGCCGAACTGACCCGCCCCGACCGCCTGCTTCCCGTACCGATGGCCGCCAAACGCCTGCGCCAGCGCGGCTATAACCAAGCCGCCATGCTCGCCCGCTGGCTAAGCCAAGACCTCGACCTGGCCTTGGATGAACACATGCTGTTGCGCCCTCAAGACACCATCGCCCAGCAACAATTGGCAGCCAAACAACGCCAGCGCAACTTACTCAAGGCGTTTGCCCTGGCCCCCGACGCACAGGTGCGCGGCCAGCACCTGGCGCTGGTGGACGATGTGCTGACCACCGGCGCCACCGCCCACAGCCTGGCCCGCCTGCTGCTGCACGCCGGCGCGCGCCAGGTCGACGTGTACTGCCTGGCGCGCACGCCCAAGCCCGGCACATGACTTGACTCTGGCGCCGCCTGCCCGCAACGTCCGGTGCATTCCAAGCCAGTGTGCAGCCGTTCGCCATGCCTTTACCGTCGCTGTTGAACCAACATATTGTCCGTCGCCCGCAACGCATCGCCTTGCTGCAACACATCGCCGAACAGGGCTCCATCACCCGGGCGGCGAAAAGCGCGGGTTTGAGTTACAAGGCCGCGTGGGACGCCATTGATGAACTGAACAACCTGGCGCAAAAACCACTGGTCGAACGTAGCGTCGGCGGCAAGGGCGGCGGCGGTGCGCGACTCTCGGCAGAGGGCGAGCGGGTGTTGCGCCTGTATCAGCGCCTGCAAACCCTGCAAGCCCAAGTGCTGGAGGCCGCCGAAGACGCCAGCGACTTCAACCTGCTGGGCCGCCTGATGCTGCGCACCAGTGCGCGTAACCAATTGCATGGCCAGGTGATCGCCATGGATAGCCATGGTCGCAATGACCGGGTGCGCCTGGAACTGGCCGGCGGCTTGACCCTCGATGCACAGATCACCCACGACAGCACGCTGCGCCTGGAGCTGGAAATCGGCACTGAAGTGGTGGCATTGATCAAGGCCGGCTGGCTGGAGCTGATCGCTGCCGACCAGGCGCCGGTGCCTGGGTTTAACTGCTTTGGCGGCCAGGTCGAGGCGGTTCTTGATGCAGAGGATGGCCCCAGTGAGGTGCGCATTGCCTTGCCCAATGGCCTGGTGCTGTGTGCGCTGGCGGCGCCCGAGCAGCTCAAGGCGCTGGGGGCGGGTGAAGGCACGCAGGTTCAGGTGCAGTTTGCGCCGAGCAATGTGCTGTTGGGTACGCCGGTTTAGGTGATCTTTAGGGCCTCATCGCGGGCAAGCCCGCTCCCACATTTGAGCGGTGTACACAGAAACATTGTGTGGGCTTGCCTGCGATAGCAATGGCACACGCGCCACCTATCCAAGGCCCGGTGCGATACCATACCCGGCCGGACGCGGCGACCTGCTGCGCGCAGGAGTTCGCATGGCCCACCCGTTTGAAACATTGACCCCCGATCTGGTTCTCGATGCTGTCGAAAGCATCGGTTTCCTCAGCGATGCTCGCGTATTGGCGCTCAACAGCTACGAAAATCGCGTCTATCAGGTCGGCATCGAAGACTCCGAGCCATTGATCGCCAAGTTCTATCGCCCCCAGCGCTGGACCAACGAGGCGATCCTCGAAGAACACCGCTTTACTTTCGAACTGGCCGAGTGCGAAGTCCCGGTCGTCGCCCCGATGATCCATAACGGTGAAAGCCTGTTCGAACACGCGGGCTTTCGTTTCACCCTGTTCCCCCGTCGTGGCGGCCGGGCGCCGGAGCCGGGCAATCTCGATCAGCTGTACCGCCTCGGGCAGTTGCTCGGGCGCTTGCATGCGGTCGGCGCCACCCGCCCTTTCGAGCACCGCGAAGCCCTGGGCGTGAAGAACTTCGGTCACGACTCCCTGAACACCCTGCTTGAAGGCAATTTCATCCCCAAGAGCCTGTTGCCTGCCTACGAATCCGTGGCCCGTGACCTGCTCAAGCGTGTGGAGGATGTGTACAGCGCCACGCCGCACAAGAACATCCGCATGCATGGCGACTGCCACCCCGGCAACATGATGTGCCGCGACGAGATGTTCCATATCGTCGACCTCGACGACTGTCGCATGGGCCCGGCGGTGCAGGATTTGTGGATGATGCTTGCTGGTGATCGCCAGGAATGCCTGGGGCAGTTGTCGGAGCTGATGGATGGCTACCAGGAATTCCACGACTTCGATCCCCGCGAACTGGCGCTGATCGAGCCGCTACGTGCCCTGCGCCTGATGCACTACAGCGCGTGGCTGGCACGGCGCTGGGATGACCCGGCATTTCCGCACAGCTTCCCGTGGTTTGGCAGCGAGCGGTATTGGGGCGACCAGGTGCTGGCGCTGCGCGAGCAATTGTCGGCGCTCAACGAAGAGCCCCTGAAACTGTTCTGACACTGGCCTCGCTGTGGCGAGGGGCTTGTGCCCTCGCCACAAAAAGTCAGCACGCATTTCCTGACAAACATCCTTACAATTGCGGCATTGTTAGCTGCCTAAGCAAGGATTCTGCATGCAAGCCGCCAACCCGCGTCGCGGGTACATTCTGGGCCTGAGTGCCTACGTCATCTGGGGCCTGTTCCCGCTCTACTTCAAAGCCATCGCCAGCGTCCCGGCGGCCGAAATCATCGTCCACCGCGTACTGTGGTCGGCGCTGTTCGGCGGTTTGCTGTTGCTGGTGTGGAAACACCCCGGCTGGTGGCGCGAACTGCGGGACAACCCCAAGCGCCTGGCGATCCTGGCGTTGAGCGGCTCATTGATCGCGGGCAACTGGCTGACCTATGTGTGGTCGGTCAACAGCGGGCGCATGCTGGAGGCCAGCCTGGGTTACTACATCAACCCGCTGGTCAACGTACTACTGGGCATGCTGCTCCTCGGCGAACGCCTGCGGCGCTTGCAGTGGGTGGCCGTCGGGCTGGCCGCCGTGGGCGTTGCGCAACAGGTGTGGCAGGTCGGCAGCTTGCCGTGGGTGTCGCTGGTGCTGGCGCTGACCTTTGGTTTCTATGGTTTGATCCGCAAGCAAGCGCCAGTCAAGGCGCTACCCGGGTTGGTGGTGGAAACCTGGATGCTGGTGCCGATTGCCCTGGCGTGGCTGCTGCTCAACCCCACAGCCCATAGCGCCAACCTGGCATTCTGGAGTACTTCCGAGGCCTGGTGGCTGGTGGCCGCAGGCCCGGTGACATTGATTCCCCTGGTCTGCTTCAACGCTGCGGCACGGCATCTGCCCTACACCACCCTGGGCTTTTTGCAGTACCTGGCGCCGACCCTGGTGCTGCTGCAAGCGGTGCTGTTGTTCGACGAACACATGAGCCCCGCCAGCCTGGTGGCGTTCGTGTTTATCTGGGCCGGGCTGGCGGTGTATAGCGTTGATGCATGGCTGAGCCTGCGCAAACGCTGATCAAATAACGTACAAAACCCTGTAGGCCACGGCCGGCGTGGCTTACAGGGTTTCACCCCAAGGTTATCCACAACCTGATCCCCGGCGTTTGTGCACAAGCCGTTGAAATTGCTCGTTTTTTGCTCAATACACTACACGCCACGGCCGGCGTGGCCTGGCGCCGGGTCTCTACAGCTTATCCACAGGCCCATGCAAGATTTAGATGAACAACCCTGTGGACGGTTATTCCTCGCTGCGCAGTTGCAGTTCCACCATCAAATCATCGGCCAGGGTTTCCAGGGCGGCTTGCAGCGTGTCCAGTGCCAGGCTGGACGGCACCGCCAACGCGGCCTCGGCGTGGAACAACGGGTCACTGCTCATGGGCGCCGGACGCACGTCGGTGCTCAGGCGTTCCAGGTTGACCCCTTGCTTGCTCAACAGCGCGGTGATCTCGCGCACGATCCCCGGCCGGTCATTGCCCACCAGGGTCATCAGGATCGGTTTGCTCGCCGAGGCTTGCGCGCCGCTGCTCTCGCCCACCAGCACGCGGATGCCATGGGTGGACAGGTCCTCCAGGGCGCTGACCAGCTCACTGCGGTTTTCCATCGGCACACTGACCCGCAGGATCCCGGCAAATTGCCCGGCCATATGGGCCATGCGACTTTCCAGCCAGTTGCCGCCGCGCTCGGCAATGCAGTGGGCAACACGTTCGACCACGCCGGGTTTGTCGGCGGCGATCACGGTGAGTACGAGATGGTCCATGGCAACAGCCCTCTTGTTGTGGATTAGCCAGTATAGGCAGATACGGGTATCGGTTGGCTCATGCGGCAGTTGGCTTGCCGGCGATGCGGGTGCTGCGGTGTAGAGGCCATCGCAGGCAAGCCAGCTCCTACATTGATCGCATGGCGGTGAGGAAAAACAAATCGTGTACCATTTTTATATTTATCTGGAACAATCCATTGGTTTTTTGAGAACATCCCATACCCCGCTGTGACCGTACAACCAAAGTGGGTCGCTAAACGACGTATTTAGTCTAATTTTCACAACCGCAACTCATCATGTAGTATGCCTCGGCGCGCACTACATAACGTTAGGTCGATGTCTGCCCAGGCGCCGTCGTAACCCCGAACACCCCGTCAGCAAGCCTTGCGCCGTTGATTGGAACCACCCAGCCGCCGTGATGGCATGTACTGGTGCCGGGTTTGTGGTTTAAATGGCCAGAGGCTTCATTGGTAAATTGAAAAGCTGAAAAGCGAATTAGCTCCGCAGAGTGAGGCAAGCAATGACTGAACACGTTCAAGTCGGTGGCCTGCAGGTCGCCAAAGTCCTGTTCGACTTCGTGAACAACGAAGCCATTCCCGGTACCGGCCTGACCGCCGACCAGTTCTGGGCCGGTGCCGACAAGGTCATCCACGACCTGGCACCGAAGAACAAAGCCCTACTCGCCAAACGCGACGATTTCCAAGCGCGAATCGATACCTGGCACCAGACCCATGCCGGCCAGGCCCACGACGCGGTGGCCTACAAAGCCTTCCTGCAAGATATCGGCTACCTGCTGCCAGAAGCGGCGGATTTCCAGGCGACCACCCAAAACGTCGATGACGAAATCGCCCGCATGGCCGGCCCGCAGCTGGTGGTGCCGGTGATGAATGCGCGGTTCGCCCTCAACGCCTCCAACGCGCGCTGGGGCTCGCTGTACGACGCACTGTATGGCACCGACGCCATCAGCGAAGCCAACGGCGCCGAGAAAGGCCAGGGCTACAACAAGGTGCGTGGCGACAAAGTCATCGCCTTCGCCCGTGCCTTCCTCGACGAAGCAGCACCACTGACCGCCGGCAGCCACGTTGACTCCACCGGCTACAAGATCGTCGACGGCAAGCTGGTGGTCAGCCTCAAGGGCGGCAGCAACAGCGGCCTGCGCAGCGACGCCCAGTTGATCGGCTACCAGGGCGACGCCGCCCAGCCCATCGCACTCTTGTTGAAGCACAACGGCCTGCATTTCGAAATCCAGGTTGACGCCAGCACCCCGGTCGGCCAGACCGACGCCGCCGGCGTCAAAGACATCCTGATGGAAGCCGCGCTGACCACCATCATGGACTGCGAAGACTCCGTTGCCGCCGTCGATGCCGATGACAAAGTGGTGATCTACCGCAACTGGCTCGGCCTGATGAAGGGCGACCTGGCCGAAGAAGTGGCCAAGGGCGGCAAGACCTTCACCCGCACCATGAACGCCGACCGCACCTACACCGGTGTCGATGGTAATGCCGTGACCTTGCATGGTCGTTCGCTATTGTTCGTGCGTAACGTTGGCCACCTGATGACCATCGACGCGATCCTCGACGCCCAGGGCAATGAAGTGCCCGAAGGCATCCTCGATGGCTTGATCACCAGCCTGGCGGCGATCCACAGCCTCAATGGCAACAACAGCCGCAAGAACAGCCGCACCGGCTCCGTGTACATCGTTAAACCGAAGATGCACGGCCCGGAAGAAGCGGCGTTCACCAACGAGCTGTTCGGCCGCATCGAAGACGTACTGAACCTGCCGCGCAACACCCTCAAGGTCGGGATCATGGACGAGGAGCGCCGTACCACGGTCAACCTCAAGGCCTGCATCAAGGCGGCCAGCGAGCGCGTGGTGTTTATCAACACCGGCTTCCTCGACCGTACCGGCGACGAAATCCACACCTCCATGGAAGCGGGCGCGATGGTGCGCAAAGCTGCCATGAAGGCCGAAAAATGGATCGGCGCCTACGAGAACTGGAACGTCGATATCGGCCTGAGCACCGGCCTGCAAGGCCGTGCGCAGATCGGTAAAGGCATGTGGGCCATGCCCGACCTGATGGCGGCCATGCTCGAGCAGAAAATCGCGCACCCGCTGGCCGGTGCCAACACCGCTTGGGTGCCGTCGCCGACCGCCGCGGCATTGCACGCGCTGCATTACCACAAGGTCGATGTATTCGCCCGCCAGGCCGAACTGGCCAAGCGCGAACGCGCGTCGGTGGACGACATCCTGACCATCCCCCTGGCGCAGAATACCGACTGGTCCGAGGAAGAAATCCGCAACGAACTGGACAACAACGCCCAGGGCATCCTCGGCTATGTGGTGCGCTGGATCGACCAGGGTGTGGGTTGCTCGAAAGTACCAGACATCAACGATGTGGGCCTGATGGAAGACCGCGCCACCCTGCGTATTTCCAGCCAGCACATTGCCAACTGGCTGCGCCATGGCGTGGTCAGCGAAGCCCAGGTCATGGAAAGCCTCAAGCGCATGGCGCCGGTGGTGGATCGGCAGAATGCCGGTGATGCGCTGTACCGCCCGCTGGCACCGGACTTCGACAGCAATATCGCGTTCCAGGCCGCGGTGGAGTTGGTGATTGAAGGGACCAAGCAGCCCAATGGTTATACCGAGCCGGTGTTGCATCGTCGGCGTAGGGAGTTCAAGGCCAAGAATGGTTTGTAACTGGTCATTGAAATGAAAAAGCCCCGGTCCTATGACCGGGGCTTTTTTATGTTGCAAGGCTTAACCTGAAACCACAATCAGGTAACTACCCGACAACTCCAACTTACTGCCATGCCCTGAGCCCGTTCCGTCAACCTTCAAGCCGATCAACTGACCGGTATGGTTATTACCGACGACTTTCACAACGATGGTGCCTGCAACTGGATGAGTGAATGTGCTTCCGGTTGCATCTAAATATTCAATTCCAAACTGAGTATGCGTCAGGGTATGAGTCCCGTTCTTCAGGTCCTGGCCGTAATTAATTGTCAGGTGGGTAGTAATATCTGTGTCCATTCTGACCTGGGAAGGGATACCAAAAAACTGATTCGGAGAAAAAACCTCCTGCTGACCATTGATAGAGGCGTGAATATTAGCGCTGTGTTGCGGGTTGTTTTTTTCAGTACTCATAATGAACTCCTGTTCGCGTCATTTAGAGGCGCTGATCCCAAACCAGCTCCCTCCCAACGATTAAACAAGCGCCACTCAAACCGCCGATACTGTGAAATCTGACAGTACTGACCAACGGTAAAAACACCCCCTACTGCGCCATCCCCAGCTCGCGTTTGACCATCTTCGCCAACTTCACGCTATCAATCGGCTTGAGCAAAAAGTCCACCACGCTCAGGTGCATCGCGTCGATCACGTCCGGTGCCTCGGCATCCCCCGACATGATGATGATCGGCAACGCAGCCCGGGTGGACTCGCGTACTTTGCGGATCAGTTCCAGGCCGTTGCTGGGCGCCATGCGCAAATCGGTGATCAACAAACCAATGGATGTGCTGGCATTCAAGAGTTCCCAGGCCGCCTCGCCGCTGTCTGCCGTCATGCAGCGAATGCCATCCAGCCCAAGAATCTCCGCCAACAGTTCACGGGCATCTTTATCGTCATCAACGATCAGTACCCGCTGCGGCGGTAGATCAGGCTCCAGCATCACGGCGCTTAGCGCCTCGCGCTCGGCATCGCTCAAAATATCTTGGTCGGGCATATATTTCTCAGCAGTTGCACTCAATCTCCCAGCACAGAAGTCAGACATCACCGGAAGGGCGAACAATGTGCACTTCGTCGGATAGTTTTCCTAGTGGGCGTTCTACGGGGTCTGGACGATATTCATGTAAGGTTTTTCCCTAGTCATTGAAGGCCGGATAGCTACCTAGACTTACGTCCAATGGGCACCCGCCGCGTGGGGGTCGACCATGAGGGACGATAACGACAAAAAAACTGCGGTCATGGTTATGAGTAAAGCTGATGCTTTCACCCAGGCAGGGAAAACTGCGGTATTGCAGAACATTCACGGCACCCTGCAATTCCTGCAACGCTTCCCTCCGTTCAATCAGATGGAAAACGCCCACCTGGCGTTTCTGGTGGAGCAGTGCCAGTTGCGCTTCTACGGCCCCGGCGAGAGCATTCTCAAACCGTCGGCAGGCCCTGTGGAGCACTTCTACATCGTCAAACAGGGGCGGGTGATCGGCGAGCGGCCGGATTCGGCGCAAACCACCTTCGAAATCACCACCGGCGAATGCTTCCCCCTGGCCGCGCTACTGGGGGAACGGGCGACGCGAACTGAGCACAAGGCCGCCGAAGACACGTTCTGCCTGCAATTGAACAAGCCGGCGTTTATCAAGTTGTTTGCCCTGTCCGGGCCGTTTCGCGACTTTGCCTTGCGTGGGGTCAGCAGCCTGTTGGACCAGGTCAACCAGCAAGTCCAGCAAAAGGCCGTGGAAACCCTCGGCACCCAGTATTCGCTGAACACCCGCCTGGGCGAGCTGGCCATGCGTCACCCCGTGACCTGCAGCCCGCGGACGCCGCTGCGTGAGGCGGTCACACTGATGCATGAGCAGCAGGTCGGCAGCATTGTGGTGGTCGATGAACACAAGGCGCCCCTGGGGATTTTCACCCTGCGTGACCTGCGCCATGTCGTGGCCGAAGGCACCAGCGATTTCACCCAGGCCATCGAACAGCATATGACCCAGGCGCCCTTCTTCCTCAGCCCGGATCACAGCGCCTTCGACGCAGCGATTGCCATGACCGAGCGGCATATCGCCCATGTGTGCCTGGTCAAGGACCGGCGCCTGTGTGGAGTGGTGTCCGAGCGCGATCTGTTTTCCCTGCAACGGGTTGACCTGGTCCACCTGGCACGCACCATCCGCAATGCACCACGGGTGGAAAACCTGGTGGCGATCCGTGGCGAGATCAGCCAATTGGTGGAGCGCATGCTGGCCCACGGCGCGTCCTCGACCCAGATCACCCATATCATCACCCTGCTCAACGATCACACGGTATGCCGGGTCATCGAGCTGAGCATCGCAGACAAGGGCGACCCCGGCGTGCCATTCAGTTGGCTGTGTTTTGGCAGCGAAGGCCGCCGTGAGCAGACGCTGCACACCGACCAGGACAACGGCATCCTGTTCGATGCCCGCGATGCCGCCCACGCCGCCGAGATTCGTGGCCTGCTGTTGCCCCTGGCGCAGCAAATCAATCAAAGCCTGGCGCTGTGCGGTTTCACCCTGTGCAAGGGCAATATCATGGCCGGCAACCCCGAGCTGTGCCTGTCCCGTGCCGAATGGGCCCGGCGCTTTGCCGCATTTATCCGCGAAGCGACGCCAGAGAACCTGCTCAAGTCCAGCATCTATTTCGACCTGCGGGTGGTGTGGGGCGATGAGCAAGGCTGCGAGCAACTGCGCCAGGGCATGCTTGAGCAAGTGGCGGACAATCGCCTGTTCCAACGGATGATGGCCGAGAACGCCTTGCGCCAGCGTCCGCCGGTGGGGCGCTTCCGTGACTTCGTGCTGACGCGTAAAGGCTCGGACAAGGCCACCCTCGACCTCAAGGTGCAGGGCCTCACGCCCTTCGTCGACGGTGCCCGCCTGCTGGCCCTGGCCAATGGCATCGCCACCAACAACACCCTGGAGCGCTTGCGTCAGTTGGTGGATAAAGAGGTGATCGAACGCCTGGACGGCGCGGCCTATGAAGAGGCCTACCACTTTATCCAGCAAACCCGCATGCAGCAGCACCAGTTGCAAACCCGCGAGAACCAGCCCTACTCCAACCGGGTCGACCCCGACAGCCTCAACCACCTGGACCGGCGCATCCTGCGTGAATCCCTGCGCCAGGCCCAACGCCTGCAAAGCAGCCTGGCCCTGAGGTATCAGCTGTGAGCCTGTTCAGTTGGCTGCGCCCTGCCCGGCCAGGCCTGAATGCCCAGCAACAGGCGCGCCTGCAACAACTGGCTGCCCCCAAGGCACTCGGCGAACACAGTCTGCGCGAGCAGCGCTGGGTGGTACTGGACCTGGAAACCAGCGGCCTGAACCTCAATCGCGACCAGGTGCTGTCGATTGGCGCGGTGGTGATCGAAGACGGCGCGGTCGACTTTTCCCAGCAGTTCGAACGTACCCTGCAACGGGCCGACAACAAAATCAGCCCCAGCGTGCTGATCCATGGCCTGGGCCCCAGTGCGATCGCCGCCGGTTGCGATCCAGCCGAAGCGTTACTGGACTTCATGGACTTTGTCGGCGACAGCCCGCTGCTGGCGTTCCACGCACCATTCGACCAGCACATGCTTGGCCGAGCGCTCAAGGACAGCCTGGGTTATCGCCTGACCCATCCGTTCCTCGACGTGGCAGACCTGGCGCCCATGCTGTGCCCCCAGGCGCATATCCGCGAAGCCGGCCTGGATGACTGGATTACCCATTTCAACCTGCAAGTGGGCGAACGCCATCACGCCAGCGCCGATGCTCTGGCCACCGCAGAATTGATGTTGATTCTATTCAGCCGTGCCCGCCAGCAAGGGCTGGACAGCCCTGCCGCGTTGCAACAACGCCTGAGCCAGTGGAAACGTCGCAAACAAGCCCCTTCCTTCTAACGGCTGCCGCTCAGTTAAGAGAGACAATCGGTAACCTGTGGCGAGGGAGCTTGCTCCCGTTGGGGCGCGAAGCGGCCCTGAAACGGGAGCAAGCCCCCTCAGCAACATCCGTCCCGCCCGACCAACGCCAATTGCACCCATCCGCCACCTCTGCCACAATCGCGAATAATTCTCGTTAGTTTAAACATCTCGATTGGTGATGCCTTGTCGTCAGCCCAAAGTCCCCACAGTGAGCTTGTTGGCACGTTGTACCGTGACCATCGCGGCTGGCTGCTGGCGTGGCTGCGGCGCAACGTGGCCTGCCCCAGTCGTGCCGAGGACCTGAGCCAGGACACCTTCATGCGCCTGCTGGGCCGTGAAGAACTGCGTGAACCCCGCGAACCCCGGGCGTTTCTGGTGGCTGTCGCAAAGGGCCTGTTGTTCGACTACTTTCGCCGCGCCGCGCTGGAACAGGCCTACCTCACCGAACTGATGCTGATCCCGGAAAGCGAACAGCCTTCCCCGGAAGAACAGCACCTGATCCTCGAAGACCTCAAAGCCATCGACCGCTTGCTCGGCAAGCTGTCCAGCAAGGCCCGCGCCGCGTTCCTCTATAACCGCCTGGACGGCCTGGGCCACGCCGAAATCGCCCAGCGCCTCGGCGTGTCGGTGCCCCGGGTACGGCAATATCTGGCCCAGGGGATTCGCCAGTGCTACATCGCCCTGTATGGCCAGCCGTTGTGAGCCAGGTCAGTTCCAGACCGGTCAGCGCACGGGTGCTGGATGCGGCGATTGCCTGGCAACTGTCCCTGGACTCCGGGGACAGCAGCCCCGTGGAGCATGAAGCATTCAACAAATGGCTGGCCAGCAGCGAAGAACACGCCCGCGCCTGGCGCCAACTGGGCATGCTCGACCAGCGCTTCAGCGTGGCCAGCGGCCCGGCACGGGCGGCGCTGCTGCAATCGCGCGAAGGCATTCGGCAACGGGTGCGCAAGCTCGGCAGCGGCCTGGCCAGTGTGGTGCTGGTCTGCGGCCTGGCGGTGTTCGCCGGCCAGCGCTACGTGCCGATCAACTACTGGCTGGCCGACCAACGCACCGCCACCGGTGAACAGCGCACGCTGAAACTGGCAGATGGCACCCTGATCAACCTCAACACCCACAGCGCCATTGACGTGCGTTTTGACGAAAAGCGCCGAGTAATCGTGCTGCAGGAAGGTGAGATCTTCGTCGAAACCGGGCACAACGATGGGCGCCCCTTTGTTGTCGAGACCCGCGACGGCAGCCTGCGCGCCCTGGGTACGCGGTTTATCGTCAAGCGCGAGGACGACGGCACGCGGCTCAGCGTGTTGCAGTCGGCGGTTGCGGCGCAGCCCGAGGCGTTGCACCAGGAGCAGGTGTTCAAGGAAGGCCAGCAAGTGCTGATGCGCCGTAACAGCCTCGGCCCGTTGCTGGCCGTAACCCCCGGCACCGACGCCTGGACCCGCGGCATGCTGGTGGTGGACAACGCGCGGCTGGGGGATGTGGTCGAGGAACTGGCGCGCTACCGCACCGGCTACCTGGGTGTGGATAAAAACGTCGCCGACCTGCGCATCACCGGCAGCTTCCCGCTGCACGACACCACGCTGGCGCTTAACGCGCTGCTGCCGACCCTGCCGGTGCAGATCGAGCAACATACGCCGTGGTGGATTAACGTGGCCGCCAGGCCCGTGCCAGACGGTTCCGTTAGCAATAATTGAATAAAGGCAATGTCGAAAACAAAGCCCTCTGCGCCCCCGCTGCCGAGGCGCTGGCCGCTGAATGCCGACTGCGCTGCGGGGTGGCCGGTGCGCTCAACCTCAATCGCTTCGCCGACTGCAAAAACTACGAAGAGCGCGTGAGCATTCACAGATTTATTTTCACTTGGCCCTATCACTTTTTGATTCTCGTCCGGCACCTAGGCAATTGAGAAATATTTCCATTCCGGAGCCACCCTATGTCCCGCACATTAGACACCTTGTTGCGCCCCAGCCTGCTAGCCGTGGCCATCGCCCTCAGCGCCCCGCTGACCAGCACCTCGCTGTTCGCCGCCGAACAGGCGTCCAGTGTGCGCGCCTACAACCTGCCGGCTGCGCCATTGGCCAGCACCCTGAACCAGATCGCCAGCCAGGCTGGCCTCCCCCTGACCCTCAGCCCGGCACTGGCCGCCGGCAAGACCTCGGCCCCGGTCAAGGGCCAGTTCGATGCACCGGGCGCACTGCGCGAGGCCCTGCGTGGGACGGGGTTGCAGTTGGAGCAGAGCAGCGCAGGCACTTACACCCTGGTGGCAATTCCAGAGGGTGTGGTGTCGCTGCCGGAGACCAATATCACCGGGCAGGGGAATTACGAGAGCGCGTGGGGGCCGGTGGAGGGTTATGTTGCTACGCGGACGGCGGCGGGGAGCAAGACTGATACGGCCCTGGTAGAAGCACCCCGCTCGATTTCCGTGGCCACCCGCCAGCAAATGCTGGACCGCAACGTTCAGAACCTGGATGACGCGGTCAAATACATGCCGGGAATCGTGTCCGCCAGCTACGGCAGTGATACCCGCTACGACTGGATGCGTGTGCGTGGCTTCGAACCCACCCATTTCCTCGATGGCCTGCCATTGCCTCGCGGTGTGTACGCCAACCCGAAAGCGGAAACCTGGAACCTTGATCGTCTCGCCCTACTGCGCGGCCCGGCCTCGTCGGTCTACGGCCAGACCCCGCCAGGCGGTCTGCTGGATATGGTCAGCCGGCGCCCCAGCGCGGAATCGAGCAATGCCATCCAGGTGCAATACGGCAGCGACAACTATCGCCAGATCAACTTCGCCAGCACCGGCAAGATTGACGATGAAGGTCAGTTTCTTTATGGCCTAAGCGGCGTGGTGCGCGATGCCGGCACCCAGGTCGATCACATCGACAACAAGCGCTACAACATTGCGCCCAGCCTGACCTGGAACATTGATCCCGATACCAAGCTGACCGTGCTCTCGCAGTTCACTCGCGACGATACCGGCGCCACCAGCCAGTTCCTGCCGATCGTGGGCACCAAGATCAAATCACCGCTGGGTGAGGTCTCGCACCATAAGAACCTGGGTGACCCGGACTACGAGTTCTACGACCGTACCTATTACGCATTGGGCTATGCCTTTGAACATCGTTTCAACGATACCTGGCAGTTCAAGCAAAACCTGCGTTACACCAAGTCGGAGTTGTCGTTTCAGCAGCTGACTGTCGGTGCCCACGGCTGGTCCCAGGTAGATGCTGAGGGCAACATCAGCCGTTCCTCGACCAATGTGGACGAGGACATCGCTCAGTTTGCAGTGGACAACAATTTCCAGGCCGACTTCGCTACCGGCAATATCAACCACACTGTGCTGATAGGCCTGGATCATCAGCGCACTAATTCCTCCTATCTGTCCATTTTCGGCGGCGCCGGGACCGTTAACATCTACAAACCAGTTTATGGGCAGCCAATTGAGCGCCCGGCGCGCAAAGATGCGTACTACGACTACGACCAAAAAACCGTCCAGACCGGCCTCTACGTGCAAGACCAGATGGCCCTGGACAAATGGCGCCTGACCCTGGGCGGCCGTGAAGACTGGGTGCATCAAGGCACCACGTACCTCAACAAGAGCGACGCGACCAACACCGACCGCAGCAAGAACTTCAGTGGCAACGCGGCACTGAGTTATGTGTTCGACTCAGGTTTTGTACCGTACCTGTCCTACGCCGAATCATTCCAGCCAGCGAGCAACGCCAGCGTCGACCCGGTCAAGTCGTACAAACCTACCGAAGGCAAGCAGTGGGAACTGGGGGTCAAGTATCAGCCACCTGGCTCCAATACCCTGCTTAGCGCGGCGGTCTATGACCTGACCCAGAAAAACGTGCTGGTCACTCGATTCGGCTCGGCTGGCGAGTCGATCACCGACCAGGCCGGCGAAGTCAAGGTCAAGGGCCTGGAACTGGAAGCGGTGTCTGACGTGACCGAGAACCTCAAGGTCATCGCCGCCTACACCCTGGCCAAATCCGAGGTGCAAACAGGCATCTACAAAGGCAACCGCCTGCAACTGATACCCAACCAGCAAGCCTCCCTGTGGACCGACTACACCTGGCACGACGGTGTGCTCGACGGTTTCGGTATCGGCTTTGGGGCCCGCTACACCGGCAACACCTACGGCGACCAAGGCAATACCTGGCTAGGCAAGGCTGATGCCTACACCGTATTCGACGGTGCGGTGCATTACGACCTCGGCCGCCTGGACAACAGCCTCAAAGGTGCCTCGGTAAAACTGAACGCCACCAACCTGTTCGACAAGCAGTACATCTCCACCTGTGATGCCTCCTACTGCTACTACGGTGATCAGCGCAGCGTCGTCGCCAGTGCCACTTACCAGTGGTAATCGGCTGAGTTAACAACCAGGCCGCCCCGTGGGCGGCTTTGGTGTGTCTGAAGGCTAGAAAATGAAAAGCACAACCATCCGCCGCTGGTCCTTCATCCACACCTGGACCAGCCTGATCTGCACCGTGTTCCTGCTGATGCTGGCGCTGACCGGCTTGCCGTTGATCTTTCACCACGAGATCGATCACCTGCTGGGCAACGAACCCGAGCTCAAGCAGATGCCGGCCGATACTCCGCAGCTCAACCTTGAGCAACTGGTGGCCAAGGCCCAGGCCCATCGCCCGGGCGAAGCCATGCAGTACCTGGCCTGGGATGAGGACGACAAGAACGGGGTGGTTGCGATCATGGCGGCCACCGCCGGCACCGAGCCCAATTCGTCCCACACCTTTATGCTCGATGCGCGCACCGGGGAAAGCGTGGAGATGCCGTCGGCCAATGGCGGCTTGACGATGTTCCTGCTGCGCCTGCATGTGGATATGTTCGCCGGCCTGCCGGGCAAGTTGCTGCTGGCCTTTATGGGCGTGCTGTTTGTGCTGGCGATTGTTTCCGGCACGGTGTTGTACCTGCCCTTTATGCGGCGCTTGAAGTTCGCCACGGTGCGCCAGGACAAGTCCACACGCCTGCGCTGGCTGGACCTGCATAACCTGATCGGCGTTGTCACCCTGACCTGGGCCCTGGTGGTGGGCGTCACCGGGGTGATCAGCGCCAGTGCCGACTTGATCATCGCCGCATGGCGCAGTGACAGCCTCACCGCGATGATCGAGCCCTATAAGAACGCGCCACCGCTGACCTCGCGTGCGCCGGCCACCGACCTGCTGAAAATTGCTGAGCAGGCCGCGCCGGGCATGACCCCAGACTTTATTGCGTTCCCCGGTACGCGCTTTTCCAGCGAGCACCATTACGCAGTGTTTATGAAAGGCAGCACGCACCTGACCTCGCACCTGCTGACCCCGGTGCTGATCGACGCCAGCGACCTGAGCGTCACCGCCGTGGCCGGGCGGCCGTGGTACATGGACGCCATGGGCATGTCCCAGCCCCTGCACTTTGGCGACTATGGCGGCATGCCGATGAAAATCCTCTGGGCGGTGCTGGATGTGCTGACCATCATCGTGCTGGGCAGCGGCGTATACCTGTGGCTGGTGCGGCGCAAGGCGGCCAATTCATGAGGCCAAGGCAATCGAATTTCTGGAAGGTGTTCGGGGTGCCGCTCGGGATCGGGCTGCTCAGTGCTGCCGGACTGTTTGCGGCGTTGCTGGGGGATGGGGGTTGGGATTCCCTGAGCTGGGTTGGGCTGGGGATCCCGGCGGCAATCGGTGTCTGGGGGTTGCTGCGGCGACCGTGAGGACGCCATCGCAGGCAAGCCAGCTGCCACAGTTGCCAGTGTTCACACATCAAAATGTGGGAGCTGGCTTGCCTGCGATGAGGCCCGCAAAAACAACCAAGATCCCCCTCGCCAGTCACCTCGCAACTGTCTAGTCTATGGCCGACCCTTTCCGAGGATTGCCCATGTTCGCGCCCAGCATGACCTTGTTCCACAACCCTGCCTCGCCGTTTGTCCGCAAAGTCCTGGTACTGCTCCACGAAACCGGCCAGCAAGACCGCGTTGTCCTGGAGACTGTGCTGGTCACGCCGGTCAACCCGATCACCGCGTTGAACGAGGGCAACCCGCTGGGAAAGATCCCGGCCCTGCGCCTGGCCGATGGCAATGTGTTGCACGACAGCCGGGTGATCCTCGACTACTTCGACCACCAGCATGTCGGCAACCCGCTGATCCCCCGGGACGGTTCGGCCCGCTGGCGCCGCCTGACCCTGGCCTCGATGGCCGACGGGATCATGGACGCGGCCGTACTGGTACGCTATGAAACCGCCATGCGCCCGGCCGACAAACACTGGGATAGCTGGCTGCAGGAGCAGCGCAACAAAATCCGCCGCGCCCTGGCCGAATTGGAACAGGACGCTATCGCTGAACTGGCCAGCCATTTCGACATCGCCGCGATCAGCGTCGCCTGCGCCCTGGCGTATGTGGACTTCCGCCACCCCGACCTGCAGTGGCGTTCAAGCAATCCCAAACTGGCCGCCTGGTACGCCGAGGTCAGTCAGCGGCCGTCAATGTTGGCGACCCAGCCGCCGACCTGATTCCTGTAGCAACCCGTTATGGGTGGCGAGCGAGGCTTGTTGTGGCGAGGGGGCAAGCCTCCTCGCCACAACAAGGCCATTAGCCACAAAGGTGTCGCGCCACTCCGGAAACAGCGCGTTAATTTTTCCCACCAGTTGTGCCTTCTCCCGCTGATCCTCCCGTAGCCCGATCATTGCATCACCTCCAACTCGGCCGCCTTACGCTTGCCCACCCCATACCAGTCCAGTTTGCGCGTCAGCACCATCACCGTACCCAGCAGCCCGAACAACAACAGCGAGCCCATCAACAGCGCGTAGTCCTCGGCACTCAACAACCCGTACAGCAAGCCATACAGGGCCGCCAACCCCGTCGAAAACCCCAGCCCATGGGCCACGCTGCGCAACACATGGCACACGTAAAAACCGATCAACAACACACAGGCACTGGCCGAGATGAGGTACGCCAGGGCAAAGCCGATATGCTCGGACAACGACAGCAACAGCAAGTAGAAAAACGCCAGGGCCACCCCCACCAACGCATACTGGATCGGGTGCACCGCCAGGCTCTTGAGCACTTCAAACAGGAAGAAACCGGCGAACGTCAGGGCGATGAACAGCAGCGCATATTTGATCGCGCGGTCGCTCTTGAGGTACTGGTCCACCGGGTCGATAAAGTTCACGCCAAAGCTGCGTTCGTTGAAGTCCTCGCAGCGACTGCCAACCACACAGCCGTACAACGATTCCTCAAGGTTGGTGGAGAAGAACGAGGTCTGCCAGTTGGCGCTGAAGCCTTGGTCGTTGATCTCACGCTGCGCCGGCAGGAAGTTGCCGACAAAGCTCGGATGGGGCCAGTTGGAGGCCAGCTTGACCTTGCTGGTCTTGCCCACCGGCAGTACCTGCAGTTGCTCGGTACCCTGCAGGCGCAGGTCGAAGGCAAAATCCAGCGGCGCGGGGTTCTTACTGTCCTGGGTCGGCAACATCACGTGTACGCCAGCGCCGAGAAAGCTCACTTGGGTGCCCGGGGCAAACTCCAGGCGCTGGCTGCCCAGTTCCAGTTTCAGGGCGTTTTCAATGCCGCGGATATCGCTGATACCGACCGCCAAAAATGCCTGGCCAAACTTGTAATCGGCAAAGCCCTCCTTGATGCCCATTTGCGCCGGCAGCACAAAGCGGCCGCTGATGCGGTTGTCGGCATGGAACAGCCGCGCCTGGTAGATTCCTCGCGCCCGCAGTTCGGTTTGCACCTGCCCATCGAGCTCGAACTGCTCCGGCAGGAAGTACAGGCGGCCCTGTTCTTCGCTGAGCACTTCATAGCGTTTGTTGAGTTTTTCGTTGAGCTTCCACTCACGCACGGTCTTGCGAAACGGCACCACCATCAATGGCCCGCTGACCTGCTGGCTGTAGCTGGAGCTGCGGGCAATGTCCATCACGACGCCGTCGCGCAGTTCCTGGCGCTCGTTGATGATGCCGTTGATCATCAGCAACGGAATCAGCAATAGCAGGATCAGCAGCGCGATGGCGCCCAGTTTGAATAGCAGACTGCGGTTCATGGGTCTCTCCCTGTTTTGATGGGGAGAGTCTGGCGGCGGCCTGTGGGGGATTTATGAGGGCAATGTGGAGACTGTGTGGAGATGCAGCACCACTTCCACGCCACCCGGCACGTTGCCAATCTGCAATGAGCCGCCGTGCAGCTTCATCACTTCTTCGACAAAGTTCAGGCCCAGGCCGGTGCTTTTGCGGCCACTGACCGGGCGCGGCAGGGAATAGAAACGCTCGCTCAGGCGTGGCAGGGCGTATTCGGGGATCGGTTCGGCCTGGTTGAACAGGCGCACATCCACAGCATGGTGCCGCACCTGGGCGCTGAAACGCAGCGTGCCGCCGGGTGGGGTGAAGTCCAGGGCATTTTCCAGCAGATTGCCCAGGGCCTGGCGCAGCAGAAACGGCTCGCCAAACAGCTTTACGTCCGCTTCGATCAGACGTTCGACCTGCAACCCGGCCTGCTCGATCCGCGCACATTGCGCCTTGAGGACCTCATCGACCAAGGCGGCCAACGGTACCGAAATCTGCTGCTCCAAGCCCTGGCGCTGCTCGACCTGGGCCAGGTTCAGCAGGCGTTCGATCAACTGCTGCAAGCGCGCGCTTTCACTGGCGATATTGCCGACGAACCGCTGCTGCTGGGCGACTGTCATTTCCCCCTGCAACAGTTCCGCCGCACCGCGAATCGCCGCCAACGGGCTTTTCAGTTCGTGGGTCAGGGTGTGCACATAACGCTCGACATAGGCCTTGCCTTCCAGTTGCGTGCGCATGTGCTCCACAGCGGTGGATAACTGCGCCAACTCGCCGCCACGATAATGCGGCAACTCGGCGCGGCGCCCTTCGCTGACCGCCTGGGCATAAGTGGTCAGGCGCCGTAGCGCCGCGCTCAACCACCAGGACAACAGGGCCCCCAGCAGCAAGCCCAGCGCCACCAGACCGGCGCCGTACCACAGCAGGCGGCGTTCGGTACGGTCGACATAGGGCTGCAGCGAGCTGTTGGGCTTGGCCACCGTGACCACGCCAATGATCTGCCCGTTATCGCGGATCGGCGCGCCCACGTGCATCACCGAGGATGCCGGGTCATCGGCATCGCTGCGGGTCGAGCGGGCGCCGTACTCGCCGCGCAGGGTCAGGTACACATCGTTCCATTTCGAGTAGTCCTGGCCCACCGCCGTACCGCTGGAATCCAGCAACACGACACCCTTGGCGTCCGTCACATAGATGCGGTGGTTGACCTGGTTTTTCGCCAGGCCCCAGATGGTTGCCCCCGGCTGGCGCTCGCCGTAGGCCTTGAGCACGGTGGGCCAGTGGCTTTGACCAAGGGTGCCGTTCTTCACATCATCACGCAGGATTTCCGCCAGCAGGTTGGCGGTGTCCACCAGGGTTTCTTCAGTGGACTGACGCACGCCGGGGCGGATTTCCTTCATGACGGTGTTGAGCACAAAGTAACCGGTCAGACCGATAAACAGCGCATACACCAGGAAAATCCGCAGCCCCAGGCGCATCAGGCGTGGCTCGGGCTGTAGCTGTAGCCCAGGCCGCGATGGGTCTGGATCGGCTCGGCCTCGGCAACCACGCCCCGCAGCTTGCTACGCAGGCTTTTGATATGGCTGTCGATATTGCGCTCGTAGCCGGCATCGGCCGCCACGCCGACCGCATCCAGCAACTGCTCGCGGCTGAATACCCGTTCGGGCTGTTCCAGCAGGCAATTGAGCAGGCGGAATTCATGGCGAGTCAGGCCCAGCAACTGGCCGCGATACTGGATCTGCACCCGCTCGTGGTCCACCTGGAACAGCCCGCCGCTGGCCGGCACTGCCACCGGTGCCACGCGCTTGAGGATCGCCTTGACCCGCGCCGCCACTTCCCGTGGGCTGAAGGGTTTGACCACATAGTCGTCGGCGCCGATTTCCAGGCCCACCACGCGGTCGATCTCGCCGTCGCGGGCACTGAGGAACATCACCGGCACTTCGCTGAAGCGGCGCAGTTGCTTGCAGGTTTCAAAGCCGCTGATGTCCGGCAGGCCGATGTCGAGGATCAGCATGTCTGCCGGGGTCTGCCGCTGATGCTCCAGCGCGGCCTGGCCGAGGGTCAGCCAGGTGGTGGCGAAGCCTTCGCCCTGCAGGGCAAAAATCAGCGTATCGGCTATCGCCGCTTCGTCTTCGACAATCAGGATATGGGGCATGGCGTCCGAGCACTGGGAGCTAAAGGTGAACGGTGCCCCATGCCTTGTGCGGCGTCAATCAGCAGTCCGGTTTGTCGGCGGTGTAGCGCCGGGCCGGGTTCACCGCAGCGCCGAACTCGCGCAGAGCCTTGGCGCCGATCAGCAGCGGGTAGTTGAAGCTGCTGCGGTCGGTGAGGTTGACCTCCACCGTGCGCTTGACGTTGCCCAGGCACATTTCCAGCTCCACCACCGGGCGCTTGGCCACGCTGGTGTCTTCCTTGTCTTCATCTTCGTCGGCGCGGTTCTTGATCTTGCTGATGCGCGCCACTTTGTGTTCATAGACCTTGTTGCTCACATCCTTGCCACTGAGACGGAACCGCACCCAGTCCTCACCATCGCGGGTGAAGGTCTGGATGTCGCGGGCCGACAGCGAGGCGGTCAGCGCGCCGGTGTCCATCTTGGCCTTGAAGGTCTCGCCGATTTCCGGCAACTGGATATATTCGTAGCGCCCGTACAGGGTCGGCTCGGCGGCCATCACGGGCAGGGCAACCACGGCTAACAGGGCAAGGAGGGATTTCACGTAGGAGGTTTCCTTGAAGGTAAGTAGGCCAATACTAGACTGCAAACACAGCCCGAAGTTGGATCGTTACCCAGCATACGCAACACAAAGTGAAACATTCGTCAGGTCATTTGCGATTTGGCCTCTAGACTCAAGCTGCTTATCATGGCCCGTCCAACCGTTTGCAAGAGTTCCTTATGCGCCGCCTGCTCACCGGCTGTTTCGTCACACTGCTGCTGTTACTCAACACGCTGATCCTGATCGGCCCGCTGATGGTCTTCGCCCTGCTCAAGCTGGTGGCGCCCGGGCGGTCACGGGACTATGCCTCCCGGGCCGTGATGTGGATTGCCGAGACCTGGGCCGAGATCGACAAGCTGATCTTTGCCCTGTGTATCCCCACCCAATGGGATATTCGCGGCGATACCGGGCTGAGGGTCGATACCTCGTACCTGGTGATCAGCAACCATCAATCCTGGGTGGATATCCCGGCGCTGATCCAGACCCTCAACCGGCGCACGCCATTTTTCAAATTCTTCCTGAAAAAGGAGCTGATCTGGGTGCCGTTCCTGGGCCTGGCCTGGTGGGCCCTGGATTACCCGTTCATGAAGCGCTACACCAAGGCGTTCCTGGCCAAGCATCCGGAACTGGCGGGCCAGGACCTGAAGATCACCAAACAGGCCTGCGAGCTGTTCAAGCGCCAGCCGGTGACGGTGGTCAACTACCTGGAAGGCACGCGCTTTACCGAGGCCAAGCGGGCCCAGCAGAACTCGCCGTTCACTCGCCTGCTCAAGCCCAAGGCCGGTGGCGTGGCATTTGTACTGGCGGCCATGGGCGAGCAGTTGGATGCGATCCTCGACGTGACCGTGGTCTACCCACAGGACAGGATTCCAGGGTTCTGGGATTTGATCAGCGGCGCGGTGCCCCGGGTGATTGTTGATATCCGCACCCGCGAGCTGGATCCGGCGTTGTGGCAGGGGGATTACGAGAATGATCCGGCGTTTCGCCAGAGCGTCCAGAACTGGGTCAACCAGCTCTGGCTGGAGAAGGATGCGCGCCTTGATGAGCTTATCAGGTGACTCGTCGCAACCCGTGACGGCCACCTGGCAGGCTGGTTCATTTAAAACTTGATCGATGCCCCAGCACCGGCACTAAAACCCACACCGGCAACGCTCCCGGAGGCGTCCGCGCCGCCGGAGACACGACCCGTTTCCGAGTCAGGCTTATTGCCGTTGATCATTTCATCGTAAGACATGAACTTCAGACCAGAGGTCTTACCCGATCCCGAATCGGGCTTCTTACCCGAGGCATTACCCGACTCCGAATCAGGCTTATTGCCGTTGATCATTTCATCGTAAGACATGAACTTCATGCCTGCAGCCTTCTCGAACTCCTCCCTGGTCATCTTGCTGTAGTCGACCGGGGGTTTCCCAAATACCGGGAATGAATTGCGCGATATTGTTGATTCGCTCATTGGAAGATCTCCTTAAAGGGAACGACACCCGGTCTGGAGCCCCCTCGCTGGGGGAGGAGAAGGCCGAGTTCCAGGCGGGTGTAGATCAGTGGTTAGAGCCGACCGCTCAGTTCCCTGGATGACTTCACACCGAGGTGTTTTTCAGCTCCCCGCCCCCCAGATGCCGGCTAGCTTGCCCAGTACTGAACTGTCGGCACCCTGGCCACCCAGGTACTGCAGGATCACCGGGGCAAACTGGCCGATCATGCCGCTGTCCATGCCCAAGGCGCTGAACGCAGTGTTCAGATCGTTGGTGTCCTTGACGTTCCCCAACAGGCCATCGAGGCCGCTGGTCTTGCTGCCACCGGTTTGGCCGAGCATGCCGCTCAAGGCGCCAAGGCTGCCCAAAGCGTTGCCACCCGACAGCTTATCCAGGCCCGGCACGCTTTTGCCCAACTGCGAATAATCAGTGCTGCTGAGTTGGTTCTTGGCCAGGCCCAACATCGCACCGGTGCCACCGACGGCCTGCTCCGGGGTGACATTCAACTGTTTGGTCAACGCCCCCAGCAAACCTGCGGTTTGTGCGCTCGGCGCAGCGGCGGCAGCCTTGTTGGTGCCCTGGGCGCCAGCAACGGCGTTGGCCACATCACCCAGGCTGAAGCCTGCTGCAAATACCGGGCTGGCCGCCACGGTCAGGAGGCAGGACAGGGCAAAACCGCGTGAAATCTTCATCGAGACAACCTCGTAAATGTAGGAGCTAAAGCAGCCGTTTGACCCAGCATCCCACCGGTTGTTCCAGCTCACAGATTTGTTCAGAAAAGCCCCAAAAACCGACACCATCAAACTGCCACTAGGAACCCATCGCCAGCCACAGGGTCAATCAACACACTACAAAACTTGTCAGGAAGAGCCTTATGACTGCGTCCCAACCCCCAGTGATCGAGCACAAGCCCTCATTCTGGACCCGCCCGCGCCTGTTCATCGGCGTCTGCGTGGTGGTGGTTGCCGGTATCGGCGGCGCGCTCTATACCCAGGACAGCGTCAAGTCTGCAGCGACCCTGGTCAGCAGCACCCAACAGCCGGCGGCGCAAATCATGGCGCACAAGGATTACCTGGAAGTCCAGCCGATTGCGGCCACTGCGCCGGAACCGGACCGCAGCCTCGAACTGTGGGCCCTGCCTGCAGGCGGCACGCCGGTGTCTTTGGGCCTGTTGCCGGAGGATGGCAAAGGCATCATCGGCCTCAACCCACGTCAGCAGGAAACTATCAGCCAGCCGGTGGAATTGATGGTCAGTTCGGAAACCAAGGGTGGCTCGGTGAGCAAGCAGCCTACCGGCCCTATGGTGTACCAGGGTGCGCTGGCGATCCGCTGATCCCCAGACACCCAATCGCCAATGTGGGGCCCCAGCTCCCGCAGCCCCCACATTGGTGAGTGGTTGTTGCTGTTAAGCCGCGCTGAACAGCTTGTGCGGATCAATCACAAACTTCTTCGGCACACCTGCATCGAACTCGCCATAACCACGCGGCGCGTCATCCAGGCTGATCACCTGCACACCCACGATCTCCGCGATGTTGATGCGGTCCCACATGATCGCCTGCATCAACTGGCGGTTGTACTTCATCACCGGGGTCTGGCCGGTGTGGAAGCTGTGGGACTTGGCCCAGCCCAGACCGAAACGAATGCTCAGGCTGCCCATTTTTGCGGCGGCATCCACCGCCCCTGGATCTTCAGTGACGTACAGGCCGGGAATACCGATCTTGCCCGCCACACGCACCACACCCATCAGTGAGTTGAGCACCGTGGCCGGGGCTTCGGCCTTGACGCCGTCATGGCCATGGCCGCGGGCTTCAAAGCCCACGCAGTCAACGGCGCTGTCCACTTCCGGCTCGCCAAGCAGCGCGGCGATTTGCTCGTGTAGCGGGGTGTCGGTGGACAGGTCGGCGATTTCAAAGCCCTGGGCCTTGGCGTGGGCCAGGCGGATCGG
This sequence comes from Pseudomonas sp. WS 5410, assembly GCF_012985645.1. Taxonomy (NCBI): domain Bacteria; kingdom Pseudomonadati; phylum Pseudomonadota; class Gammaproteobacteria; order Pseudomonadales; family Pseudomonadaceae; genus Pseudomonas; species Pseudomonas sp. WS 5410. Next base: position 220,850 of record NZ_JAAQWS010000004.1, on the reverse strand, counting down.
GTTGACGTCACCGATGATCACCACCGCCGCCCCCAGCAAGCGTGCGGAAGCGGCAGCGGCCAGGCCTACGGGACCGGCACCGGCGATGTACACGGTGCTGCCAGGGCCAACGCCCGCAGTGACCGCGCCGTGGTAGCCGGTGGGCAGGATGTCGGAGAGGCAGGTCAGGTCACGGATTTTCTCCATGGCCTTGTCGCGATCCGGCAGTTTCAGCAGGTTGAAGTCGGCGTAGGGCACCAGCACGTACTCGGCCTGGCCGCCGGTCCAGTCGCCCATGTCCACGTAGCCGTAGGCACCACCGGCACGGGCCGGGTTGACGGTCAGGCATACGCCGGTGTGTTGTTCCTTGCAGGAGCGGCAGCGGCCGCAAGCAACGTTGAACGGCACAGACACCAGGTCGCCGAGTTTCAGGTTCTCGACGTCGCTGCCCTTCTCGATCACCTCGCCGGTGATTTCGTGACCGAGCACCAGGCCGGTCTGGGCGGTGGTACGGCCGCGCACCATGTGTTGGTCGGAGCCGCAGATATTGGTGGAGACCACGCGCAGGATAACGCCGTGTTCAATCTTCCTGCCACGGGGGTCCTGCATTTTGGGATAGTCGATTTTCTGTACTTCGACCTGACCGTTGCCGAGATACACGACACCACGATTACCAGACATGCTTTCACCTCGCTGTTGTTTTTATGGAACTGCGTTGCCCCTTTGGATGGGCAGCGCGTTTGAGTGCTCGGGTTACAGATGCTGTTTTTGCGTTGTTTGTGAGGGCCTCATCGCGGGCAAGCCCGCTCCCACAGGGTTCATATATCACCCTGTGGGAGCTGGCTTGCCTGCGATGGCGTCAGTCAGAGCACCACCGTTCTATTGGCGTTCAAGAACACCCGTCGCTCAATGTGGTACCCCACCGCCCGCGCCAATGTCAGCCCCTCGATATCCCGCCCCTTGGCAATCAGGTCCTCGGGATAGTGGCTGTGATCCACCACTTCCACGCCCTGGGCGATGATCGGGCCTTCGTCCAGGTCGTTATTGATGTAATGCGCAGTGGCGCCAACCAACTTCACCCCTTTGTTGTATGCCTGGTGATACGGCTTGGCGCCCTTGAACCCCGGCAGCAACGAGTGATGGATATTGATCGCCTTGCCATCCAACTTGCGGCACAGCTCCGGCGACAGCACTTGCATGTAGCGCGCAAGGATCACCAGTTCGGCCCCCGTCTCTTCAATCACTTGCCACACCTGGCGCTCTTGGGACGGTTTGTCATTGGGGTCGAGGGGGAAATGGTAGTAAGGAATCTGGTGCCAGTCGGCCAATGGCTTGAGATCGGGGTGGTTGGACACCACTGCGACCACGTCCATCGACAATTGGCCGATGCGTTGGCGGTACAACAGATCGTTGAGGCAGTGATCGGCCTTGGACACCATGATCACCACTTTTGGCCGGTAGTTCGGCGCCGTCAGCTCGAAGATCATGCCAAAGGCTTCGCCGCGGGTGGCCAGGCCATCGCGGAAACCTTGCTCGTCAAAGTCGTCGGGCTGGCGGAATTCCACGCGGATAAAAAAACGCCCGGAGAGGCGGTCATCGAACGAATGGTGCTCGGTGACGTAGCAGCCCTGCTCGAACAGATAGCGGGTGACCGCGTCCACCGTGCCGAGCACGCTGGGGCAGTCGGCGGTCAAAATCCATGTATCGGGTGCGCGGCTCATACTTGAATCCTCAGGCCTTTGTGGCGAGGGGGCTTGCCCCCGTTGGGCTGCGAAGCAGCCCTGAAATCAGCCACTCGGTTCTTTCAGAAAAACTGCAGTAACCTTACCGGGACCGCTGCGCGCTCCAACGGGGGCAAGCCCCCTCGCCACAACAGCCCATCTGCTCAGGCTTGGACACTCAGGCCGTATTCGGCCGAGGCATCCTGCAGCCACAACCACCAATAGTCCGAGAAGCTGCGACGAATCAGCAGTTCCCAGGTGTCTTCAGCGGTATGGCGGATCACCAGTTGCGACTTGGCGAACACCGTGCCCACGGCCTTGCCCACCGGGAAGTTGTCGGGGTGCACGTCGTAACTGGTGGATTTCATCAGCACATCGCGTACGTTCGGGCCGCTCAGTTCGAGGATCTGCTGGCCGCCGCTGACGTTGACGATCTGGATATGCAAATCCCCCAGGGCCGCGCGCAGGTTTTGCTCGGCGGCAAATTCCTCACCGCTCGGCACGATCAGCAACCATTCATCCGGGCCGAGCCATTGCAGGCTGGTTTCACCTTTGACGATCACGCTCAGGGCACCCGGCAGTTCGATGCCCAGGGCCTTGTGCACGCCAGCGGCGAACGCGGCATCGTGGCCATCGCCGCGCAGGGTCAGGTGGCCGAGGAGTTTCTTTTCACGCACGATCACGCCGGCGTTCTTGCGCCCCTTGCCGACCAGGCTGGCGAGGTCGGCATGGTGCAGCGACGACTCGGCCTTGGCGCCGGTGGTGGGGCGTTGTTGGTACACATTGGCTGCGGTCATAAAGCACCTTTCTTGAATTCTGTTGTGCGGCTTCTGCCGCCATCGCGAGCAAGCTCGCTCCCACATTTCGGAATGCATTTCCCCAGTGGGCGCGGGCTTGCTCGCGAAGGCCGCACCTCGGTCTATCAGATGTTCTGGCGCTCGCCTTTCGGGTCAAAGAACACCGAAGACACAATCTCCGCTTCGATCACACTGCCATCCGCCTGCGGTGAGAACACCCGCTCGCCCATACGCTTCAAGCCGCCCTTGACCACCGCCATCGCAAACGAATAGCCGAGGGAGTTGTGCGCATAGCTGGAGGTCACGTGGCCGACCATCTTCATCGGGATGCTCTGCTTCGGATCGAACACCAGCTGCGCGCCCTCAGGCAGCCACACTTTCGGGTCAATCGGCTTCAAGCCCACCAGTTGCTTGCGCTCTTCGCGCACGCAGTCTTCGCGGTTCATCCCGCGCCAGCCGATCCACGAGAACGGTTTGGTGCGGCCCACACACCAGCCCATGTTGAGGTCGTCCGGGGTCATCGAGCCGTCGGTGTCCTGGCCGACGATAATGAAGCCCTTCTCGGCCCGCAGTACGTGCATGGTCTCGGTGCCATACGGGGTCAGGTTGTACTGTTTGCCAGCCTCGACAATCTGTTCCAGCACGCCCATGGCGTAGTCGGCCTGCACGTTGACTTCATAGGACAGCTCACCGGTAAACGAGATACGGAACACCCGCGCCGGCACGCCGCCCACCAAACCTTCTTTCCAGGTCATGAACGGGAAGCCGTCCTTGTCCAGGTCGATATCGGTGACTTCGCTCAACAGCTTGCGGCTGTTGGGCCCGGACAAGGTCATGGTCGCCCAGTGGTCGGTGACCGAGGTGAAGTACACCTTGAGGTCCGGCCACTCGGTCTGCTGGTAGATTTCCAGCCACTGCAGCACGCGGGCGGCGCCGCCCGTGGTGGTGGTCATCAGGAAGTGGTTGTCGGCAAGGCAGGCGGTCACGCCGTCGTCGAAGACCATGCCGTCTTCCTTGCACATCAGGCCGTAGCGCGCCTTGCCCACGTCGAGCTTGGTCCAGGCGTTGCTGTAGATGCGGTTGAGGAACTCGCGGGCATCCGGACCTTGAATGTCGATTTTACCCAGGGTCGAGGCGTCCAGCAGGCCGACGCTGTCGCGCACGGCCAGGCATTCGCGCTTGACTGCCGCATGCAGGTCTTCACCGTTGCGCGGGAAGTACCACGGGCGTTTCCACTGGCCGACATCTTCAAACTCGGCGCCGTTTTTCACGTGCCAGGCTTGCAGCGCGGTGTAGCGCACCGGCTCGAAGATGTGCCCACAGTGCCGGCCCGCTACCGCGCCGAAGGTTACCGGCGTGTAGTTGGGGCGGAACATGGTGGTGCCCATCTGCGGGATGGTCACGTTCAGCGAGCGGGCCGCGATGGCCAGGCCGTTGACGTTGCCCAGCTTGCCCTGGTCGGTGCCGAAGCCCAGCGCGGTGTAGCGTTTGACGTGCTCCACCGACTCGAACCCTTCGCGGGTCGCCAGTTCGATGGCGGCGGCGGTGACGTCGTTCTGCAGGTCGACAAATTGCTTGGGCGCCCGTGCAGTGGCTTTTTCGTGAGGCACCTGGAACAGGGCCAGGGTCGGCTCTTCCAGGCGCGTCAGGGCCTTGGGCAGCGTACCTTCCACCGGAGCAAACCCGGCCTCGCTGGCCGCGCGCACGCCGCCTTCAAAGCCATCGGCCAGGGAATCACCCAAGCCGTAGACACCGTTGATCCCACCCACGCACACACGTTTCTGCGGCGCTTCGCCCGGTACAAAACCGAGGATATCTTCACGCCAGGTCGGCTTGCCGCCCAGGTGCGAAGCCAAGTGCACCACCGGGCTATAGCCGCCGGAGCTGGCCACCAGGTCGCAGTCCAGCCACTCGCCGGGGCTGGTGACCTTATGTGCTTTGACGTCGATGGCGGCCACACGGGCGCCGGTCACATGCTTACTGCCACGGGCTTCGATCACGGCACTGCCGGTGAGGATGCGAATGCCTTTGGCGCGCGCTTCTTCCACCAGCGCGCCGCGTGGGTTGTGGCGTGCATCGGCCACCGCGACCACGGTGAGGCCAGCGTCGAACCAATCCAGCGCCACACGGTAAGCGTGATCGTTGTTGGTCGACAGCAGCAGTTTTTTACCCGGCGCCACGCCGTAACGGCGCACGTAGGTCGAAACTGCACCGGCGAGCATATTGCCCGGCACATCGTTGTTGCCGTACACCAGTGGACGCTCACACGCGCCGGTCGCCAGCACCACACGCTTGGCACGCACACGGTGAATACGCTGGCGCACCACGCCAATCGGCGCACGGTCACCGAGGTGATCGGTGAGGCGCTCATGGATGGTCAGGAAGTTATGGTCGTGATAACCATTGACGGTAGCGCGAGGCAGCAGCACCACGTCTGGCAGGGCCTTGAGCTCGGCGATTACACTGGCGACCCATTCGGTCGCCGGCTTGCCGTCGAGGTTTTCGCGCGAATCGAGCAACGACCCGCCGAACTCTTCCTGCTCATCAGCGATGATCACCCGCGCGCCACTGCGCGCAGCGGCCAGGGCCGCTGCCAGGCCGGCAGGGCCGGCGCCGACGATCAGCACGTCGCAATGGCGGTTCATGTAGTCGTAGGTGTCCGGATCGTCCTCGGTCGGCGAGCGACCAAGCCCGGCGGCCTTGCGGATGTACTTCTCGTAGGTCATCCAGAACGATTGCGGGTACATGAAGGTTTTGTAGTAGAAACCCGGCGGCATCAGCTTGCCGCCGACCTTGCCGAGTATGCCCATCATGTCGTTGTTCACGCTCGGCCAGCCGTTGGTGCTGGTGGCGACCAGGCCCTGGTACAGCGCCTGTTGCGTGGCGCGCACGTTAGGGATCTGCGTGGCTTCGGTGGCACCGATCTGCAGCACCGCGTTCGGCTCTTCGGCGCCGGCGGCGAAGATGCCGCGCGGGCGCGAGTACTTGAAGCTGCGGCCGATGATATCCACACCGTTGGCCAGCAAGGCGGCAGCCAGCGTGTCGCCTTCAAAGCCTTTGTAGCTCTGGCCGTTGAAGGTAAACGTCAGGACTTTATTACGGTCGATGCGGCCACCGTTGGACAGGCGATTGATCTGGCTCATACCTTCTCTCCAGAAGCCTTGGCGGTGAATTGCGGCTGGGTACCGATCTTGTAGGTTTCAAGAATTTCGTAGGTCAGGGTGTCGCGGGTCGCGTTGAAGTACTGGCGGCAACCGGCGGCATGGATCCACAGTTCGTGGTGCAGGCCACGGGGGTTATCGCGGAAGAACATGTAGTCGCCCCACTCTTCATCGGTGCAGGCATTCGGGTCCAGCGGGCGCGGGATATGCGCTTGGCCGGAGGCATGGAATTCCTCTTCGGAGCGCAGTTCACCACAGTGAGGACAGAAGATATGCAACATAGGGAATTTCTCCTGTTAGTGGGCGACGGCCGCAGCGCCGTGTTCGTCGATCAGCGCACCGTTGTGGAAACGGTCGATGGAGAAAGGTGCCGCCAGCGGGTGCATCTCACCCTTGGCCAGGCTCGCGGCAAACACGTTGCCTGAACCGGGGGTGGCCTTGAAGCCACCGGTGCCCCAGCCGCAGTTGAAAAACATGTTCGGTACCGGGGTCTTGGAGATGATCGGGCAGGCGTCCGGCGTGGTGTCGACGATGCCGCCCCACTGACGGTTCATGCGCACCCGCGACAGCACCGGGAACATCTCGACGATGGCCTGGATGGTGTGCTCGATCACCGGGTACGAGCCACGCTGGCCATAGCCGTTGTAGCCGTCGATACCGGCGCCGATCACCAGGTCGCCCTTGTCGGACTGGCTGATGTACCCGTGCACGGCGTTGGACATGATCACGCTGTCGATAATCGGCTTGATCGGCTCCGACACCAACGCTTGCAGCGGGTGGGATTCAATCGGTAGGCGGAACCCGGCCAGCGAGGCCATGTGCCCGGAGTTACCGGCTGTGACCACCCCGACGCGCTTGGCGCCGATAAAGCCCTTGTTGGTTTCCACGCCGATGCACACGCCGTTTTCCTTGCGGAAACCGATGACTTCGGTCTGCTGGATCAGGTCCACGCCCAAGGCATCGGCAGCACGGGCAAAGCCCCACGCCACAGCATCGTGACGGGCCACGCCGCCGCGCCGTTGCACGGTGGCACCCAGTACCGGGTAGCGGGTGTTTTTCGAGCAATCGAGGTACGGAATCTCGTCCGCGACCTGCTTGGCATTCAGCAGCTCACCGTCCACACCGTTGAGGCGGTTGGCGCTCACGCGACGCTCGGAATCACGGATGTCCTGCAGGGTGTGGCACAGGTTGTAGACGCCACGCTGGGAGAACATCACGTTGTAGTTCAGGTCCTGGGACAAACCTTCCCAGAGCTTCATCGCATGCTCATAGAGATGCGCCGACTCGTCCCACAGGTAGTTGGAACGCACAATGGTGGTGTTGCGTGCGGTGTTACCGCCGCCCAGCCAACCTTTCTCGACCACGGCCACATTGGTGATGCCGTGTTCCTTGGCCAGGTAGTAAGCGGTGGCCAGACCATGCCCGCCGCCGCCGACGATGACCACGTCGTAGACCTTTTTCGGGGTCGGCGTGCGCCACATCTTCTGCCAGTTTTCGTGATGGCTGAGGGAGTGCTTGAAGAGGCCGAAGCCTGAGTAGCGTTGCATAGGCATTACTCCAAAACCGCGCTCAGCGATAAACCGGGAAATCAGCGCACAGCGCAGACACGTGCTTGGCCACATTGGCCTCGACATCGGCGTCACCGAGGTTGTCGAGGATGTCGCAGATCCAGCCCGCCAGCTCCACGCATTGCGTCACCTTGAAACCACGGGTGGTCACCGCCGGGGTACCGATGCGCAGGCCCGAAGTCACGAACGGCGACTGCGGGTCATTGGGCACGGCGTTCTTGTTGACGGTGATGTGGGCGCGACCGAGGGCGGCGTCTGCGTCCTTGCCGGTCAGGCCCTGGCGGATCAGGCTGACCAGGAACAGGTGGTTATCGGTGCCGCCGGACACTACATCGTAGCCGCGTTTGATAAACACGCTGGCCATGGCCTGGGCGTTGTCGATCACCTGCTGTTGATACGCTTTGAAGCCTGGCTCCATTGCCTCCTTGAAGCACACCGCCTTGCCCGCGATCACATGCATCAATGGGCCGCCCTGGGCGCCGGGGAATACGGCGGAGTTGAGTTTTTTCTCAATCTCTTCGTTGGACTTGGCCAGGATCAAGCCGCCACGCGGACCGCGCAAGGTTTTGTGGGTGGTGGTGGTGACCACATCGGCGTAAGGCAGCGGGTTCGGGTACAGACCCGCAGCCACCAGGCCGGCGACGTGAGCCATGTCGACGAACAGCAGCGCACCGACCTTGTCGGCGATGGCGCGAAAACGCGGGAAGTCCAGGGTCTTGGAATAGGCGGAGAAGCCGGCAACGATCATCTTCGGCTTGTGTTCCACGGCCAGGCGCTCGACTTCGTCGTAGTCGATCAGCCCGGTGTCGGTATTGATGCCGTACTGCACCGCGTTGTACAGCTTGCCCGAGGACGACACCTTGGCGCCGTGGGTCAGGTGACCGCCGTGGGCCAGGCTCATGCCGAGGATGGTGTCACCGGCATTGATCAGCGCCAGGTACACCGCACTGTTGGCGGACGAACCGGAGTGCGGCTGCACGTTGGCGTAATCGGCGCCGAACAGTTGCTTGGCGCGCTCGATGGCCAGGGCCTCGACTTTATCCACATGCTCGCAGCCGCCGTAGTAGCGCTTGCCAGGGTAGCCTTCGGCGTATTTGTTGGTCAGGCCGCTGCCCTGGGCCTGCATCACACGCTTGCTGGTGTAGTTCTCCGACGCGATCAGCTCGATATGATCTTCCTGGCGCTGCTCCTCGGCATTCATGGCCGCCAGCAGTGCGTCGTCATATCCCTGGATCTGGTCTTGTTTGCTGAACATCGCGTCTCTCCCAGCCTTTCGTATTGTTGAGGCCCGTGCAGGGCCCTTTGATGCGATGGTAGGGCTGGCGCAGGCAGGTCAAATGCCTACGCACGCCACGCAAAGGTGCGTTTACGACATGGCCAGAACAACACCGAACAAATGTGGGAGCGGGCTTGCTCGCGAATGCGGTGTGTCAGGCAGCACATGCATTGGCTGGGCCACCGCATTCGCGAGCAAGCCCGCTCCCACAGGGACTATGTGATGGCCTTTCGAAGGAGTAGCAGCAGTAAGAAATGCGCGGGATAAAGTGCATACGCCCAGCGGCGCATGGCCGGGGGCGAGGCGCCTTGGGAATGTCGCAACAAGACCAATCCGGCCAGTGGCGCAATCAGGCATGTGGCCAACCCGAACATCGCGACGAGATTGCCGCTATTGAGTAAGACCTGCCATTGATTGGCAGCTACACACACCAACCCCGGCAACACGCTGAAATACCAGGGGCGACTAAACACCAACAACATCGCCAGCGGCAGCAATACACCAAAAAATCCGAACATCAGTTGCGCCGAGAACACAGCGCCGGCCAGCAGGGCAATCAGCGCCAATCCGCGGTCAAAAAGCGTCTTTCGCTGCCATCCTCGGGCAACCAGCAAACCCAGCGCCAGGGTCGGCAGCACATTCAATGTATCGGCATTGTCGATAAACAGCCGATACGGCACCTCGCTGATCACGCTGAACAGCAGCAGCCACCCCAGGTAACGCCATTGCCCGGTGACGGGTGCATCACGGACCCGCTGCAAATTGGCCGCAATCGCCAGGCAAAACCACGGGAACGCCAGGCGCCCCGGCACGTACAGGCCATCGAGGCTTAAACCGACATAGCGCAAGTGGTCCAGCACCATGCTCAATAGCGCCAGCCATTTGAGCAGGTCCAGCGCGCCATCGCGCTCGCGCTGTAAAGGAATCGTTTCAGTACCGTGCATAATTCCCCAGAGACTTTGCATTAACAGTGCGTGCGCGCGCCGGATATTCTTGGTTAAAGTGCGCACCAACATCGACCACAGGAACGGGCCATGACCGACAAGAGCCAACAATTTGCCAGTGACAACTATTCCGGTATCTGCCCGGAAGCCTGGGCCGCCATGGAGCTCGCCAACCAGGGCCATCAACGCGCCTATGGCGATGATGAATGGACCCACCGCGCCGCCGACGGTTTCCGCAAACTGTTCGAAACCGACTGTGAAGTGTTCTTCGCCTTCAACGGAACAGCGGCCAACTCCCTGGCCCTGTCTTCCTTGTGCCAGAGCTACCATAGCGTGATTTGCTCGGAAACCGCCCACGTCGAGACCGACGAATGCGGCGCGCCGGAGTTTTTCTCCAACGGCTCCAAGCTGCTCACCGCGCGCACCGAAAACGGCAAGCTGACCCCCGAATCCATCCGCGAGATCGCCCTCAAGCGCCAGGACATCCACTACCCCAAGCCCCGCGTCGTGACCCTGACCCAGGCCACCGAAGTGGGCAGCGTGTACACCCCGGATGAAATCCGCGCCATCAGCGCCACCTGCAAGGAGCTGGGGCTGAACCTGCACATGGACGGCGCACGCTTCTCCAACGCCTGCGCCTTCCTCGGCTGCTCGCCTGCCGACCTGACCTGGAAAGCCGGTGTGGATGTGCTGTGTTTTGGCGGCACCAAAAACGGCATGGCGGTGGGTGAAGCGATCCTGTTCTTCAACCACAAGCTGGCGGAAGACTTCGATTACCGCTGCAAACAGGCCGGCCAACTGGCGTCGAAAATGCGCTTCCTTTCCGCCCCTTGGGTCGGCCTGCTGGAAAACGACGCCTGGCTCAAACATGCACGCCACGCCAACCACTGCGCCCAGTTGCTCAGCAGCCTGGTAGCGGATATTCCCGGCGTGGAATTGATGTTCCCGGTGCAGGCCAACGGCGTGTTCCTGCAACTCTCGGAACCGGCCATCGCGGCGCTGACGGCCAAGGGCTGGCGCTTCTACACCTTCATCGGCAAGGGCGGTGCGCGCTTCATGTGTGCGTGGGATACCGAGGAAGATCGGGTGCGTGAACTGGCAGCGGATATTCGTGAGGTGATGGGCGCCTGATCTCATCCGGCTTGCCGGTGTGGGCCTGATACTGGCGGAATGCCGAGACTATTTTTTGATATTTCTGACAGCACCCAGCCTGCTCTTCATGGGCTAGCCTCTTGGAACCCGCAAGGAAAGGCCACTGCACAGGCCACCTTGCGGGCCACACTGCCTGCCGAACTATCGGCCGGAAACGGAAATCCAGCAGAGGACTGCACCATGGAAAATCAATCCTTCGGCAACATCCTGCAAAGCGATACCCAACTCTCGACCACCCTCGTCGGCTGGGATGAATTCCGCAAACTGGCGAAGGTCGGTGACATCATCCAGGAACCTGGCCAGACCTTGAGAATCACCGAAAAAGTCTTCGAACCGACAGCTTCAGGCGAGCAATTCGCGATTCATATCTACGCCCGCTAACTTCCTGACCGTTCCCACGCTCTGCGTGGGAACGCCTCCCAGGACGCTCTGCGCCCCCTCAAGGATGAGCCTATGGGTAGAAGCCGCTACGTCATCACCGAACCCGAAAAACCACACTTCCTGACATGTACCGTCATGGAGTGGCTACCACTGTTCACCCGTGACTACCTCGTCAGTCATCTTCTGGATTGTTGGCGATATCAACAAAACCACCACGCCCTCAACCTTTATGGCTACGTCGTCCTGGAAAACCACCTGCACTTCGTCGCTCAGGCGCCTGACCTGAGCAAATGCGTCAGCCAATTCAAATCCTTCACCGCTCGAACCATCATCGATGACCTGCACAGCAAAGGCGCTGAACGGGTATTACAACGTCTGCGCTTTTGCAGACGTGCACACAAGGTAGATCGGGTGTATCAACTCTGGCAGGAAGGCTCACATGCCGAGTTGGTATACAGCGAGGCGGTGATGCGCCAGAAGCTTGATTACATCCACCACAACCCAGTGAAGCGGGGTTATGTGGACCTTGCTGAACACTGGAGGTACTCCAGTGCTCGCAACTATTTGGGCATGGAGGGGTTGATCGACATCCAGCGCTGGTATTGAAGATCGTTCCCACGCTCTGCGTGGGAACGCAGCCTGTGACGCTCCGCGTCACATCGCACGCAAGGGACGCGGAGCGTCCCGGGAGGCATTCCCACGCGGAGCGTGGGAACGATCAGGGGGGGTATTAGAACTCGATCCGCACATCGCCCTTCGGCACGCTGCAGCACGACAGGATGTAGCCTTCGGCTTCGTCTTCCTCGGTAATCCCGCCGTTGTGCTCCATCTCCACTTCCCCACCCAGTTTCATCACCTTGCATGTGCCGCATATGCCCATGCCGCAGGCCTTGGGAATCAGCAGGCCCAGCTTGGCAGCTGCCGCATGCACGGTTTCTCCGGGTGCCACACGAATGCTTTTGCCCGACGAGATAAATTCCACCTGGTGCAGATCCGCCAGGTCGATTTCCGGCGCATCGGCGGCCTGTTCGGCTTGTTCCACAGCATCGGCCCGCGCCTCCGGTGGCGTGGCGCCGAAGGATTCCTCGTGGTAACGGCTCATGTCGAAGCCATTGGCTTCCAGCAGGCGCTTGACCGCGTTCATATAGGGCGTAGGGCCGCAGCAGAACACTTCGCGCTCAAGGAAGTCCGGCACCATCAGTTCGAGCATTTTCTGGTTGAGGTAACCCCGATAACCGGCCCACGGCTCGCCCAGGCCGTGCTTCTCACAGATCAGGTGCAGGCTGAAGTTGTCGATGCGCGACGCCATATGCTCCAGCTCGCGGTGGTAGATGATGTCTTTCGGCGAGCGGGCACTGTGCACAAACACCATGTCGACATTGGCGTTGGTGTCGTAATACCAGCGCGCCATGGACATCACCGGGGTGATCCCCACGCCGCCGCTGAGGTACAGCACCTTGGGGTTGCTGAAGTCGATGGCATTGAACAGCCCGACCGGCCCGTGTACCGCCAGCTCCTGGCCTTCGTGCAGGGTGTCGTGCAACCAGTTGGAGACCTTGCCACCCGGCACGCGCTTGATCGTCACCGAGAAGCTGTAGGGCACCGATGGCGAGCTGGAAATGGTGTACGAGCGCATGATCGGCTGGCCGTCGATCTCCAGCTCCAGGGTGACGAACTGCCCCGGCTTGAAAAAGAACAGGATCGGCTGGTCGGCCATAAAGCAGAAGGTGCGCACATCCCAGGTTTCCTGGATGACTTTGACGCAACGGACGATGTGCCGACCATTGGCCCAGGTCTGGGTGGTGACAGGATTCAGGAAGCTGTTGGACATGCTGTTCTCCACGGCCGTAGTTCGGCTTGATGCTGGCGATTCTGCGTAACGCCGCGACCTGCCATTTACCTATCTGCGACATTCGCATACTTATCGCGACCAGCCCCCATACCACTGGGGTTGCGCGTCGGGAACAGAGTGGGCCATGTCGTTAATGGATAAGGTTGCGGGCAGCACCGGGCCCACACTCGCAGCCAACAACGACGCTTTCTTTACGCCTTGCTGCAAACCTGATCAGCCACTTATCGCGGCCACACAGAATGGCCTTGAGGACACACATAATGGACGTCACCGCAACCTTGAGCTTGGGCGATCCGCTGGAACCCGCACGCAAGGCCACCGCGCAAATGCTGCAAGAGCGCGAGCGCACTTTTTCGCTGCCCCAGCCGTTTTACTCTGACCAGCGGCTGTTCGATATCGACATGCAGGAGATCTTCCAGAAGGAATGGTTGATCGCCGGCATGACCTGCGAAATCCCGGCCAAGGGCAACTACCTGACCCTGCAGATCGGCAAGAACCCGATCATCGTGATTCGTGGCGCCGAAGGCGTGGTGCATGCCTTCCACAACGTCTGCCGCCATCGCGGCTCGCGCCTGTGCACCAGCGACAAGGGCAAGGTCGCCAAACTGGTGTGCCATTACCACCAGTGGACCTACGAACTGGACGGGCGCTTGCTGTTCGCCGGTACCGAGATGGGCGCCGACTTCGACATGAAGCAGTACGGCCTCAAACCGGTGAACGTGAAGACCGCCGGCGGCTACATATTTATCAGCCTGGCCGAGAACCCACCGGCCATTGATGACTTTTTGTCGACGCTGAACCATTACATGGAACCCTACGACATGGAAAACACCAAGGTGGCGATCCAGACCACCTTGTTCGAAAAAGCCAACTGGAAACTGGTGCTGGAAAACAACCGCGAGTGCTACCACTGCAACGCCTCCCACCCCGAGTTGCTGAAAACCCTGCTGGAATGGGACGACGTCACCGACCCACGGGCCGACCAGGCCTTCAAGGACCACGTTGCCGCTTCAGCCGCCGCCTGGGACGCCGAGAAGATCCCTTACGCCCACGCCAGCTTCGGCCTGCGTAACCGCATCGTGCGCATGCCGCTGCTCAAGGGCACCGTGTCGATGACCCTGGATGGCAAGCAGGGCTGCAAGAAACTGATGGGCCGCATCAAGAACCCCGACCTCGGCTCGATGCGCATCCTGCACCTGCCGCACTCGTGGAACCACTGCATGGGCGATCACATCATCGTCTTTACCGTGTGGCCGATCAGCGCCCAGGAAACCATGGTCACCACCAAGTGGCTGGTGCACAAGGACGCTGTGGAAGGGGTGGACTACGACGTCGAGCGCATGCGCCAAGTCTGGGACGCGACCAACGACCAGGACCGGCGCCTGGCCGAGGAGAACCAGCGCGGGATCAACTCCACCGCTTACCAGCCGGGGCCGTACTCCAAGACCTATGAGTTTGGCGTGGTGAACTTTGTGGACTGGTACAGCGAGCGCATGCTGAACAACCTGGGGGCGGCACCGGCGCCGTACCTCAAAGGTGTCGCCGCACACGAGTAACTGACGTACCAGAGATCAAAAATGTGGGAGCAAGTCTGCTCCCACATTTGGATACTCATCTGTTCATAAATTGACCATCACTGCTCCAGCCCGCTACTACCCTGCCCTCCAGCCATCGCCCAACAACTTATCCACAAACCCACCCACAGCAATTGTGGGCAACTGCCCTGTTCCCTCGAAATAAAACCAAGAAAATCCGTGACTTATTCAAAGCAGCAGGTTTTATCCAACATTGATCAGTTTTTAACCAGAAGCTCACAAGCCACGTTCTATATGGCCTGCAGAGGAACGCAAACACCTTATCCACAGAAGCGCCAACAGACTTTGGGGGCAACTTTGCCCCTTCTGTGGAAAACCGCCTGCAACCGAGCAAAATCGAGGCTTTACGCGCGTAGATCGGTTGAAATAGCGATATTGATCATTTTTCAACCAATTCACTACAAGCCTTTATCCCTATGGCTTGCAGCGGATAACGAACATCTTATCCACAGAAGCACCAACAGACTTTGGGGGCAACTCTGAACCAGGCTATTTCCTTATCCACAGAAAAAACCGAGCAAAAACCGTCGCTTAGGTTGGTTGTTTTTCGTACAGAGGGCTGCAGGGCTTGATTTCACTGGGGTGTGGACAACCGCGAACAGGTTATCCACAGGTGAACCAACAGGGATTGTGGGTAACCCCCAGTCGAGGACTACGGGTACTGCATCAAATAAGCTTTGCCGGTGACACCTAGCATCGGGTGCGGGGTTATCTGGCAACTGTCGACAATCCGAAAGCCATGGCGCTCATAGAACCTCAGGGCACCGGTATTGGCCGCATAGTCAATCAGGCTCAAGCCGATAAGCCCAAGATGCTCGGCCCGCTGTCGGGCATGGGCGAGAAATTGCACGCCCAAGCCTTGGCCGCGCCAACCTTCGTGCAGCGCCAGGCTGGAAATATAAAGGGTATCGGGGATCTCCAGGTCCGCGTAGGGAGCAAGGACTGGATCGGTAACCGGCTCTGCATCCGGATCATGGCGCATGACATAACTGTGCATCATGCCCACCACCACGCCCTCTGATTCGGCGATCAGGCAATTTTCATAAGAGAAATCCACACCCGAGCGCGCATAACGGCTGGCGCCAACGTCCAGGAGTTCCTGGCCTGGCTCTGCGAGCTGGCTCCAGATGTAAGCCGCGGCTCCTTCTGAAGAGATCAGGAACAGACGCGCTATATCGCGGGCATCGGCGGGCACTGCCGCGCGGAAGTTGACGGGCATGGGGCTGGATCCTTTGGCTGAAAATTTATTTAAGCTCACACCCAGGCACTGGCAAAGGCTGGCATCGCGGTATGTATGTGCGATTATTTCAGCCCTAGCGAACCACGCCCTCCTCAATCAACAGCTTGAGAATTGCCTCAGCGCCCGCCTCAGGGCTTATCCCCTTAAGTACCTGCCCACCTCCGCCGCTGGCCTTGGCCGTGGCGGCCTTCATGCGGTCGGCGCCGCTCTTGGCCTTGATCACCTTGAGCCGCTTGGGCCGAGGCTTGGCCGGTTGCAGCACGGCGCCTGTGAATAACTCATCGTCCACCACCGCCACGTCGTGCTCCTGCAGCACGCCACGCTGGGCCGGGCCGTAGGCGCTTTGCCGCGGCTTGGGCCCGGCGTTATCCACCGTGGCCAGAAACGGCAGGCGCACTTTCAGGCGTCGCCGCTGACCACGAGGCAACGCTTGCAGTACCTGGGCTACGCCGCTGTCGATGGACTCCACCTGAGCCAGGCCGACAATCAGCGGCCAGCCCAGTTGCTCGGCCAGCAGGAACGGCAACATCCCCGAGCCCTCGCCCGTTTCGGCCTGGCTGCCGGTAAGCACCACCTGCGCACCAGTGTCCCGCAGGTAGTCGCCGAGCACTGGCAGGGCATCGGCGCCGGCCGGTTGTTCCAGCACGTGTAACTGCGCCAGCCCCATGCCCAGGTAAGCACGCAGGGTCGGCTCGGAGATATCGCCGGCATGCAGCACTTGCAGGTTATCCCCAGCCAGTTGCAACCCCAGCTCGACGGCACGCGCATCCTGTTCGGCGCGGCGCGGCCGGCCGGAGGTCGGGTGGGCGCCTATGGATACCAGGCTGATTACATGGATGGTCATGGCCATATCCTTTGTTTAAGCCGCATCGCGCTTGGCGCCGTTACGGTGGGCCTGGACCGCAGCAATCAAGGCCCGGAGAATGTCGCCGCTGTCGCCGATCACCGACAGGTCGGCGCGCTTGATCATGTCGCAACCCGGATCGAGGTTGATCGCCACCACCTTGTCGCAGGCACCGATGCCTTGCAGGTGCTGGATCGCCCCGGAAATCCCGACCGCCACATACACCCGGGCGGTGACCCAGATACCACTGGCACCCACCTGGCGATCACGAGCCATGAAGCCATCATCCACCGCCACCCGCGACGCACCTTCGGTAGCGCCCAGGGCCGCGGCCGTCTGATGGAACAGGTCCCAGTCCTTGACCCCATTGCCACCGGAGAAAATAAACTCGGCCTCGGCCATGGGAATCGCACCGGGATCCACTGCCACCGCACCCAGATCCTCGATACGCGGCAAGCTGCGCGCCAGGGCTGTGGATAACTCCACCGGCAACACTTCATGGCGCGTTTCGCTGACTGGATCGGCACACTCCACAGCCGCGAGGATCAGCCGTGGCAGCGGGCGCGCCAGGTCTTCCTGGCCTGCGCCGGCACGGCCGATGCACTCATTACCCTTGATCTGCCACACCCGGGTGGCCGGGCGCTCCTTGAGGCTCGCGGCAAAACGCCGCCCCAGTTCACCCCCGCCACTGCGGCTGTCGGGCAGCAGCCAATGACGCGGGCGGAACTGGTTATCCACAGCCCGCAAGCCATGGACCCGCTGCTCCGGTGAATAACCCTCGAATTCGTTGCCGTCGAGCACCAGCAGGCGATCCACGCCGGCCGTGTCGAAGGCACTTTCCTTATGTTCGCCAAACACCACCGCCAGCACCGCACCGTCGCTGCCGGCCAGTTGCCGCGCCAGGCCCAGCAAGTCGCGGTCGTGGCTGCTCAGGCGGCCGCCGACCATGTCCGGCACCACGTTGATGTAAAACGCCGGGGCTGGCACCTGGTGCAGCGGCAACTGCACTTGCGCTGCGGCCGTACGTTTGGTCGCACCGCCCTGCTGGGCGCCGCTGCGGTCGATCCGCTTGATGCCGTTGGGGCCGATAAAACCGATGCCATGCACATTTTTACGGATGATGCCGTTAGGCCCCATCCAGCTGTGCTGCTCCGGTTGCATCGCCGCATGCAGCGGGTGCAAGCGGTTGCGGGCGATCCATTCGGCCCGTGGGTCGCGGCGGATAATGTCGCTCATCAGTGGACCTCCGCTGGCACACGTGTGTTCTTGGCCGGTGCAGCCTCTTCGAGCAAGGCATCCGCCACCAACTCGGCAATGTCCTTGATCAGTGGGCGGGGCTCGACCACCCCTTCGAGCATCGCCGTGCACTGTGGGCAACCCACGGCTACCAGCTCGGCGCCGCTCTCGCGGATGTCTTCCATACGCATGTCGGGGATGCGCTGCTTGCCGGGAATATCAGTGATCGGCGCGCCGCCACCGCCACCGCAGCAACGGGAACGGAAACCCGAACGTTGCATCTCCTTGACCTCAATCCCCAGTGCCCGCAGCACTTGGCGCGGGGCCTCGTACTCACCGTTATAGCGCCCCAGGTAGCACGGGTCGTGGTAGGTCACGCTGTTGCCCTTGTGCTGGCCCAGGTTCAGCAGGCCTGCGTCGATCAGCTCGGCCATGTAGGTGCTGTGGTGCTGCACCTGGTAGTTGCCGTCGAAGGCGCCGTATTCGTTTTTCAACACATGGAAGCTATGGGGATCGCAGGTCACGATGCGCTTGAAGCGGTACTTGGCCAGGGTCTGGATATTGCGCGCGGCCAGCAGTTGGAACGTCGCCTCATCGCCCAGACGCCGGGCCACGTCGCCGCTGTCGCGCTCCTCCAGGCCCAGTACGGCGAAGTCTACCTTGGCCGCTTTCAGCACTTTGACGAAGGCGCGCAAAGTGCGTTGGTTGCGCATGTCGAAGGCGCCGTCGCCGACCCAGAACAGCACGTCGGTGGTTTGCTTGTCGCCGAGCAATGGCAGGTTCAAATCCGCCGCCCAGTTCATCCGCCCACCCGGGGCGAATCCGCCGGGGTTGTCGGTGGCGATCAGGTTCTCCAGGACTTCGGCGCCCTTGTTCGGCGTGGCACCTTTTTCCAGGGTCAGGTGGCGGCGCATATCAACGATGGCGTCTACGTGCTCGATCATCATCGGGCACTCTTCGACGCAGGCGCGGCAGGTGGTACACGACCACAATGTCTCGGCGTCCACCAGGCCATTGACGATCGGTTGGTGCGGATTGCCGCCGTGTTCGCCCACGGGCTTGCCGGGATACGGGCTGCCGGCGAACTTGGCATCCGTGCCGCCGGCCAGGCCGACCACCATGTCCTGGATCAACTTTTTCGGGTTCAGCGGCTGGCCGGCGGCGAAGGCCGGGCACGCGGCTTCGCACTTGCCGCACTGCACACAGGCGTCAAAACCGAGCAGTTGGTTCCAGGTGAAATCCTTGGGTTTTTCCACGCCCAGGGGCGCGTTCTTGTCGGCCAGGTCCAGCGGCTTCAAGCCGGTGGAACGGCCACCGCCAAAGCGTTCGGCGCGGCGGTGCCAGGCCAGGTGCAGGGCGCCGGCAAAGGCGTGTTTCATTGGCCCGCCCCAGGTCATGCCGAAGAACATTTCCGACACGCCCCACAGCACGCCCACACCGAGCAGCGCGGCCAACAGCCAGCCACCGAAGTCGGCAGGCAGGAGCCCGGCCACCGGCAACGTCACCAGGAAGAAGCTCACCGAGAACGCAATCAGGCTTTTCGGCAGGCGCATCCACGGGCCTTTGGACAGCCGCGACGGCGGGTTGCGCCGGCGCAGATAGACGAAGGTGGCGCCGACAAACATCAGCACCGATGCCAGCAGCAAGGCGTAGCCGAGGATACGGTTATGCAGGCCGAAGCCGTGCACCAGGATCGCCAGCAACGCCGACAGCACAAAGCCCAGGGCCGTGGCGACGTGGGTGTTGGCGATATATTTGTCGCGGGCGACCACGTGGTGCAGGTCGACCATATAGCGCTTGGGCATGGCCAGCAGGCCACCCAGCAAGTCGACCTTGGCGGCACGGCCACGGCGCCACATATTCACCCGGCGCAGGGCGCCGAGGACGGCGAGGCCCATCGCTGCGAACAAAAGAACAGGAAGCAAGGTGTTCAACATGGTGAAGCTCCCACAGACCACACAGGTCTAATGTGGGAGCGGGCTTGCTCGCGAAGGCGGTGCATCAGCCACCGGATGTATCGACTGACACACCGCTTTCGCGAGCAAGCCCGCTCCCACATTTTTGACCGAGTCCACATTGGTTCGGTGTTGGGTCAGAAATCCTTGCACAGGCGCAGGGCGTCGTAGATCGCAGCGTGGGTATTGCGCTGGGCCACACAGTCGCCGATGCGGAACAGCAAGTAGCCCTCCCCCGGCTCGCTCAGGCACGGTTGCGGCTTGATCGCGAACAGCGCCTCAACGTCCATCTGCCCCTTGTTGCGCGCCCCTTGCTTGAGGGCGTAGTAGATTTCTTCGTCCGGACGCACGCCGTTCTCCACCACCACCTGGTCCACCACCCGCTCTTCCTTGGCGCCGGTGTATTCGTTCTCCAGCACGGCGATGAGTTTGTCGCCCTCGCGGTAGACCTTCTCCAGCATCATGTCGCCGGTCATGATCACTTCCTTGGGGTACATGCTGCGGTAGTAGGTCGGGAATGACGTACCGCCGATGGCCACACCAGGCTTGATATCGTCAGTGACGATCTCGACCTGGCAGCCCTTGTCGGCCAAAAAGTCCGCCACCGACATGCCGGTGAATTCGCAGATGGTGTCGTACACCAGCACGTTCTTGCCCGGCGCCACCTTGCCGTCGAGCACGTCCCAACTGCTGACCACCAGGCCTTCTGCCGCGCCCCAGTGTTCGTTCTGCTCGAGGAACGGGTGCCCGCCCACGGCCAGCACCACCACATCGGGACGCAGGTCGAGGATGGTCGCGGCATCGGCAGCCACGCCCAGGCGCAGGTCGACGTTCAGCCGCGCCAGTTCCAGCTGGAACCAGCGGGTGATACCGGCGATCTGGTCGCGCTGCGGCGCCTTGGACGCCGTGGTGATCTGCCCGCCGATAAAGTCTTTTTTCTCCAACAGGGTCACGTCGTGGCCACGCTCGGCAGCGACCCGCGCCGCTTCCATCCCGGCCGGGCCGGCACCGACCACCACCACTTTGCGCTTGGGCCCGGTGGATTTCTCGATGATGTGCGGCACGCCCATGTATTCACGGGAGGTCGCGGCATTCTGGATGCACAGCACGTCCAGGCCCTGGTACTGGCGGTCGATGCAATAGTTGGCGCCGACACACTGCTTGATCTGGTCGATCTGGCCCATCTTGATCTTGGCGATCAGGTGCGGGTCGGCCATGTGCGCACGGGTCATGCCGACCATGTCCACATAGCCGCCTTCGAGGATGCGCGTGGCCTGGTTCGGGTCCTTGATGTTCTGCGCGTGCAGCACCGGGACCTTGACCACTTCCTTGATCCCGGCGGCCAGGTGCAGGAACGGCTCCGGTGGGAAACTCATATTGGGGATCACGTTGGCCAGGGTGTTGTGCGTGTCGCACCCCGAGCCGACCACGCCGATAAAGTCGAGCATGCCGGTGTCGTCGTAATACTTGGCGATCTGCTTCATGTCCTCGTGGGACAGGCCGTCCGGGTGGAACTCGTCACCGCACAGACGGATGCCGACGCAAAAATCCGGGCCGACTTCTGCACGCACGGCCTTGAGCACTTCCAGGCCGAATTTCATCCGCCCCTCGAAGCTGCCGCCCCATTCATCGGTACGCTTGTTGACTCGCGGGCTCCAGAACTGGTCGATCATGTGCTGGTGCACCGCCGACAGTTCCACGCCATCCAGGCCACCGGCCTTGGCCCGAGCTGCGGCGCTGGCGTAGTTGCCGATCACCCGCCAGATTTCTTCCGGTTCGATGGTCTTGCAGGTGGCACGGTGTACCGGCTCACGCACACCGGAGGGCGACATCAGGGTTGGCCAGTTAAAGCCGTCCCAACGCGAGCGACGGCCCATGTGGGTAATCTGGATCATGATCTTGGCGCCATGCTTGTGCATCGCGTCAGCCAGGTTCTGGAAGTGCGGGATGATGCGGTCGGTGGACAGGTTCACCGAACTCCACCACTCCTGCGGGCTGTCGATCGCCACCACCGAGGAGCCGCCACAGATCGCCAGGCCAATACCGCCCTTGGCTTTCTCTTCGTAATACTTCACATAACGCTCGGTGGTCATCCCGCCGTCGGTGGCATACACCTCGGCGTGGGCGGTACTGAGCACGCGGTTGCGGATGGTCAGTTTGCCGATCTGGATCGGCGCAAACATTGCTTCGAAAGCCATGGCACGGTCCTCGGCTTACAACGGCTTGACGGTGAACAAGCCGTCATCGTGGCCCTCTTCGGAGCCTCCGTAGACTTGTTCGGCGACAGTGCGGATCTGGCTGCCGCGCGCTTGCAGAATCTGGTCCATGGCGCCGGCAAACCAGCCGGTGAACATGTAGTCCACTTTGCGCCCGACCTTGCCGTACACATACACAAAGGCCGAGTGTTCGAGCTTGACGCTGGCGGTGCCTTTGTCGAGGTCGATGTCCTGGATCTTGAACAGGCCCCAGCCGCGCTGCGACAGGCGCTTCATGTAGTGTTCGAACACCGCGACGCCTTCCAGGCCGTGGCATTCGGCTTCTTTTTCACACCAGTGCCAGGCCGATTTGTAGCCGGCCTTGTAAAGGATTTCGGCGTAGGCTTCAGCGCCCAGCACTTCCTCGATGCCCATATGGTTGTTGACGAAGAAATGGCGCGGCACGTACAGCATCGGCAGGGCGTCGGAGGTCCAGACACCGGTTTCGCTGTCGACTTCGATAGGCAATTGCGGGGCGATCTTGGCCATGGAAACTTAACTCCAGAAAATTCTTGGTAATGCCCCGGCGCGAATGGCCGGGGGAGAAAAAACGATGGCTTATTCGCCCCAGACGTCTTTCAACACGTTGACCCAGTTTTCACCCATGATCTTGCGCACCACGCGTTCGCTATGGCCGCGCTTGAGCAGGGTCTCGGTCAGGTTGGGGAACTCGCCCACGGTACGAATGCCCAGCGGGTTGATGATTTTGCCGAAGCTGGTCAGGCGGCGGGCGTAGCCCTTGTCATGGGTCAGCATTTCGAAGAAATCCTGGCCATGGCCCTGGGTAAAGTCGGTACCGATGCCGATGGCGTCTTCGCCAACGATATTCATGGTGTACTCGATGGCTTCGGCGTAGTCGTCGATGGTCGAGTCAATGCCCTTGGCCAGGAACGGCGCAAACATGGTCACGCCGACAAAACCACCGTGGTCGGCAATGAATTTGAGTTCTGCATCGGATTTGTTGCGCGGGTGCTCTTTGAGCCCGGACGGCAGGCAGTGGGAGTAGCACACCGGTTTTTTCGATTCGAGGATGACCTCTTCGGATGTCTTGGAGCCGACGTGGGACAGGTCGCACATGATGCCGACACGGTTCATCTCGCCGACGATTTCACGCCCGAAGCCCGAGAGGCCGCCGTCGCGCTCGTAGCAGCCGGTACCCACCAGGTTCTGGGTGTTGTAGCACATCTGCACCACGCCGACGCCGAGCTGCTTGAAGATCTCGACATAGCCGAGCTGGTCTTCAAAAGCATGGGCATTCTGGAAGCCGAAGATGATGCCGGTCTTGCCCTGCTCCTTGGCGCGGCGGATATCGGCGGTGGTCTTCACCGGGATCACCAGGTCGCTGTTCTCGCGGATCAGGGTCTGGCTGGCCACGATGTTATTGATCGTGGCCTGGAAGCCTTCCCACACCGACACCGTGCAGTTGGCGGCGGTCAGGCCACCCTTGCGCATGTCCTCGAACAGGTCGCGGTTCCACTTGGCAATGATCAGCCCGTCGATAACGATGCTGTCGGCGTGCAGTTCGGCTGGGCTCATCAGGCGTCCCCTTATTGGTGATTCATGCGCCGAATCGTCTGCCGGCGCTTTGGGGCCAGCATATGCCCAGGGGCTGACGGAGCCGGGTGCAAAAACGACAGGGGAATTGCCGAAAGCGTCAATCCACGACAAAGGGTGCACGGACGTGTCTGTCCTGCATCTGTTCTTTGGCCTACGCTTGAGCCAGAATTCGACCCATCCCCTGACATGAGAAGGCGCAATGAAACCGATTTTCCTGGCTTTGGTACTCCTCGCCACCGGCGTCCACGCGGCTGAAGACACTGACAGCACGCCGTGTGATGGCATCGAAAACGACAAACAGACCCTGGAATGCGCCTCCTACAACAAAACCACCGCCGAACAGCTGCTCAAGGATAACTACCAGAGCTTGCTGGAACGCATGGGCACTACCTACGCCAGCAACAAGGCACAGTTGGCAGACATCACCGCTCGTCTGAAGGATGCCCAGCAGAAGTGGGAAAAGTTACGGGATGCTGATTGCGCGGTGGATACCTTCCCGGCGGTGACCGGCACCCAGGCCTATGCCATTGCGCAGAATGACTGCCTGGCGCGGATGAGTGATGAGCGGTCGGAGTTTTTGGAGTCGATTGCCCAGGAATAAGCGACAATCGCGCCCATCCTTTTCTCTGAAACAAGGCTATCCATGACTCTCTGCGGCATCGAAATCAAAGGCAGCGAAGCCATTATCGCCGTTGCCGCCCAGGACCTGACCCACGTCGCCCTGGCCACCAAGAAAATCGCCCTCGAGGACGATGACGAGGCCGCCAACGTCAAAGCCTTTGCCCACCAGGTGGCCGCGTTTGTGCGCGACAACGGCATCACCCGTATCGCGATCAAGAAACGCAGCAAGAAAGGCGAATTCGCCGGCGGCCCGACCACGTTCAAGATTGAAGGGGTATTGCAGTTGCTGGACGGCGTTGAAGTGACGCTGCTGTCGCCGCAGACCATCAATGCGCAGAACAAGAAGCATGACTTTGCATTGCCGGCGACGCTGAACAAGTATCAGCATGAGGCGTTTAAAACCGCGTGCTCGGCCTTGGTAAAAAAATAAGCCCCACCACACATCCCATGAGGGAGCTGGCTTGCCTGCGATAGCGGTGGGTCAGCAACTTATCTGCCAACTGATACACCGCGATCGCAGGCAAGCCAGCTCCCTCATGGGGTCGGCATATGCCCAGTAGACTTACACCACCTCCCGCCGCCGATCCTCCCGAGGGCACTTGGCAAACCGCGCCCGGTAGCTGCGGGTGAAATACGACGGCGACTCAAACCCGCAGGCAATGCTCACTTCCAGCACGCTCATGCCGCTCTGGCGCAATAACTGCCGGGCTTTTTCCAGGCGCAGGCCAAGGTAGAAGTTGCTCGGGGTGTCGTTCAGGTGCAGGCGGAACAGGCGCTCCAGCTGTCGCCGCGTAACCTTGATCATCTGCGCCAGCATCAGGGTGCTCAGGGGCGGCTCGGTATGTAGCTCCATCTCGCCAATCACCTGCACCAGCTTCTGGTTGTTGATGCCGTAGCGCGTGGCGATCTGCATGCGCTGGTGGTCTTTGCGCGGGCGGATGCGGCCCAGCACGAACTGCTCGGAAACCTGGATCGCCAGCTCCGGGCCGTGGGCCTGGCTGATCAGGTCGAGCATCAGGTCGATGGACGCGGTGCCGCCGGCACAGGTGATACGCCGGCGGTCGATCTCGAACAGTTCCTGAGTCACCGTCAGCGCCGGATAGGACTCTTTGAAGGCGTCGATGGCCTCCCAGTGCAGGGTCAGGCGGTAGCCGTCGAGCAGGCCGGCCTGGGCCAGGACGAAGCTGCCGGTGTCGATGGCGCCCAGGGTCACGCCGTCGTGGTCGAGACGGCGCAGCCAGTGCTCCAGGGCCGGAGTGGCGAATTCCAGCGGTTCGAAGCCGGCCACAACCAGTAGGGTCGCGCCTTTTTTCAGGGGCTCCAGCCCGGCGTCTGCATTGACCGACATGCCATTGCTCGCTAACACCGCGCCGCCGTCCGCGCTCAATACGTGCCAGCGATACAGTTCACCGCGAAAGCGGTTGGCCACGCGCAGCGGTTCGATGGCGGAGATAAAGCCGATGGCGGAGAACCCCGGCATCAGCAGGAAGTAGAAATCCTGGGACATGGTGCGCACTCGTGGGACGGGTAGCGTGGTCACTGTGATACGCCAGTTCCATCGCCCATTCAAGGGCACAAGGTCGCTGCAGTGCAAAAGTGGGTCGCCGCCGTGCGTTTTACCGGGCAGCAAGCTGGGTAACTTGGCTGCACGGTGCACAAAGACGCCGGAACCCACAATAACGACCTGCCGAGGGATCCATCATGAACCGACTGATCAGCCGCTGCGTGCTTGCACTCGGCGCCGTGTTGAGCACCAGCGCCTGGGCCGCCGATGCCGCCTCCTGTAAAAACGTGCGCATGGGCGTGGTGAACTGGACCGACGTGATCGCCACCAGCGCCATGACCCAGGTGCTGCTCGACGGCCTCGGCTACAGCACCAAGCAAACCAGCGCATCCCAGCAAATCATCTTCTCCGGCATTCGCGACCAGCGCCTGGACCTGTTCCTCGGTTACTGGAACCCGCTGATGACCCAGACCATCACACCTTTCGTCGACGCCGGGCAGGTCAAAGTCCTCGACGCGCCCAGCCTCAAGGACGCCCGCGCGACCCTCGCGGTGCCGACCTATCTGGCAGACAAGGGCCTGAAAACCTTCGCCGACATTGCCAAGTTCCAGAAAGAGCTGGGCGGCAAGATCTACGGCATCGAGCCCGGCTCGGGGGCCAATACCCAGATCAAGGCGATGATCGCCAAGAACCAGTTCGGCCTGGGCAAATTCCAACTGGTGGAGTCCAGCGAGGCCGGCATGCTCGCCGCCGTGGACCGCGCCGTGCGTCGCAAGGAAGCGGTGGTGTTTTTCGGCTGGGCGCCGCACCCGATGAACGTCAATGTGCAGATGACCTATCTGTCCGGCAGCGAGGACGCTTTGGGGCCCAACGAAGGTATGGCCACGGTCTGGACCGTCACCACCCCGACCTACGCCGAGCAATGCCCGAATGTGCACAAGCTGCTGACCAACCTGACCTTCACCGCCGCCGACGAGAGCCGGATGATGCAGCCGCTGCTGGAGCACAAGGATGCGTTCGAGTCCGCCAGGCAGTGGCTCAAGGACCACCCCCAGGACCAGCAGCGCTGGCTGGAAGGTGTGACCACCTTCGATGGCAAGCCGGCTGCGCAAAACCTGCAACTGAGCAGCAAATAACCTCTTTCAAATCACCGCTTCGCAGCTGATACCGGCTGCGAACGGCATCACTACGCCCGCCTGTAAGGAACCTGCCCCATGAACCACGACGTCATCATCACCTGCGCACTCACCGGTGCTGGCGACACGACCGCCAGAAGCCCCCACGTGCCGGTCACCCCCAAGCAAATCGCTGCAGCAGCAGTAGAAGCGGCCAAAGCCGGCGCCACCGTGGTGCATTGCCATGTGCGCGACCCGCACACCGGCAAATTCAGCCGCGACGTAGCGCTGTACCGCGAACTGATGGAGCGCATCCGCGAGGCGGACATCGACATCATCGTCAACCTCACCGCCGGCATGGGCGGCGACCTGGAAATCGGCGGCGGCGAGCACCCCATGGAGTTCGGCCCCAACACCGACCTGGTCGGCCCATTGACCCGCCTGGCCCACGTCGAAGCACTGCTGCCGGAAATCTGCACCCTGGACTGCGGCACTCTGAACTTCGGCGATGGTGACACCATTTATGTGTCCACCCCGGCCCAGTTGCGTGCGGGTGCCAAGCGCATCCAGGAACTGGGAGTGAAGGCCGAACTGGAGATTTTCGATACCGGCCACCTGTGGTTCGCCAAGCAGATGATCAAGGAAGGCTTGCTCGATGACCCGCTGTTCCAACTGTGCCTGGGCATCCCGTGGGGCGCGCCGGCCGACACCACCACCATGAAAGCCATGGTCGACAACCTGCCTGCCGACGCGGTGTGGGCCGGCTTTGGCATCGGCCGCATGCAAATGCCGATGGCGGCGCAGGCGGTGCTGCTGGGCGGCAATGTGCGGGTCGGCCTGGAAGACAATTTGTGGCTGGACAAGGGCGTACTGGCGACCAATGGGCAACTGGTGGAGCGGGCCGGGGAGATCCTCAGCCGCCTGGGCGCGCGAGTGCTGACCCCGGCTGAAGGCCGAACCAGGATGGGCCTGACCAAACGCAGCTAATCCCCCTGCCGCAACCGGCTCCCACAATGAACCTCTTTAACACTGGAAATTACCAAAATGAGCTTTATCACCGAAATCAAAACCTTCGCCGCCCTGGGCAGCGGTGTAATCGGCAGCGGCTGGGTGTCCCGCGCCCTCGCCCACGGCCTGGATGTGGTGGCCTGGGACCCGGCGCCCGGCGCCGAAGCCGCCCTGCGCAAGCGCGTCGCCAATGCCTGGGGCGCCCTGGAACAACAGGGCCTGGCGCCGGGCGCCTCCCAGGAGCGTCTGCGTTTTGTCGCGACCATCGAAGAATGCGTGCAAGACGCCGATTTCATCCAGGAAAGCGCCCCCGAACGCCTGGAACTGAAACTGGAACTGCACAGCAAAATCAGCGCGGCGGCCAAACCCGATGCCTTGATCGGCTCCAGCACTTCGGGGCTATTGCCCAGTGAGTTTTATGAAGGCGCCACGCACCCGGAACGCTGCGTGGTCGGCCACCCGTTCAACCCGGTGTACCTGCTGCCGCTGGTAGAAGTGGTCGGTGGCAAACACACCGCGCCCGAAGCAATCCAGGCCGCGATCAAGGTCTACCAATCTCTCGGTATGCGCCCGCTGCATGTGCGCAAGGAAGTCCCGGGGTTTATCGCCGACCGCTTGCTGGAAGCGCTGTGGCGTGAGGCGTTGCACCTGGTCAACGATGGGGTGGCGACCACCGGCGAGATCGACGATGCGATCCGCTTTGGCGCCGGCTTGCGCTGGTCGTTCATGGGCACATTCCTGACCTACACCCTGGCCGGCGGCGATGCCGGGATGCGGCATTTCATGGCGCAGTTCGGGCCGGCGCTGCAGTTGCCGTGGACGTACCTGCCGGCGCCGGAACTGACCGACAAACTGATTGATGATGTGGTTGATGGCACCCGTGAGCAGTTGGGCAGCCATAGCATTTCGGCGCTGGAACGCTATCGTGATGATTGCCTGCTGGCGGTGCTGGAGGCGGTGAAGACCACCAAGCAAAAACACGGCATGAGCTTCGCCGAATAACGGCGGTTGCTATCTGTGGGAGCAGGCAAGCCAGTTCCTGCAGTTGACCGAGTACAGATCTGGAATTGACGACATGCCCGCACTGACGACCTACACCACCAACATCCTCCCTGACTGGGTCGATTACAACGGCCACCTGCGCGATGCGTTTTACCTGCTGATCTTCAGCTACGCCACCGATGCATTGATGGACACCCTGGGCCTGGACAGCGACCACCGCGAAGCCAGCGGCCACTCGCTGTTCACCCTGGAACTGCACCTCAATTACCTGCACGAAGTGAAACTCGGCGCCGAGGTCGAGGTGCATACCCAGTTGATCGCCCATGACAACAAGCGCCTGCATCTGTATCACAGCCTGCACCTGGTGGGCGAAGAGCGGGAGCTGGCGGGCAATGAGCAGATGCTGTTGCATGTCGACCTGGCGGGGCCACGCTCGGCCCCCTTCAGTGAGGGGGTTGCACAGCGGTTGACGGCCATCAGCACCGAGCAATCAGACCTGCCCCGGCCGGCCCTGCTCGGTCGCGTCATCGGCCTGCCCGGCAAATAAAAAAAGCCCCGATCAAGCCGTGACAGGATCGGGGCAGAGTGCTTTGTGCGAGCGTGCGGGCCGAGGGTGACCAAACCTTCATTCTGCTTGCTTGAAAACCAGTGTGCCCGCAACCACCCTCGGCAACTGGCCCGAAAACGACCTGCTCATAGTCGTTCCAGCCATCGCGTCATTCAGCCCTTGCCGACCCGCTGGCGGCCCACCAGAATCAAAGGCTCCCCTAACCAGGATGAACATCATGATGCACGCGGATTTGATTGATCAGGATGACCTGCTGAGCCAACTGCGCTCCCTGGGTTTCGAGGTGTCCAGCGGCGCCACCGCCGAGCAGGCCTGTGAATGCGCGGTACGCGGTTTGAGTGAGGCGCGGGCCAAGGCACTCAAGGGTATGGTCGAGCAGATGTACACCAGCAGCGCGACGATTCTGCCGGCGGTGCGCCAGGCGATTGATAAGCAGTTGTTGCCGGCCCTGATGCAGTTCAAACAGAATTCTGGGGCCTGATACACCGCTATCGCCGGCAAGCCAGCTCCCACATTTGAAGGTATTCACAGATCAAAATGTGGGCGCTGGCTTGCCGGCGATGCAGACGCCTCGGACTACAGCCTTACACTGGCAAACGTCGACTCATTGCGCGCCTGGCTCAACGCCGACATCGGCCCGGCCAGCGGTGACAACACCAGCGCCTGCGGAATCGGCATCATCGCCACTTGCTGGGTGGTGTTGGAACCTACGCGCTCATCCCGTGGCGGAATGCCGAAGTATTCGCGGTAGCACTTGGAGAAGTGCGGCGTGGACACAAACCCGCACACCGAGGCCACTTCGATGATCGACATCGGCGTTTGCTTGAGCAACTGCCGGGCGCGGATCAGGCGCAGCTTGAGGTAGTAGCGCGACGGCGAGCAGTGCAGGTATTTCTGGAACAGCCGCTCCAGCTGACGCCGCGAGACGGCGACATAGACGGCCAATTCATCGAGGTCGATCGGCTCTTCCAGGTTGGCTTCCATCAGCGCGACGATTTCCTGCAGCTTCGGCTGATTGGTGCCGAGCATGTGCTTGAGCGGCACTCGCTGGTGGTCCTGCTCATTGCGGATACGTTCGTACACGAACATCTCGGAAATCGCCGCCGACAGTTCACGGCCATGGTCGCGGCTGATCAGGTGCAACATCATGTCCAGCGGCGCGGTACCACCGGAACTGGTGAAGCGATTGCGGTCGAGGGTGAACAGGCGCGTACTCATCGACACCCGTGGGAAGGCTTCCTGCATCGACGCCAGGCATTCCCAGTGCACGCTGCAATCAAACCCGTCGAGCAAGCCGGCGCAGGCCAGGGCCCAACTGCCGGTGCACACCGCGCCGAGGCGGCGGGACTGGCGCGCCTGGCTTTGCAGCCACGACACGTGTTCGCGAGTCACGGTGCGCTGGATACCCACGCCGCCGCAGACAATCACGGTGTCCAGGGCCGGGGCTTTGTGCATGGAGCAATCGGGGGTGATTTGCAGGCCATCGCTGGCCCATACCTGGTTGCCGTCGACGCTCAAGGTAGTCCAGCGATACAGCTCGCGGCCGGACAATTGGTTGGCCATGCGCAGTGGTTCCACTGCGGACGCCAGGGAAATCAGCGTGAAATTGTCCAGCAGCAAAAAGCCGATGGATTGAGGCGCACGGTTCTGGGGTTGGGCCCCGGAGTTGAACGACGTCATCGCGGTATCTCCTCACACAAAGCAGGTAATGGCCTCAGGCGAGGCTCTTGTTATTGCGCTCGTCATCCGTCAGGAGAGAGGCTTTGAATTGATAGAGCAAATGCCATGCCTAAAGTTGAATAGGTATTCAATAACTCCTGAAAACGACCTGTTGAGGTGTCTATATAAGCCCGCGCGCGGCGTGAGGATATGACTCGGAAAAAGCCTACGCTCAGGGTCTGTGAGCAGATCGGTAGCACTTGTGGGAAGGCGCTTTCAGGGCATAGGAAAAGTGTGTCACCACACGCACAGGTGACGGGTGGTCGGGAGGGAAATCGTTTGGGGGCTACTTATCTGTTTGCGACGCGCTAAAAGGTGGCGTGTTGGGGGCTGAGTGTTCACTTTATGAGCAGTGGGGTTCGACACACCACCATCGCGGGCAAGCCCCAATGCCAGTCAGTTAAACGCAGATCCCCTGTGGGAGCGGGCTTGCTCGCGAAAGCTGTGGGTCAGTCAACATCAATGTTTGCTGGGCCGACGTCTTCGCGGCGATGCGGCGATCCGACAAGCCCGCTCCCACATTTGATCTTCACTGCTTTGAGCATTGCGTTCGCTTAACACTCGACAGCACTCACCGCCAACCCACCCCGCGAGGTCTCCTTGTACTTGTCATGCATATCCGCGCCGGTATCGCGCATGGTGCGGATCACCCGGTCCAGGGAAATAAAGTGCTGGCCGTCGCCCCGCAGGGCCATCTGCGCGGCATTGATCGCCTTGACCGCGGCAATCGCATTGCGCTCGATACACGGCACTTGCACCAGGCCGCCCACCGGGTCGCAGGTCAGGCCAAGGTTGTGTTCCAGGCCGATTTCGGCGGCGTTGCACACCTGCTCCGGCGAGGCGCCAAGAATCTCTGCCAGCCCCGCCGCCGCCATGGCGCAGGCCGAACCGACTTCACCCTGGCAACCCACTTCGGCGCCGGAGATCGACGCATTCTTCTTGCACAGGATGCCGATGGCCGCCGCACCGAGGAAGTAGTCCACCACATTGGCCTCGGTGACTTCTTCGCTGAACTTCATAAAGTAGTGCAGCACCGCCGGGATGATCCCCGCCGCGCCATTGGTGGGTGCGGTGACCATGCGCCCACCGGCGGCGTTTTCTTCGTTGACGGCCAGGGCGAACAGGTTGACCCACTCCATGGCGCTCAAGGTCGAGCCGATCACATTCGGCTTGCCCAGCTCCTGCAAACTGCGGTGCAACTTGGCGGCGCGGCGGCGCACATTCAGGCCGCCGGGCAGGATGCCCTCATGCTTGAGGCCCTGCTCGACACAGTCCTGCATGGCACGCCAGAGTTTCATCAGGCCGCTGCGGATTTCCTCCTCGGAGCGCCAGACCTTTTCATTGGCCAGCATCAGGTCGGCAACCCGCAGGTTGTGGGTGTTGCACAACTGCAACAACTCCACCGCACTGGAAAAATCATAGGGCAGCTCGGTGCGGTCCATATCCGCCACGCCGCTGCGCGCCTGGGCCTCATCCACCACAAAACCGCCCCCCACCGAATAGTAGGTATCGCGATGCAACTCGGTCTGGGCGCCGTAGACCACCAGGGTCATGGCATTGGGATGGAACGGCAGGTTTTCGTCGATCAGGCGCATGTCCCGCGACCACACAAAGGACACCGGCACACGGTTGTCCAGCAGCAGCGTCTGCGTCTCACGCAGGGTCTCGATACGCGGGCCGATCTGCGACGGATCAATCGCATCCGGCCACTCGCCCATCAGCCCCATGATCACTGCATTGTCGCTGCCATGCCCGATGCCGGTGGCCGACAACGAGCCATACAGCTGAACTTCGACGCGCTGCACCTGTTCCAAAAGAGCACGTTCACGCAAGTCCTGGACGAACAACGCCGCGGCCCGCATGGGACCGACGGTGTGGGAACTGGACGGCCCGATGCCAATCTTGAACAGGTCGAAAACGCTGATAGCCATTGCGCGAAACTCCTCGATAGCACAGGCCAGGCGCAGTAACGCCTGGTGGCGGAGCTGCTACGCTCAAGTCGCCCAGATGGCGGCATCATCAAGCTTTCGTTGCGCCGTCCGGCGTCTGACACCGACATACCCATGCTCACCAGCGTCGTCCCCTCGCAATGGGGCGTAATCGCCGTTTTTTGCGGCGCAGATCGAGAAAAAGTGCAGTTTTGCCTGTGGAAAAACCTGTATGCGACGTCACCGACACTGGATACGACCATCCCTGTACTGGATGCGACCCACCCTGTAGGCGTCAGATTTTCACTGGTACATGATCAGTCTCGACTCGTTTGCAAGGTACCGAGGCTGCACGTTGCTCGCACGCCCCAACTGCAACACTTATAAGCGCGGTCTCGCACCGCCGGAAAAACACCAGGAGTCCAAACCCATGAAAGGTTCCCCCCCGTTGTTGTTGGCCGCCATGCTGAGTCTTCCCTTTGCGGCCCACGCTGCTGATCCCGAGCAGTGCAGCACCGTCAACTTCTCCGATGTCGGCTGGACCGATATCACCGTCACCACCGCCACCACCAGCGAAATCCTCAAGGGCCTGGGCTACAAGCCCCGGACCACGATGATTTCCGTGCCCGTGACCTACAAGTCCCTGGCTGATGGCAAGAACATGGATATCTTCCTCGGCAACTGGATGCCGACCATGGAAAACGACATCAAGCAGTACCGTGATGCCGGCACCGTGGAAACCGTGCGCGCCAACCTGGAAAACGCCAAGTACACCCTGGCAGTGCCACAAGCGCTGTACGACAAGGGCCTGAAGGACTTTGCCGATATCGCCAAGTTCAAGAAGGAGCTGGGCGGCAAGATCTATGGCATTGAACCGGGCAACGACGGCAACCGCACGATCCAGAGCCTGATCGACAAAAATCAGTTCGGCTTGAAAGACGCAGGTTTCAAGGTGGTCGAGTCCAGTGAGGCGGGGATGCTCTCGCAAGTCGAGCGCGCCACCAAACGGGAGCAGGCCATTGTATTCCTGGGCTGGGAACCGCACCCGATGAACACCCGGTTCAAGATGAAGTACCTGACTGGCGGTGACGATTCATTCGGCCCCAACTACGGCCAGGCCACCATCTACACCAACACCCGCAAGGGCTACGTGCAGGAGTGCAGCAACGTCGGCCAGCTCCTGAAAAACCTGGTGTTCACCCTCGACATGGAAAGCACCCTGATGGGTAACGTCCTCGACGACAAAATGAAACCCGACGCCGCCGCCAAGGCCTGGCTGAAGAAGAACCCGCAAGTGCTCGACACCTGGCTCGCCGGGGTCACCACCCTTGATGGCAAACCAGGACTTGCCGCCGTAAAAGCCTACCTCGACAAGTAACCGCTGACCCTGGGCCGGCGCGCCGGCCCAGGATGTTTCCCTCTTCGCATGTGGACATTCACTACCATGCTGACTGAACAGAAAATCCCACTAGGCCAGTACATCGCTGCCTTCGTCGAATGGTTGACGCAGAACGGCGCCGATTATTTCGACGCGATCGCATCGACACTGGAAACGATGATCCACGGCGTGACGTTTGCGCTGACCTGGTTCAATCCGCTGGCATTGATCGGTCTGATTGCGCTGCTTGCTCACTACATTCAACGTAAGTGGGGGCTGACTGTATTTGTGATTGCCTCCTTCCTGCTGATCCTCAACCTGGGGTACTGGCAGGAAACCATGGAGACCCTGGCCCAGGTGCTGTTCGCCACCCTGGTCTGCGTGGTCATCGGTGTGCCGCTGGGCATTGTTGCCGCGCACAAACCGATGTTCTACACCGTGATGCGCCCGGTGCTCGACTTGATGCAGACCGTGCCGACCTTTGTTTACCTTATCCCGACCCTGACCCTCTTCGGGCTGGGTGTGGTGCCTGGCCTGATCTCCACGGTGGTGTTCGCGATTGCCGCGCCGATCCGCCTGACCTACCTGGGCATCCGCGATGTACCGCAAGAGTTGATGGATGCCGGCAAGGCCTTTGGCTGCTCGCGCCGCCAGTTGCTCTCGCGCATCGAACTGCCCCACGCCATGCCGAGCATCGCTGCCGGTATTACCCAATGCATCATGCTGTCGTTGTCGATGGTGGTGATCGCGGCCCTGGTGGGCGCCGACGGCCTCGGCAAACCCGTGGTCAACGCGCTGAACACCGCCGACATTGCCCTGGGCTTTGAAGCCGGCCTGGCGATTGTGCTGCTGGCCATCATGCTCGACCGCATCTGCAAACAACCCGACGCCAAAGTAGGGGGTGATGCATGAGCATTATCCGATTCGACAATGTCGATGTGATTTTTTCCAAAGACCCACGCGAAGCCCTCAAGCTGCTGGACGAGGGAATGCACCGCAATGAAATCCTGAAGAAGACCGGGCAGATCGTCGGCGTGGAAAAGGCCAGCCTGGATATCGAGAAAGGCGAGATCTGCGTGCTGATGGGCCTCTCCGGCTCCGGCAAATCCAGCCTGTTGCGCTGTATCAACGGCCTTAACACCGTGAGCCGTGGCCAGTTGTTTGTCGAGCATGAAGGACGCCAGATCGACATCGCCTCATGCACCCCGGCAGAGCTGAAAATGATGCGCACCAAGCGCATTGCCATGGTGTTCCAGAAGTTCGCCCTGATGCCCTGGCTGACGGTGCGTGAAAACATCAGCTTTGGCCTGGAAATGCAGGGCCGCCCCGAAAAGGAACGGCGCAAGCTGGTGGACGAGAAGCTTGAGCTGGTGGGCCTGACCCAATGGCGCAACAAGAAGCCCGACGAACTCTCGGGCGGCATGCAACAGCGCGTCGGCCTGGCCCGCGCCCTGGCGATGGACGCCGATATCCTGCTGATGGACGAACCCTTCTCGGCCCTCGACCCGCTGATCCGCCAAGGCCTGCAGGATGAGTTGCTGGAGCTGCAACGCAAACTGAGCAAGACCATCGTGTTCGTCAGCCACGACCTGGATGAGGCGCTGAAACTGGGTAGCCGGATCGCGATCATGAAAGACGGCAAGATCATCCAGTACAGCGTGCCGGAAGAAATTGTGCTGAACCCGGCGGACGACTATGTGCGCACCTTCGTCGCCCATACCAACCCGCTGAACGTGTTGTGCGGCCGCAGCCTGATGCGCACCCTGGACAACTGCAAGCGGGTCAACGGCTCGGTATGCCTGGATCCGGGCGGCGATTCGTGGCTGGACCTGGCCGAAGGCAACACCATCCAGGGCGCACGGCAAAATGGCGTGGCAATGAACCTGCAGAACTGGGCGCCGGGGCAAGCCGTGGAAGGCCTGGGGCGGCTACCGACCTTGGTGGATTCGAATATCGGCATGCGCGATGCCTTGCAGATTCGCTACCAGACCGGCAACAAGCTGGTGCTGCACGACAACAACAAAGTGGTGGGGATTCTGGGGGACAGCGAGCTGTACCACGCCCTGCTGGGCAAGAACTTGGGCTAAAAGGCAACACAAAACAAATGTGGGAGCGGGCTTGCTCGCGATTGCAATGTATCAGTCAATGAATCTGGTACTGATACACCGCAATCGCGAGCAAGCCCGCTCCCACATTTTGACCAGATGGTGTCAGTGACGACACCACCCGCCTTCAACCATCAGCTATAGACACGGCCAAGGAGCTGCCGATGGCTTTCAAACTGATCGAGCACATCCCGGGTGATCTGCTCCTGGGTGAAGCCCATCAGGTCGTACTCCTGGCCGCCGTTGTGCAGGTAAACCTCGGCGCGGTAGTAGCGCGCACGCTCCTCGTCGGCCTCGATCGACTCACTCGGCGCCGCCAGGTAGCCGTCCAGGCTCACCTCGTAGACAAACGGGTTGCCTTCCATCTCGATCCGCACGCCAATGCAGCGCTTGGATTTACCCAGCAGCGTCTGCACATCCAGCCCTTGGGCGCGCAGGGCCACAGCGGCTTCTTCCAGCGCCGGGGTGACCTTCTTGTCCATAAAGCGCTGCACCACGGCCTGGCTCGGCTGCAGGTCCTGGGCAGTCAGGCGCTCGCTGAAACCACGACGGCCGCGTTCGGCCAATTGCGCCTGCTCCTGTTCGATGGCCACGTCCTGGCGCATGGCTTTGTGCAAACCGAACATAAAGAAGATCAGCACCACCGAGAACGGCAAGCCCGCCAGCACCACCATGGTCTGCATGGCTTCAAAGTTGCCAGCAAACAGCAAGCCGATGGTCACCAGGGTGATCACCGCCGACCAGAAGATCCGCAGCCAGTGCGGCGCATCCTCATCCACGTTGCCACCTTTGCACGACAGGTTGGCCATCATCACCGCGCCGGAATCCGCCGGCGTCAGGAACAGCACAAAACCCACAAAGATCGACACGCCGATCACCACTTTCGACGCCGGGTAGTACTCCAGCAACTGGTAGATCGCCATGGAGGGTTGCTCCAACGCGGTCTTGCCCAGCTCCACGGCGCCATGGTTGAGCACCAGGTCCAGGGCCGAGTTGCCGAAGATCGACAGCCACGCCAGGGTAAAGCCCAGCGGGATCAGCAGCACGCCCGCCACCAGTTCGCGCACCGTACGGCCACGGGAAATACGCGCGATGAACATGCCCACGAACGGTGCCCAGGAAATCCACCAGGCCCAGTAGAACAGGGTCCACAGGCCCATCCAGCGCTCGGACTTCTCACCATCGCCTTCGTACACGTAGAGGTCGAAGGTTTTCAGCACCAGACCGTTCATGTAGTCGCCGATGTTCTGCACAAAGCCGTTGAGCAGGTGCAGGGTCGGGCCAAACAGCAGCACAAAAATCAGCAGGCCGCTGAACAGCACGATGTTCAGGTTGGACAAGCGACGAATGCCGTTCTCCACGCCCGACACGGCGGCGATGGTCGCCACGGTGCTCATCACGATGATCACGATCAGCAGGTTGGTGTTGCTGTGCTCCATGCCGAACAGGTTTTCCAACCCGGACGACACTTGCATCGAACCAATCCCCAGGTTTGTCACCAGACCCAGCAGGGTCACGAACATGCCGAAGCCGTCCACCGCGTGACCCGCCGCGCCTTTGACCCAACGCTCGCCCA
Source organism: Pseudomonas sp. WS 5410 (assembly GCF_012985645.1). NCBI lineage: Bacteria > Pseudomonadati > Pseudomonadota > Gammaproteobacteria > Pseudomonadales > Pseudomonadaceae > Pseudomonas > Pseudomonas sp. WS 5410. The sequence goes on along the minus strand of NZ_JAAQWS010000004.1, from coordinate 182,813 downwards.
TCAATGGGTACAGCGCCGAACGCAGGGCCAGCGGCTGGTTATGGCGGTAGGCGAAGTACGCCACGGCCAGGCCGACCAGCGCGTAGATCGCCCAGCCATGCAGGCCCCAGTGCAGGAAGGTCAGCTGCAACGCCTGGCGCGCAGCCATATGGGTGGCGGCGGCGCCTTCGGGCGGGTTGAAGTAATGGTCCAACGGCTCGGACGCGCCGAAGTACAGCAACGAAATGCCGATGCCCGAGGAGAACAACATGCCGGCCCAGGCGCCGTAACTGAAGTCCGGGGTATCAGCCTTGCTGCCCAGCTTCAGTTTGCCGTAGGACGAAAACGCCAGACCCACCACAAATACCAGGTAGGCGGCGATGACCACCATGTAATACCAGCCAAAGCTTTTCGAGAGCCAGGTCTGGGCGACTCCCAGCATTCTGCCGGCCTCTTGCGGGGCGATGATCAGAACGGCGGTCAACAACAGGATCAACGCGGTAGAGGTGTAGAACACCCAACCGTTGACCCGCACTTTTTCCGGTGGGGTCTTTATTAGAGAGGCAGAACTCATGGCACAGAGGCTCCGGGCAGTGCGAGAGAGGACACAAGGCAGCGCTTGACCCACGCCATCGATTTTTCGGCAGTCGACGGACGGGTGTTATAAAGACATCCCGAAAAACCCCAGACCCCAGCAACGCGCTGTCATGGGCTGTTTCAAGGGTTTTTACGGATGTCAGATGCGTCTGCCGACACGTAGGAAATACCTGTAGGCAGCGACCATTTGTCGCAGATCTTATTCTTTGTTGATTGAACGTTCAATCAAAACAAAATAGACTGGCCTTCACGCCGACGAACGTTTACGCCCGTTGGCAGGCCTAAGGAGAGGTGCTACATGCCCAAGGTCGGTATGCAACCCATACGCCGCCAGCAGTTGATCGAAGCCACATTGACGGCCATAGATCAGGTCGGGATGGGGGATGCCAGCATTGCGCTGATCGCCCGTTTGGCCGGCGTCTCGAACGGCATCATCAGTCACTACTTTCAGGACAAGAACGGCCTGATCGCCGCAACGATGCGGTACCTGATGAATGTGCTGATCGAGAATGTCCACGAACGCCGGCAGGCATTGAAGGAAGACACCCCGCGGGCGCACCTTCAAGTGATTATCGGCGGCAACTTCGACGCCAGCCAGGTCAACGGCCCGGCAATGAAAACCTGGCTGGCCTTCTGGGCCACCAGCATGCACCACCCGTCTTTGCACAGGTTGCAGCGGATCAACGATCACCGCCTGTATTCCAACCTGTGCTGCCAGTTCCGCCGTGTGCTGCCGCTGGAAGATGCACGCAGCGCAGCCCGAGGCCTGGCGGCCTTGATCGACGGTTTGTGGTTGCGCGGCGCCCTGTCGGGAGACGCTTTCGACACGGAGCAGGCGCAACGGATCGCTTACGAATACATGGATTTCCAATTGGCCAAGCAGGTGAGTTAGAGCACACATAAACGCTCAACCCCTGAACGGCTACTGAACGGTGTTGCCAGAACCTTATGGCTGCACCTTTTGGTGGTTAACGCCAACCACTTATGCACTTGCGAGGACTTTATGGCCCGTTTCGAACTGCAAAAACTCTACATTGACGGCGGCTACAGCGACGCTGGCAGCGATGCCACCTTCGAAGCCATCAACCCGGCTAACGGTGAAGTTCTCGCCAACGTGCAACGCGCCACATTCGAAGACGTTGAGCGTGCGGTGGTCAGCGCCGAAAAGGGCCAGAAAATCTGGGCCGCCATGACCGCCATGGAGCGTTCGCGCATCCTGCGTCGCGCCGTGGAAATCCTGCGCGAGCGCAATGATGAACTGGCGGCCCTGGAAACCCTGGACACCGGTAAATCCTTCTCTGAAACCAAGTACGTCGACATCGTCACCGGCGCCGATGTGCTGGAATACTACGCAGGCCTGGTGCCCGCCATCGAAGGCGAGCAGATCCCGCTGCGTACCACCTCGTTCGTCTACACCCGCCGCGAGCCGCTGGGCGTGGTCGCCGGTATCGGCGCGTGGAACTACCCGATCCAGATTGCCCTGTGGAAGTCCGCCCCAGCCCTGGCTGCCGGCAACGCGATGATCTTCAAGCCAAGCGAAGTCACCTCGCTGACCACCCTGAAGCTGGCCGAAATCTACACCGAAGCTGGCGTGCCGGATGGCGTGTTCAACGTTCTGACCGGTAGCGGCCGTGAAGTCGGCACCTGGCTGACCGAGCACCCACGCATCGAGAAAATCTCCTTCACCGGCGGTACCGACACCGGCAAGAAGGTCATGGCCAGCGCTTCGAGCTCCTCGCTCAAAGACGTCACCATGGAACTGGGCGGCAAATCCCCGCTGATCATTTTCGACGACGCCGACCTGGATCGCGCCGCCGACACCGCGATGATGGCCAACTTCTACAGCTCCGGCCAGGTCTGCACCAACGGCACCCGTGTGTTCATTCCAAAGCACCTGCAAGCCGCCTTTGAAGCCAAGATCGTTGAGCGTGTTGCGCGCATCCGCGTTGGCAACCCAGAAGACGAAAACACCAACTTCGGCCCACTGGTCAGCTTCGCCCACATGGAAAGCGTGCTGGGCTATATCGCCAAGGGCAAGGAAGAAGGCGCACGCCTGCTGTGCGGCGGCGACCGCCTGACCGACGGCGACTTCGCCAAGGGCGCATTCGTGGCACCGACCGTGTTCACTGACTGCACCGACGACATGACCATCGTGCGTGAAGAAATCTTTGGCCCAGTGATGAGCATCCTCACCTACGAGACCGAAGAAGAAGTGATCCGTCGTGCCAACGACACCGACTTCGGCTTGGCCGCTGGTCTGGTGACCAAGGACCTGAACCGCGCCCACCGCGTGATTCATCAGTTGGAGGCGGGTATCTGCTGGATCAACGCCTGGGGCGAGTCCGACGCGAAGATGCCGGTTGGCGGCTACAAGCAGTCGGGTGTTGGCCGTGAGAACGGCATCAGCTCGCTGAACAACTTCACCCGCATCAAATCGGTACAGGTTGAGCTGGGCGACTACGCCTCGGTGTTCTAAACCCGAGTTCTGTATTGCCTGCGGGGCCGCTATCGAGGGCGAGCCCGGCTCCCACATTTTGATTGTGGGAGCTGGCTTGCCTGCGATGGGGCCCGACCTGACCAACTCCAAAGAGGGTGCATTTATGTCCCAAGAATACGACTACATCATTGTGGGTGCCGGCTCCGCCGGTAACACCCTGGCGACCCGTCTGACCGAAGACGAAGGCGTCACCGTTTTGCTGCTGGAAGCCGGTGGCCCCGACTACCGCCTGGACTTCCGCACCCAGATGCCCGCCGCCCTGGCATTCCCGCTGCAAGGCCGCCGCTACAACTGGGCCTACGAAACCGATCCAGAGCCACATATGGACGGCCGTCGTATGGAATGTGGTCGCGGCAAGGGCCTGGGTGGCTCGTCGCTGATCAACGGCATGTGCTACATCCGTGGCAACGCCATGGACTACGACAACTGGGCAAAACTGCCAGGCCTGGAAGACTGGAGCTACCTCGACTGCCTGCCGTATTTCCGCAAGGCCGAAACCCGCGACATCGGCCCGAACGACTACCACGGTGGCGAAGGTCCGGTCAGCGTGACCACGCCTAAAGCCGGTAACAACCCGCTGTTCCACGCCATGGTTGAAGCTGGCGTGCAGGCCGGTTACCCGCGTACCGAAGACTTGAACGGCTACCAACAGGAAGGTTTCGGCCCGATGGACCGTACCGTGACGCCGAACGGCCGTCGCGCCAGTACCGCCCGTGGCTACCTGGACACCGCCAAGAAGCGCTCGACCCTGACCATCGTCACCCATGCCCTGGCCGACAAAGTGTTGTTCGAAGGCAAGCGTGCGGTCGGCGTGCGTTACCTGATCGGTGCCGCCGAAGAGCGTGTTGAAGCCCGCGCGCGCAAGGAAGTGCTGGTGTGCAGCGGCGCCATCGCCTCGCCGCAATTGCTGCAACGTTCCGGTGTAGGCCCGGCCAAACTCCTGGAAAGCCTCGACATCCCGGTGGTCCACGACCTGCCAGGCGTCGGTGAAAACCTGCAGGATCACCTGGAGCTTTACCTGCAATACGCCTGCACCCAGCCGGTCTCGCTGTACCCGTCGCTGCTCTGGTACAACCAGCCAGCCATTGGTGCCGAATGGCTGTTCAACGGCACCGGCATCGGCGCCAGCAACCAGTTCGAAGCGGGCGGTTTTATCCGCACCCGTGAAGAATTCGAGTGGCCGAACATCCAGTACCACTTCCTGCCGGTCGCGATTAACTACAACGGCAGCAACGGTGTGAAAGAGCACGGTTTCCAGGCGCACATGGGCTCCATGCGTTCGCCGAGCCGTGGCCGTGTGCAAGTGAAGTCGAAGAACCCACGGGACTACCCGAGCATCCTCTTCAACTACATGGCCACCGAGCAGGACTGGCAGGAGTTCCGCGATGGCATCCGCCTGACCCGTGAAATCATGCAGCAGCCGGCACTGGACGCGTTCCGTGGCCGTGAAATCAGCCCGGGCATCGACGTGCAAACCGACGAGCAACTGGACAAGTTCATCCGCGAGCACGCCGAAACCGCGTTCCACCCGTCCTGCTCGTGCAAGATGGGCACCGACGAAATGGCTGTGGTCGATGGCGAAGGCCGCGTGCATGGCATGCAGGGCCTGCGGGTGGTCGATGCTTCGATCATGCCGATCATCACCACCGGCAACCTGAACGCGCCAACCATCATGATCGCCGAAAAAATCGCCGACAAGATGCGTGGCCGCCAGTTGCCGCGCAGCACCGCGGACTACTACGTGGCCGGCGATGCGCCGGTGCGTGGCAAGCCGTTGCGTGAAGTGGGTCCGACCGCGCAGTAACCGCTACACCGCGGCGCTCTTATCGCAGGCAAGCCCGCTCCCACATTTGAACGTATTCACACATCAAAATGTGGGAGGGGGCTTGCTCCCGATGAGACCCGACCAGCCAACACCCATCTTCCCAGACTCTTCCTACACTGCCCCGCCCTTGATCCCACCCCCCGCGCCGGCCTAATCTAGTCCCTCGCGCAAACGTTTCACCTTCCTACCGACACGCCGGCTTCTGCCTGGCCACGAGGCTTTCTCATGTTTGATGTCGTTTCTTCGAGCAAATGGCCTACCGGCTTCCTGATCAATCCAAACGTTGAACCGCTGGACCCGAAATGGCTGAAGGAATTCAGCAAGATCCCGGCGGCGGCCGTCAGCGACTGCCTGGGCCGTAACGTCGGTGGCCTGGGCCTGAAAGCCTTCCACGGCAATGCACCAATGCTCGGCAGCGCCCTCACTGTGCGGGTGCGCCCCGGTGACAACCTGATGATTCTCAAAGCCATGCAGATGGCCCGCCCGGGCGATGTGCTGGTGATCGACGGCAGCGCCGACCTGACCCGCGCGGTGTTCGGCGGCATCATGCGCGCCATGGCCCTGAAGGCTGGCATTGTCGGTGTGGTGATCAACGGCGCCCTGCGCGACCTCGACGAATGGCAGACCGGCGAACTGCCGGCCTACGCCATCGGCGGCGTACACCGTGGCCCGAGCACTGACGGCGGCGGCGAGATCAACGTGCCGATCTCCTGCGCTGGCATGCTGGTAGCCCCTGGCGACCTGATGATCGGCGATGGCGACGGCGTGGTCGCCGCCTCGCGCAGCGAACTGCCGGAATTGCTGGTGCGCTGCCATGACCTGCTGGCCCGCGAGAAAGCCACACTGGCTGCCATCGAAGCCGGCACCCTGGACCCTGACCGCTTTGACGCCATCCTGCGCGCCAAGGGTTGCCCGGTCTAAAGCCAAGGCAAAAGCATCGCAGGCAAGCCAGCTCACACATTTTGATTTGTGAGCACATTCAAAAGGTGGGAGCTGGCTTGCCTGCGATGGGGCCCTCAAAGCCATCACCGCCCACAAGGAAGGCCCCATGTTCGACAAACACCCGCAACTCAAACAACATTTCGCCGCCCTGCGCACCCGCGCCGAATTCTTCTCCCTGCGCTACGTGCGCGAGTCCGGCCAGTACCTGTCGGTGCGCAAGAATGTCGCCGAACCGCCGCACCTGGGCCGCGACGAAGGCGCCATGCTCACCGTGCGCCTCAACGGTGTCGAAGCCTACGCGGCCACCCACGATATTTCCCTGGCCGGCCTGCAAGCGGCCCTCGAGCGTGCCGAACAACAGGCCCGGCGTATCAAGCCCCACGCCCTGCTCGACCTGCGCGACCAGCCGGTGTCCAGCGACATCGCCGACTACCTGTCGCCAGAGCTCGACCAAGCCTTCCCGTCCCTGAGCGACTGCTACCAACTGCTCGGCGCAGAGTCAGCGGCCGTGCCCAGGGACGAGCGCCTGGTGAACTGGGAGGTCAGCCTGGGCACCACCCACGTTGAACAGATCTACCTCAACAGTGCCGGCGCGCAACTGCGTCAGGCTCAGCGCTTTGTGTTCCCCGGCGTCAATGTGACCGCCTACCACGGCAACGACAGCCAGACCCGCACCCTGGGTGGCAGCAACTTTGGCCAGCAGGGCGGCTTTGATGTGATCAGCCGCTTCGGCCTGGTAGGCGCCGCGCCACGGGTGGCCGACGAGGCCCTGCAACTGCTGCTGGCCCCCAACACGCCCCAGGGCCCGCGCGACCTGCTGTTGATGCCCGACCAGATGATCCTGCAGATCCATGAATCCATCGGCCACCCGCTGGAGCTGGACCGCATTCTCGGCGACGAGCGCAATTACGCCGGCACCAGCTTCGTCAAGGCCAGCGACTTCGGGCACCTGCAATACGGCTCCAACCTGCTGAACGTGACATTTGACCCGGACATTCCCGAGCAACTGGCCAGCTACGCCCATGACGACGACGGCACGCCCGCCAACAAGCAGTTCCTGATCCGCAACGGCCTGCTGCTCAAGCCCCTGGGCGGGGCGCTGTCGCAGTACCGCTCGGGCATGGGCGGCGTAGCCAACAGCCGCGCCAGCAGTTGGAACCGCGCACCCATCGACCGCATGGCCAACCTCAATATCGAGGCTGGCGACCAGAGCCTGGCGCAACTGATCGGCGGCATCGAGCACGGCATCCTGATGTCGACCAACCGTTCCTGGTCGATCGACGATGCGCGCAACAAGTTCCAGTTCGGCTGCGAGTGGGGCCAGTTGATCGAGAACGGCGAACTCAAGGGCGTGGTGAAGAACCCCAACTACCGGGCGATTTCCGCGCAGTTCTGGCGCAAGCTCAGTGCCGTGGGCGATGCCAGCACCTTCAAGGTGCTGGGCACGCCCAACTGCGGCAAGGGCGAGCCGAACCAAGTGATCCGCGTCGGCCATGCATCGCCGGCGTGTGTCTTCAGCGATGTGGATGTGTTTGGGGGAGACGCCTGATGAAGGCTTTCAAGGACCTGGTGGAATGGCTCAAGCAGGCCATCGCCGATGGGGAACAGTTTCATCTGGGCTACGCGGCGGAGTCGTCCGAATTCGTGCGTTTCAACCACGCCAAGGTGCGCCAGGCCGGCCAGGTACAGCAGGCCAGCGTCAACCTCAAGCTGATCAACGATGGCCGGCACGCCGACCTGGCCATCACCCTGGCCGGCACCCCCGAGGTGGACCGCCAGCGCCTGGCCGAGGGCCTGCAGCAATTGCGCGACACCTTGCCCTTGCTGCCCAAAGATCCTTACCTGCTGCTCAATCACACGGCCTGGCAAAACAGCAGCGAGCAGGCCCAGGCGCTGCCGGACCTCGATCAAGTCCTGGGCGAAATCAGCCAGGGCGCCCAAGGTTTCGACCTGGTCGGCATCTATGCCGCCGGGCCGATCAGTCGCGGGTTCGCCAGCTCGTCGGGAGCTTTTGGCTGGCACCAGGCCAATAGCTTCAACTTTGATTTCAGCCTGTTCCATGCCAATGGCGAGGCGGTCAAGGCCAGCTACGCCGGCGATGCCTGGGACAGCGCGGCATTTGCCCAGCGCTTGCAGCAAGCCCGCGAACAACTGGAGTTTCTTGGCCGGCCCTTGCACACCCTGGCGCCCGGCCAATACCGCGCCTACCTGGCACCGGCGGCCATGGAAGAAATCATCGGCATGCTCGCCTGGGGTGGTTTTTCTGCGCAGGCCATCGCCAGCAAGGGCAGCCCGTTGCAGCGCCTGTATGCCGGCGACCAGGCCCTGAGCCCGCTGGTGGGCATGGGCGAACAGATCACCGGCTCCCTGAGCCCGGCGTTTTCCCGGGACGGTTATCCGCGCAACGACGTGACCTTGATCGCCAATGGCCAGGCGCAAGGGCAACTGGTCAACTCGCGCAGCGCCGCCGAATACGGCTTGAGCACCAACGGCGCCAGCGGCGATGAGTCCCCCAGCGCCTTGCAGATGGCCGCCGGCAGCCTGGCCCAGGCCGATATCCTCAAGCAACTGGGCACCGGCCTGTATATCAGCAACCTGTGGTACTTGAACTACTCCGACCAGCCGGCGGCGCGCCTGACGGGCATGACCCGCTTCGCCACGTTTTGGGTCGAAGACGGCGAGATCAAGGCACCGGTCAGCACCATGCGCTTTGACGATAGCGTCTATCACCTGCTGGGGTCGCAGTTGGAAGCGCTGACCGCCGAGCGCGAGTTGCTGCTGTCGGCCAGCACCTATGGCGAGCGCAACACCTCGTCCAACCTGCTGCCGGGCGCGTTGGTAAAACGCCTGACCCTGACCTTGTAAACGCCCGGCTTGTGCTGTGGCGAGGGGGCTTCTCGCCACAACAAGCGCGCGCCTTGCCACAATTTAAGCTGGCTCCTACAGGGGAATACCCTGGGTTCTGATGAACCTTCCCTGGCAGCATCCCGTTGGTTGGCGGACTGTTGTCGACGCTCGAAAACCTCGTTATAACGGTTAGTGGCATCCCGCCACTCTCAACCCATTTGTTCGCAAATGATGCATGACCTCGCCCGGGACTGGGCGAGCCGGAGCGTTGACATGTACCAAGGAAGTTTTGTCATTGATAAGTTGTTCAAGCACTACAACGTTCACGTAGAGCAATTGGGTAACGATCCGCAACGCAAGACCGTGCTGTTGGTCAACGGCGCGCTGTCCACCACCCGCTCATTCGCCCGCACCAGCAAGTGCCTGGCCGAGCATTTCAATGTGTTGATGTTCGACTTGCCGTTTTCCGGCTATTCGCGCACCCACAACACTGATCTGGACCTGGTGACCAAGGACGACGAAGTCGAGATCCTGCGGGCGCTGGTGGAGCGTTTCCAGGTCAACCACCTGGTGTCGGCCTCCTGGGGTGGCATCTCGACCCTGCTGACCCTGGCGCGCAACCCGCCTTCCATCGAAAGCTCGGTGGTGATGGCCCTGGCGCCCAATCTCAACCCGGCAATGCTCGAATATGTGGAGCGGGTGCGGGTGCTGATCGAGGCCGATGACAAGTCTGCCGTCGGCCACTTGCTCAATGAGACCGTCGGCAAATTCCTCTCCAGCCGGCTCAAGCGCAATAACCATCGGCACCTGTCGACCATGGCCACCACCGAGTACCGCCAGGCGCGCTTTCATATTCATCAGGTGCTTGCCCTGGGCGATGGCAACTACCTGCCGCAATTGCGCCAGATCGAAACCCCGGTGCATTTTCTCAACGGCACGCTGGACGAATACACCCCGGCCAATGAAGCCCAACTGTTCAAGCAATACGTGGGCCGCAGCAGCTTTGCCAGCGCCGAACACACCGGCCACTTGCTCGACCTGGAGTCGCGGGAGGCGGCGCTGGCGGTGCATCGCGCGCTGATCGACTTCCTGGTGGGCAAGGACGTGGCCATCGCTGATATAGACGAACCGCCAGTGGGAAAATCGGCAGAGGTTGGCGCATAATCGGCAACCCATAGCCTGCTAACAAAAGGGATCTCATGCCGAATCGTGTCGTGCTCGATGCCAAGACCGCCCGCTGGTTACCCTGGGTGGTAGCGATTGCCTTCTTCATGCAGTCGCTCGACGGCACGATTCTCAACACGGCACTGCCCGCCATGGCCGAGGACCTGGCGGAAAACCCGCTGCGCATGCAGGGCGTGATCATCGCCTACATGCTCACCGTGGCCTTGCTGATCCCGGCCTCGGGCTGGATCGCCGACCGTTTCGGCACCAAGAAGATTTTCTTTGGCGCGATCATGTTGTTCAGCATCGGCTCGCTGCTGTGCGCCCTGTCCAGCAGCCTGAGCATGCTGGTGGGCGCACGGGTGATCCAGGGCCTGGGCGGCGCGCTGATGCTGCCGGTGGGCCGGCTGGTGGTGCTGCGCGCCTACCCGCGCTCGGAGCTGGTACGGATCATGGGTTTTATCACCATTCCCGGCCTGCTCGGCCCCCTGCTCGGCCCGACCATGGGCGGCTGGATGGTGCAGTACCTGACCTGGCACTGGATTTTCCTGATCAACCTGCCGGTGGGCATGATCGGCTGCTACGCCGTGTGGAAATTCATCCCCGACCTGCGCGGCAGCGAGCGTACTCGCTTCGACAGCCTGGGCTTTTTGCTGTTTGGCGCGGCAATGGTGCTGATCACCATTGCCATGGAAGGCCTGGGCGAGCTGCACCTGCCGCACTTGCGCGTGATGTTGCTGCTGTTCGGCGGCATGGCGTGCCTGGCGGCCTACTGGCTGCGCGCCGGGCATATCGAAAACCCACTGTTCTCGCCGGTGCTGTTCAAGACCCGGACCTTTGCCGTGGGCATTCTCGGCAACCTGTTCGCGCGCCTGGGCAGCGGCGCCCTGCCGTTCCTCGTGCCGTTGCTGCTGCAGATCGCCCTGGGTTACTCGCCGTCCCAGGCCGGGATGAGCATGCTGCCCCTGGCGGCAGCGGCGATGGTCGCCAAGTCGGTCGCCCGGCCGTTGATCGAACGCCTGGGCTATCGCGTCGTGCTCACCGGCAACACCCTGCTGCTGGGCATGATGCTGGCGAGCATGGGCCTGGTCAGCGAACAGACGCCCTACCCGCTGTTGCTGGCGATGCTCGCGGTACTGGGGGCGATCAACTCCCTGCAATTTACCGCGATGAACACCGTGACCCTGATCGACCTCGACGATGCCCAGGCCAGCAGCGGCAACAGCCTGCTGTCGGTGGTGGCGCAACTGGCCCTGAGCCTGGGGGTGGCCTGCGCCGGTGCCCTGCTTGGCGGGTTTACTGCCCAAGCCGGTAACGATGGGGTCAACACCGTGCTTGAGGCGTTCCAGTTGACGTTCCTCACCGTGGGCATCATGGCGATGTTGGCGGCGGCGATCTTCCTGCAATTGTCGCCAAAAGACGGCAAACGAGTGGTCAGCCGCGAGCACGACATTGAGCATTAGGCGGCGTCTCGTCTAGAACTTGCAGGGAAATTCCCACGGGGCTGGTACACTGCGCGACATTTTGTTTTTGCAGAGCCTGTCCCGTGACCACCATCGCCACCGCTTTTAATACTTTGCCGCTCTCCGCCGCCATGCTGGCTAACCTTGACTCGCTGGGTTATGCCGAGATGACGCAGATCCAGGCGCAAAGCTTGCCGGTGATCCTCAAGGGGCTGGACCTGATCGCCCAGGCCAAGACCGGCAGCGGCAAGACCGCCGCCTTCGGCATCGGCCTGTTGAACCCGATCAACCCGCGCTACTTCGGTTGCCAGGCCCTGGTGATGTGCCCGACCCGCGAGCTGGCTGACCAGGTGGCCAAGGAAATCCGCCGCCTGGCCCGCGCCGAAGACAACATCAAGGTGCTGACCCTGTGCGGCGGCGTGTCCCTCGGCCCGCAGATTGCTTCCCTGGAGCATGGCGCCCACGTCATCGTCGGCACCCCGGGCCGCATCCAGCAACACCTGCGCAAGGGTTCGCTGGTGCTGGACGGTTTGAACACGCTGATCCTCGATGAAGCCGACCGCATGCTCGACATGGGTTTCTACGACGCCATCGAAGACATCATCAGCAAGACCCCGGCCCGTCGCCAGACCCTGTTGTTCTCGGCCACCTACCCGGTGAGCATCAAGCAACTGGCCTCCAAATTCATGCGCGCGCCGCAGCAGGTCAAGGCCGAAGCGTTCCACTCCGATGAGCAGATCGAGCAGCGTTTCTACGAAATCTCCCCGGAAGAACGCATGGACGCGGTGACCAAGGTGCTATCGCACTTCCGTCCGGCCTCTTGCGTGGCCTTCTGCTTTACCAAGCAGCAAGTGCAGGAAACCGTGGATCACCTGACCGCCAAGGGCATTTCTGCAGTCGGCCTGCATGGCGACCTGGAACAGCGCGACCGTGACCAGGTGCTGGCAATGTTCGCCAACCGCAGTACTTCGGTACTGGTGGCCACCGACGTGGCGGCCCGAGGCCTGGACATTGACTCGCTGGACATGGTGATCAACGTCGAACTGGCCCGCGATTCGGAAATCCACATTCACCGCGTCGGCCGTACCGGGCGTGCCGGTGAGACCGGGATCGCCATCAGCCTGGTGGCGCCGTCCGAGGCACACCGTGCCCAGGCCATCGAACTGCTGCAAAAGGCCCCGCTGAACTGGGATCAACTGAGCAACCTCAAATCCCAGGGCGGCGCGCCACTGCTGCCGGTGATGAGCACCTTGTGCATTGCTGCCGGTCGTAAAGACAAGGTCCGCCCAGGCGACATCCTCGGCGCGCTGACCGGTGAAGCCGGGATCCCGGGCGCCCAGGTGGGCAAGATCGCGATCTTTGACTTCCAGGCCTATGTGGCAGTGGAACGCAGCGTCGCCAAGCAGGCGTTGCAGCGTTTGAATGACGGCAAGATCAAGGGCCGCTCGTTGCGCGTGCGGATCCTGTAAAGCTCTTCGATTCAATGGAGATCCAATGTGGGAGCGGGCTTGCTCGCGAATGCGGTGTACCAGTCGCCAGATGGGTTGGCTGACAGTCCGTATTCGCGAGCAAGCCCGCTCCCACATTTCTGATTGCATTTGAGATCAATATTTTGTGAGGACACCGTTTTGCGCTCGACCGAAGTTGTGATCATTGGCGCTGGCGCCGCAGGCTTGATGTGCGCGCTGACCGCCGCCGGGCGTGGGCGCAAGGTGATGTTGATCGACCATGCGAACAAGGCCGGCAAGAAGATCCTGATGTCCGGCGGTGGCCGCTGTAACTTCACCAATATGTACACCGAGCCTGCCAACTTCCTCTCGCACAATGCGCACTTCTGCAAATCCGCCCTGGCCCGCTACACCCAGTGGGATTTCATCGGGCTGGTGGCTAAGCATGGCGTGCCGTACCACGAGAAGAAGCTCGGCCAGCTGTTCTGCGATAACAAATCCAGCGACATCCTCGGCATGCTGCTCGACGAATGCATCCAGACCGGCGTGAGCCTGCACCTGGACACCTCGATCCAGGAGATCGCCAGGCTCGACAGCGGCTACCAACTGCAGACCACCCTCGGCGAGTTGCGCTGCGAGTCCCTGGTGATTGCCACCGGTGGCCTGTCGATTCCGACCCTGGGCGCCACCGGCTTTGGTTATCAGGTGGCCAAGCAGTTCGGCCATGAACTGCTGCCGACCCGTGCAGGCCTGGTGCCGTTTACCATCACCGATCAGCTCAAGGAACTGTGTGGCGAGCTGTCCGGCACCTCGGTCGATTGCCTGGTCAGCTGCAACGACCAGAGCTTTCGCGAGAACATTTTGTTCACCCATCGCGGCCTGAGCGGGCCGGCGATTTTGCAGATCTCCTCGTACTGGGAGCCCGGCGACACGGTAGAAATCAACCTGCTGCCCGACCACGACGCCCACGCCTGGCTGCAACAGCAACAGGCCGAGCGCCCCAACAGCGAACTCAAGACCCTGCTGGGCGAGATCTTCACCAAGAAGATGGCCAACCTGCTGGCCGAGACGTGGTTTGTGTCCAAACCGATGAAGCAGTACACCCACGCCGAACTGGCAGATATCGCTACCAAGCTGGGCAGTTGGCAATTGGTCCCGGCCGGCACCGAGGGCTACCGCACCGCCGAAGTCACCCTGGGCGGGGTGGATACGCGGGAAGTGTCGTCCAAGACCATGGAGTCGCTGAAAAGCCCCGGCCTGTACTTTATCGGCGAAGTGCTGGATGTGACCGGGCACCTGGGCGGGTTCAACTTCCAGTGGGCCTGGGCTTCGGGGTATGCGGCGGCGCAGTACGCCTGAACGGTAATGTGATCAACTGTGGGAGCGGGCTTGCTCGCGAATACGGTGGGTCAGTCAGCTCATTCAGCGACTGACACTCCGCATTCGCGAGCAAGCCCGCTCCCACATTTTGATGGGGTGTGCCAAAACAATTTTTGCTTATGAATGTGATCGCCACGCTTGCCGTGACGTCATTACTGGCTCAATTTAGCGGCATCGTCCCGGAAGACCCCAGACTTCATGTCCTCGACCTCGTTCAAGCAGTCCATGCGGCGCCTTTGGGCACTGGATAAGTTCAGTTACAGCGTACGGGTGTTTATCGCCCTCACCGGCAGCATGGCGCTGTGCTGGTATCAGGATGAAATGTCGCTGCTGATCCCGCTGTTCCTGGGGATTATCGCCAGCGCCCTGGCCGAAACCGATGACAGCTGGCAGGGCCGCCTCAATGCGCTGGCGGTGACGCTGGTGTGTTTCAGCGTGGCGGCGCTGTCGGTGGAGTTGCTGTTTCCCTACCCGTGGATTTTTGCCATCGCCATCGCCCTGGCGAGTTTCTGCCTGACCATGCTCGGCGCCCTGGGCGAGCGTTATGGCGCCATTGCCTCGGCCACTTTGATTCTGTCGGTCTACACCATGATCGGCGTGGACCAGCGCGGCGGCGCCGTCACCGACTTCTGGCACGAACCCTTGCTGCTGGTGGCCGGTGCCGCCTGGTACGGCGCGCTGTCGGTGCTGTGGCAGGCAATGTTTTCCAACCAGCCGGTGCAACAGAGCCTGGCCCGGCTGTTTCGCGAGCTGGGGCGTTACCTCAAGCTCAAGTCATCGCTGTTCGAGCCCATTCGCCAACTGGACGTCGAAGCGCGGCGCCTGGAGCTGGCGCAACAAAATGGCCGGGTGGTGGCGGCGCTCAATGCGGCCAAGGAAATCATCCTGCACCGTGTCGGCAATGGCCGGCCTGGTTCCAAGGTCAGTCGCTACCTCAAGCTGTACTTCCTGGCCCAGGACATCCACGAGCGCGCCAGTTCCTCCCACTACCCCTACAACGCCCTGGCCGAAGCCTTCTTCCACAGCGATGTGCTGTTCCGTTGCCAGCGCCTGCTGCGCCAGCAAGGCAAGGCCTGCCAGGCCCTCGCCGAGTCGATCCAGCTGCGCCAGCCGTTTGTCTATGACGCCAGCTTCGCCGAGGCCCTGGGCGACCTGAATGCCTCCCTCGAACACCTGCGCATCCAGAGCAACCCGGCCTGGCGTGGCCTGCTGCGTTCGTTGCGCGCGCTGGCGGCCAACCTGTCGACCCTCGACCGCCTGCTCAGCGACGCCAGCAACCCCGACAGCCTGGCAGATGCCAGCGACAGCAGCCTGCTGGACCGCTCGCCGCGCAACCTCAAGGAAATGTGGACGCGCCTGCGTACCCAACTGACCCCGACTTCGCTGCTGTTCCGTCATGCCCTGCGCCTGCCCCTGGCGCTGAGTGTCGGCTACGGCATGGTGCATTTGATCCACCCGTCCCAGGGCTACTGGATCATCCTCACCACCCTGTTCGTCTGCCAGCCCAACTACGGCGCCACGCGGCGCAAGCTTGGCCAGCGGATCGTCGGCACGGCCATCGGCCTGACGGTGGCCTGGGCCCTGTTCGATCTGTTCCCTAACCCCTTGGTGCAGTCGATGTTCGCCATCGCCGCCGGGCTGGTGTTCTTTATCAACCGCACCACCCGCTACACCCTGGCCACCGCCGCCATTACCCTGATGGTGCTGTTCTGCTTCAACCAGGTGGGCGATGGGTATGGACTGTTCCTGCCGCGCCTGTTCGATACCTTGCTCGGCAGCCTGATCGCCGGGCTGGCGGTGTTCCTGTTCCTGCCGGACTGGCAAGGCCGACGCCTGAACAAAGTGCTGGCCAACACCCTGACCTGCAACAGCATCTACTTGCGCCAGATCATGCAGCAATATGCCGCCGGCAAGAGCGACGACCTGGCCTACCGCCTGGCCCGGCGCAATGCGCACAACGCCGACGCCGCGCTGTCCACCACCCTGGCCAATATGCTGATGGAGCCGGGGCACTTCCGTAAGGAAGCCGACGTTGGCTTCCGCTTCCTGGTGCTGTCCCACACCTTGCTCAGTTACCTGTCGGGGCTGGGTGCCCACCGCGACACCCAACTGCCGGCCGATGTGCGTGAGCACCTGATCGAAGGCGCGGGCAAGACCCTCGCCACGAGCATCGACGAAATCGCCAGTGGGTTGGCGAACAAACAGCCGATTGCGGTGCAGAGCGATGCCGAGGAAGCGCTGGCAGTGGAGCTGGAGCAGATGCCGGATGAGATCGACGAAGCACAGCGCCTGGTGCAGACGCAGTTGGCATTGATCTGTCGGCAACTGGGGCCGTTGCGCACGCTGGCGGCGCATTTGATCAAGGAAACCAGTGCGGCTTAGAGCCCTATCGCGAGCAAGCCCGCTCCCACATTTTGATCTGCGAATACGGGCATGCTCGCGATGGCGACCTCAAGAACACTACATCCCGTGTTGCTTGAGAAGACGCGCATAACTGCCATCTGCCTTCATCCGGACAATCTCCCGATCAAACCCCGCAACAATCTGCTCATGCCTGGGATTTTTCAGGCTGACCAGAATATGCAGGCTGTTCTCACTCAAGGTCTTGGGCAGGAATTCCACCGCGTTGCGCACCCTGGGTGATTCCCGCGCCAGGTGAAAACGCGCGACATACTCATCCTCGACCGTCAGCCGCACGCGCCGGGCCGCGAGCATGCGCACGGCCATGGCGAAGTTATGCACCGGGACTTTTTGCAGTTGGGGATCGGCATCGAACTCCGCCGAATAGGCGTAGCCGCGTACCACGGCGACGGGATAGTCATGCAGTTGCTGCAGGTTCTGGAACTCGATGGGATCATCACGGCGCTTGATAAAACGCACGCGGTTGAGCAGGTACTCGTCGGAAAACTGCCCCAACTGCGTACGCGCCTCGTCGTACCAGGCATTGATCAACACGTCATAACGCCCGTCGCCCACCCCCATCAACGCCCGCGCCCACGGCACTTGCTCGAAATCGCTGGCAAAGCCGGCACGCGCCAGGGCGGTGCTGACGATATCGGTGGCCAGCCCGCCATTGAGCAGGGTCGCATCGGTAAACGGCGGCCATGCATCTGCCACCAGGCGCAAACGTTCTGCGGCCACCGTCGGGACCAGCAACAGCAATACCAGCAAAGCAACGGCACGAGACAGTCGCAGCATGCTTAATGTCCTTGCACAGCGGGCAGTTCCTTGCGGGCAATGGCGTCTGGAAGAACAATGCCCAGGCACCTGACTGTAGCTTATCGCTCGCGGTGTACAGCAGATTACACAAAGAACTGAACCGCGAAAGCACTCAATGATGGCAAATTGACGTCATTCACAAAAAATAAGGTTTCACAGGTGTTTATGCCACCCCCCAAGACAGTTGCCGGCCAGGGCATTACTATCCAGGCTAGGTCTTTATGCGAGATGGAACGATGACTGTCGATTGGGTTTGCAAGCACCACAATGATCTGGGCAAGGAACAGCTCTACGCCATTTTGCGTCTGCGGGCAGAGGTATTTGTCGTCGAGCAGAAATGCATCTACCAGGACATCGACGATCAGGATCTGGAGGGCGACACCCACCACCTGATGGCCTGGAAGGACAACCAATTGGTGGCTTACCTGCGCCTGCTGGACCCGGAGCTGCATGGCGGTGACGTGGTAATCGGCCGCGTGCTGGTGGCCGAGGCAGCCCGGAGCACTGGCCTGGGCCACCAGATGCTGGAGGAAACCCTCAAGCAGATCGACGATATCTGGCCGCAGACACCGATTTTTCTTTCAGCCCAGGCGCATTTGCAGGGGTACTACGGCAGATATGGGTTCAAGGTCGAGGGTGAGGAATACCTGGAGGATGATATTCCGCATATTGGGATGCGGCGCGCTTGAGGATGCTATCGCGGGCAAGCCCGCTCCCACAGGTTGATTGCGATCAAATGTGGGAGTGGGCTTGCCCGCG
Organism: Pseudomonas sp. WS 5410; assembly: GCF_012985645.1. NCBI lineage: Bacteria > Pseudomonadati > Pseudomonadota > Gammaproteobacteria > Pseudomonadales > Pseudomonadaceae > Pseudomonas > Pseudomonas sp. WS 5410. The sequence goes on along the minus strand of NZ_JAAQWS010000004.1, from coordinate 164,693 downwards.
ATAGCGTCAGGCCTGCCAACCCAATTTCAGGGATAACCCAACACCTGCTTGACCTGCACCAGGTTGCGCTCGATCCAGCCACGGTCAATCGCCCCCCAATCGCGAATCCGATAGCGCCCGGCATGATTGCGGGCGCCGTCTTCCTGCTCGAACTCGCAGACGATATCCAGATCCGCCAATGCGGCGATAGTGTCCTGGGCCGTGCGCCGGGGCATGCCGGTCACTTCGGTCAACGCCGGGACGCTGCTGGCCAATTGGCTGTCGATCAGATACGCCACATACAGGCGGCGGTAGAAACTGCTCTTGGTCTTGCTCACATCCATGCTCGCTTCCTCTTGGTTCAATCCCGCGCTGCGCCCTGCAAGTCGCGATAGGTCAGGTACACCCGCAGGTCGAATTCCACCTGATGGTAGCCGGGCAACATATATTCGCAGAGTTTATAGAACGCCTTGTTGTGGTCCGATTCCTTGAAGTGCGCCAACTCGTGGACAACGATCATCTTCAGGAACTCCGGCGCCGCGTCCTTGAACAACGCGGCGATGCGGATCTCTTTCTTGGATTTGAGATTGCCGCCCTGCACCCGCGAAATCGTGGTGTGCAGGCCCAGGGCGCGATGGGTCAGGTCCAGGCGGTTGTCGAACAGCACTTTGTCGATGGCCGGTGCATTGCGCAGGTGCTCCTGCTTCAGGGCCAGGGCGTAGCTGTACAGCGCCTTGTCACTCTGCACCGCATGGCGCTCGGGGTAACGCTGGTGCAGGTAGTCGCCCAATTGATCCTTGGCGATCAATTGGCGCACTTGCTCTTGCAGGGCGGCGGGATAGGCCTGGAGGTATTTCAGCGCAGTCATGGGTTCGAACGGCAGGGGCGTGAGACCGCCAGTGTAGCGAATTCAGCAGGGGCCTGCGCGCAGCGCGAAAGGCTGCGGCCACTGGGAAATATCGTCGGCCATCAGCGACGGGGCCACCAGCGGGCCCTGGATGAATTGGCAGCCATTGGCCTGCAGCCAGTGGCATTGCTCAAGGGTTTCCACGCCCTCGGCAATCACCAGCAAGCCGAAGTGCCCACACAGCTCGATAATACTGCGAGCCAGCGCGGCCTCCCGTGGCGAGTTGAGTACGCGGGCAACCAGGCCGGGGTCGAGCTTGAGCGTGTCGAACTCCAGGTCACGCAGATGCGCCAGGGAGCAGTTGCCCGAGCCAAAGTCATCGAGGGCTATTCGCACCCCCAGGCGCCGGAGCTGCTTGAGCTGCTTGGTGGACTCTTCGATATTGTGCATCAGGCTTTCTTCGGCTATTTCCACTTCCAGTTGCCGCCCCTGCAACCCATGTCGCTCCAGTGCCTGCTGCAGCTGGGTCGCCAGGTTGGGCATATTGAACTGGCTGCTACTCAGGCTCACGCTCAGCACCCAGTCGTCACTCATGACAGGGGCCCAGGCCTGTCGCGCCAGCGCCACCTGGTGGAAGATCCAACTGCTGAGCTGACTGATCAGGCGCGCCTCCTCCAGCAAGGGCAGGAACAACCCGGGCGGCACATCGCCGACACTCGGGTGCTGCCAGCGCAACAAGGCTTCGACCCCGCGCAAGTGCCCGTCCACCAGGGACACCTGGGGTTGGTACACCAAGGTCACCTGCTTATGGTCGATGGCCTCGCGCACACTGCTTTCAAGCATCAGGCGCGAGCGGGCCCGGCCGTTCATTTCCTGATCGTAATAGCGATATTGCTGACGCCCGGCGCGCTTGGCTTCGTACATGGCGATATCGGCGGCGCGCAGCAGGCCGCTCAGGTCACGGCCGCAATCGGGGAAGATGGCAATGCCGATACTGACCCCCAGCATCACCTCCAGGCCGTCCACTTGCTGGCAGATCGACACCCGCTCGATCAACTGTTCGGCAAGCTTGGCAGCCTGCTCCGGGTATTCCAGTTCCAGCAACGCGACGAACTCATCCCCACCAAGGCGGCCAAGAATGTCGCAACTGCGCAGGCACAGCGCCAATTGCTCCGAGACCCAGCGCAGTACCCGGTCGCCGGCGTCGTGCCCTACGGAATCATTGACCCGCTTGAAGCCATCCAGGTCCATATACAGCAGCACCGTGGAATGCTCGCTGCGCTCGTTGCGCAACAGGATCGTCTCCACGGTCTGATAGAAACCACGCCGATTGAGCAAACCGGTGAGGGGGTCAGTGACGGCCTGGGACTCCAGTTGCTGATGCAGATGGCGCACTTGCGACATGTCCTGCACGGTCACCACCATGGCCTTCTGTTCGCGGGGCAAGGGCGCACAGGACATGGCCACCGGCAGTTGCTGGCCGGGCGCCGTGCGCAGGATCGCGTCGTGCAGGCGCCAGGTTTCACCGCGCAGGTAGCCGGTGTACAACTCGCAGGCAAACCAGTCGGGCATATGGGGTTTTTGCAGGAAGCCCAGGAACGCCTGGCCTTGCAACTCGCCCACCGTGGCGTTGAGCAGTCGCGAAATAGCCGGGTTGGCGTAGCTGATCACCCCGTCTTCGCCCACCACCAGGATGCCCTCGGCGGCGTTGTCGAGCACCGAGGCATTGAAGGCCCGGGCCAGCTCCAGGTCATGACTCAAGCGCTGCAAGGCCCGCCGGTTGCGCTGATGCTCCAGCAAGGCCTGGACCTTGGGCTTGAGGATCAGCGGGTCGAAGGGCTTGAACAGGTAGTCGATAGCGCCGCTGGCATAGCCCTCCAGCACTGCGGCGGGCGATTGCTCAGTGGCACTCAGGAAGATGATCGGGGTCATGCGGGTGCGCTGGCTGCCGCGCATCAAGCGCGCCACTTCGAAGCCGTCCATACCCGGCATCCGCACATCCAGCAGCACCAGGTCCACGTCAGTTTCGAGCAAAAGCCCCAGGGCCTCCTCGCCGGAGGCTGCCGTCACCACCTGCCAGTCGTCGCGCTGCAGGAGCGCGCGCATGCTGATCAGGTTTTCCGGGTAGTCATCGACCACCAGGAGCACTGAGCAGCCTTCGGCCGGGGTTGGAGCGCATTCCATGCTGCATCTCTTCCTTGAGGGTTCATTCCGGTCATTTTTGCGACAAAACCGGACATTCAATGTGGAGTCACTCTAGCCTTGGATCCCATAAAGCAGAAGGTGCGCCGATGCCATCATTGCGCCAAAGGCCACACAACCGACTAACGGTCAGCGCCTACAGCCCACGGATTACGGGAAGGATGGCTTTTTGACAGACCACTGGCGCCAATAAACCGCCATAAAATCATTAACAAACCGTTACCAGCCGCTTATAAAGAACGCGCCAGCCCTTGGGCCAAAGCCTTTTGACCCTTCTTTCGTACAGCAAAGGCGCACTCAATGATTGATCTGTCCACCTGGAACCTGAGCATCCCTGTTGGCACCCCGCCAGCCACCATCGACACCCCCAAACTGCTCAGTGGTTTCAATGGCAAATACTTCCAGGCCGAAGGCAGCAGCGTGCAATTCTGGTCCCCCGTCACCGGTACCCGTACCGAAAACGCCATCTACCCGCGCAGCGAACTGCGGGAAACCTATGCCGACGGCCGGCTGCGCAACTGGACCTACCCAGAGGCCGACAACTACCTGCGCGCCACCCTGGCCATCAACCAGGTGCCCTCCTCGGGCAAGATCGTGATCGGTCAGATTCACGCCTATGACAGCCAGAAACCGCTGGTCAAAGTCGAATACCAATACAAGGAAAAAACCCAGACCGGCAACATCGTCGCCAAGGTGCGCATGCGCCCCGATGACAGCAAAGGCCGGGTGATTATCGTGGCCGAGAATGTGCCCCTGCAGCGCAACTTCACCTACGTCATCCACCTGAACAAAGCCGGCCTGCTGAGCATCGAGGCCGCCAACGGCCAATGGAACGAACGCCTCGGTGCCGCCTGGGGCAAGAAGCCGTTGTACTTCAAGGCCGGCGTATATGTGCAAGACAACAGTGGCGACAGCAAGGAAGGCGGCAAGGTGACATTTGCCAAGCTGGATATTGATCACAACTGACAGTCTGATCATTCTCACGACGCTTTAGGACAGAACCGCGACCCTGGGTCTCGACTTTCTTGTAGGACAATTCGAGTATGGCGCCGCGCATGCGCAATGCTTACCTATAAGAAAGTCATGGAGACTCATCAATGCCCTTCACTCGCACCCTACTCGCCCTGTCCATGGGCATGGTTCTGCTGCAAAACCCGGCCTTCGGTGCCCCGCCCTTGTCGATGACCGACGGGGTGGCCCAGGTCAGTATCCAGGACAGCAACGCCTGGGTTGAGATCAGCAAAGCCGCGTTTAAACACAACATCCGTACCCTGCAAACCAGCCTCGCCGACAAGTCGAAAATCTGCGCCGTGCTCAAGGCCGACGCCTACGGTCACGGCATTGGCCTGCTGATGCCATCGGTGATCAAGCTCGGTGTGCCTTGCGTGGGCGTGGCCAGCAATGAAGAAGCCCGCGTCGTGCGCGAAAGCGGCTTCAAGGGTCAACTGATCCGCGTGCGTACAGCCGCCCTGAGCGAACTGGAAGCGGCGCTGCCGTACAACGTCGAAGAACTGGTGGGCAACCTCGACTTCGCCGTGCGCGCCAGCCTGATCGCCGAACATCATGGCCGCCCGCTGGTGGTACACCTGGGGCTGAACTCCAGTGGCATGAGCCGCAATGGCGTAGAAATGACCACTGCCCAGGGCCGCCGCGACGCCGTAGCCATCACCAAGGTGCCGAACCTGGAAGTGAAGGCGATCATGACCCACTTCGCCGTCGAAGACGCCGCCGACGTACGCACCGGTCTCAAGGCCTTCAACGAGCAGGCCAATTGGCTGATCAACGTCGCCCAACTGGACCGCAGTAAAATCACCCTGCACGCGGCCAACTCCTTCGCCACCCTGGAAGTGCCCGAGTCCCGCCTGGACATGGTACGCCCCGGCGGCCTGCTGTTTGGCGACACCGTGCCGTCGTTTACCGAATACAAGCGGGTGATGCAGTTCAAATCCCACGTAGCCTCGGTCAACAGCTACCCGAAAGGCAACACCGTCGGCTACGACCGCACCTACACCCTGAAGCGCGATTCAAAACTGGCCAACATCACCGTGGGCTATTCCGACGGCTATCGCCGGGCGTTCACCAATAAAGGCATCGTGCTGATCAACGGGCATCGGGTGCCGGTGGTGGGCAAGGTGTCGATGAACACGCTGATGGTGGATGTGACGGATGTGCCAACCGTGAAGAGCGGGGATGAGGTGGTGCTGTTTGGCAAGCAGGGGAATGTCCAGACCACCCAGGCGGAGGTAGAGGATATCAATGGGGCGTTGTTGGCTGACCTTTATACGGTGTGGGGGAATTCAAACCCCAAAATACTGGTCGATAAATAAGCCGAACACCATCCAAATGTGGGAGCGGGCTTGCCCGCGATGAGGGCGTATCAGTCATCCATTTATCGACTGATACACCGCTATCGCGGGCAAGCCCGCTCCCACACTGGTTTGTAGGCGGCCTCAAATAGCGAGCACAAAAAACCCGCATCTCTGCGGGCTTTTTATTAACACCTGAGGCTTAGTTGACCTTAGCGTTCAACTCACCTTTCAAATACCGCTGATACATCGCTTCCAACGACACCGGCTTGATCTTCGAAGCATTACCGGCCGTGCCGAACGCTTCGTAACGCGCAATACATACATCACGCATCGCAGTCACAGTGGCGCCGAAGAACTTACGCGGGTCAAACTCGCTCGGGTTGGTGGCCATCAGGCGACGCATCGCACCGGTGGAAGCCAGGCGCAGGTCGGTGTCGATGTTGACCTTGCGCACGCCGTGCTTGATGCCTTCGACGATTTCTTCAACCGGTACGCCGTAGGTTTCTTTGATGTCGCCGCCGTACTGGTTGATGATCGCCAGCCATTCTTGCGGTACCGAGGAAGAACCGTGCATCACCAGGTGGGTGTTGGGGATGCGCTTGTGGATTTCCTTGATGCGGTCGATGGCCAGCACGTCGCCGGTAGGCGGCTTGGTGAACTTGTAGGCGCCGTGGCTGGTGCCGATGGCGATGGCCAGGGCGTCGACCTGGGTGCGCTTGACGAAGTCAGCGGCTTCTTCCGGGTCGGTCAGCATCTGGCTGTGATCCAGCACGCCTTCGGCGCCGATGCCGTCTTCTTCACCGGCCATGCCGGTTTCCAGGGAGCCCAGGCAGCCCAGTTCGCCTTCTACCGAAACGCCGCAGGCGTGAGCCAGGGCCACGGTTTGTTGGGTGACGCGCACGTTGTAGTCGTAGTCGGTCGGGGTCTTGCCGTCTTCGCCGAGGGAGCCGTCCATCATCACCGAGCTGAAGCCCAGTTGGATGGAGCGCTGGCATACGTCAGGGCTGGTGCCGTGGTCCTGGTGCATGCACACCGGGATGTGTGGGAATTCTTCGATTGCCGCGAGGATCAGGTGACGCAGGAACGGTGCGCCGGCGTATTTGCGGGCACCGGCCGAAGCCTGGACGATCACTGGGGAGTCGGTCTTGTCAGCGGCTTCCATGATGGCGCGCATCTGCTCAAGGTTGTTGACGTTAAAGGCTGGGACGCCGTAGCCGAACTCGGCTGCGTGGTCCAGCATTTGACGCATGCTGATAAGTGCCATTGTGTCTCTCTCCCGGTCGAGGGTCGTTAATCGTGCAAGCCTGCCGTAGCGGCGGCTGCTATTCAAGTTATTGCAGATCAAGGGGTTGAGCCTTGGCCTGCTGAATCGTTATTGCAGGGTGAGGTTCGCAATCTTTGTCGAATTGGAACCGGATCCCATGTGCTCTGTATTACTGGGCCTTGCAGCCCCGGCCGATCAAATCATCGGTGGCAACCCAGTAAACCAGGCCTTCCTCACCTTTTGTGTGAAACGCCAGTTGCTCATTGCTGTACAGCGCGCCGGAAGCGGCCACATCTTCCTTGAGGCGATACACCAGGTCGGAGCCGCCGAGGCGCACATCCACCTGCTTGTGGTCGGTATCGACAAACCGCCAGTTCACCTGGGCCTGGCTGTCGCATACCCAGGTGGTCCATGGTTCTTGCTGCGCTGGTGCCTTGTTGAACATGTTCAGGTTGGCACAACCGGCCAATAGAGCCAGTGCTGCCAGGGCGATAACGCCTTTCATTGCCAATCCTCGAACGGCGGCCCGAGGCCGCCACTGCTGTCGGTTAGTGAATCAGACCCATCAAGGGCAACCCTGTTCCTTACCTTTGGGCGGGGAATCGTATTTCTCCAGCCCGTCGGGCCCTATGCGCTTGCTGATCACCGGCATGGTTTCAGCCTGCCAGTCGGCCTGGTAGCAGCCCTTGTGCGGTGCAGCCCCTGGGGCGTCGTCTACCGGCGCCTTGGGCGCGCTGCCGCAGCCGGCCAACAGGCCTGCTGCAATCACCAGCGCGAATGGCTTGATCATGGGAATGCTCCTTTTCCAGGCTGCGGGTCTCAGCCCTTGGCTCGACTTTCCAGCACTTCAACGGCTGGCAGGACCTTGCCTTCGACAAACTCAAGGAACGCGCCACCACCGGTAGAAATGTAGGAGATCTGCTCAGCAACGCCATACTTGTCGATGGCCGCCAGGGTGTCGCCACCGCCGGCAATGGAGAATGCCGAGCTTTCAGCAATCGCCTTGGCCAGCACTTTGGTGCCGTTGCCGAACTGGTCGAACTCGAACACACCGACCGGGCCGTTCCACAGGATAGTCCGGGAGGCTTTCAGCAGCTCGGCGAAGTTGGCCGCCGTTTGCGGGCCGATATCCAGGATCATGTCGTCAGCCGCCACATCTGCGATCAGCTTGACGGTCGCTTCGGCGCTTTCGGCAAATTCCTTGGCAACCACCACGTCCACCGGCAGCGGTACGCTGACCTTGGCCGCGATGGCACGGGCGGTGTCCAACAGGTCCGGCTCGTACAGCGACTTGCCTACCGGATGGCCAGCAGCGGCCAGGAAGGTATTGGCAATGCCGCCGCCCACGATCAGTTGGTTGCAGATCTGGCTCAGGCTGTTGAGCACGTCCAGCTTGGTCGACACCTTGGAACCGGCCACGATGGCAGCCATTGGCTGGGCTGGTGCGCCCAGGGCCTTGCCCAGTGCATCCAGCTCGGCAGCCAGCAACGGGCCAGCAGCGGCCACCTTGGCGAACTTGGCCACGCCATGGGTCGAACCCTCGGCGCGGTGCGCGGTGCCGAAGGCGTCCATCACAAACACGTCGCACAGCGCAGCATATTGCTGGGCCAGTTCGTCGCTGTTCTTCTTCTCGCCTTTGTTGAAGCGCACGTTTTCGAACAGCACGATGTCGCCGGCCTTGACGTCAACGCCGCCCAGGTAGTCAGCCACCAGCGGCACTTCGCGGCCCAGGGCCTTGCTCAGGTAATCGGCTACAGGCTTGAGGCTGTTTTCGGCGGAGAACTCACCTTCGGTCGGACGACCCAGGTGGGAGCAGACCATCACGGCCGCGCCTTTTTCCAGGGCCAGCTTGATGGTCGGCAGCGAAGCCAGGATTCGCGCATCGCTGGTGACTACACCGTCCTTGACTGGGACGTTGAGGTCTTCGCGAATCAGTACGCGCTTACCTTGCAGATCGAGGTCGGTCATCTTCAACACGGTCATGGTCGCAGTTCCTGAATTACTTGATTTTGAAGGGCTAATTTTGAAGAAGCGATGTGCAGATAATGCTCCGCAACATCCAGCATGCGGTTGGCAAAGCCCCATTCGTTATCGAACCAGGCCAGGATATTCACCAACCTGGGGCCGGAAACGCGGGTCTGGCTAGCATCGACGATGGCCGAATGCGGGTCGTGGTTGAAATCACAACTGGCGTGCGGCAACTCGGTGTACGCCAGCAGGCCTTTGAGCGGGCCGCTGGTGGCAGCCTCGCGCAGGATCCGGTTGACCTCGCTGGCGTCGGTGTCGCTGACAGTCTGCATGGTGATATCCAGGCACGACACGTTCACCGTCGGCACGCGCACTGCTTTGGCCTGGATTCGCCCGGCAAGTTCCGGCAGCAGGCGTTCAATACCACGAGCCAGGCCGGTGGACACCGGAATCACCGACTGGAACGCCGAACGGGTACGGCGCAAGTCTTCATGGTGATAGGCGTCAATCACCGGCTGGTCGTTCATCGCCGAGTGAATAGTGGTAATCGACACATACTCCAGGCCAATCGCCTGGTCCAGCAGGCGCAACAACGGCACACCGCAGTTGGTGGTGCAGGAGGCGTTGGACACCAGCAACTCGTCACCGGTCAGGCAGTCCTGGTTGACCCCATAGACGATGGTGGCGTCGACATCCGCCTCGCTGGCCATCGGCTGGGAAAACAGCACGCGCGGCGCGCCGGCGTCGAGGAACCGCTGGCCATCGGCACGGGTGTGGTAGGCCCCGGAGCATTCCAGCACCAGGTCGACACCCAGCGCCGCCCAGTCGATGCCCTCGGGCGTGGCACTGCGCAAAACCTTCACGCAGTTGCCATTGATATGCAGACAATCGCCGTCGATCCGCACTTCGCCGGGGAACCGGCCGTGGGTGGAGTCGAAGCGCGTCAGGTATTCGATGCTGGCCATGTCGGCCAGATCGTTGATGGCGACAATTTCAAACCCGGCCGCCGCCCCTCGCTCGAACAGCGCACGCAAGACGCAACGACCAATCCGGCCGTAGCCGTTGAGTGCAACTTTGTAGGGACGGGGTTGAGGCATGGGGTTCTCGATCAATGTTCGTTCAGTGTTGAATGTTCCATCGCTATCGCGGGCAAGCCCGCTCCCACATTAGACCGAGATCCAAATGTGGGAGCGGGCTTGCCCGCGATGGCGCCAGTACAGACAACGCAGACTGACTTAGTCTTCCAGCAGCTCTTCAGCCTGACCCAGGATGTTTTCCAGGGTGAAACCGAACTCTTCGAACAACGCTGGCGCCGGCGCCGACTCACCGTAGGTGGTCATGCCGATCACGCGGCCTTCCAGGCCCACGTATTTGTACCAGTAGTCGGCATGCGCCGCTTCGATGGCAATACGCGCGCTGACCTGCAACGGCAGGACCGATTGCTTGTAGTCGGCGTCCTGGGCTTCGAACACGCTGGTGCACGGCATGGACACAACGCGCACGTTACGGCCTTGGGCGGTCAGCTTGTCGTAGGCCTGAACGGTCAGGCCCACTTCGGAACCGGTGGAGATCAGGATCAGCTCCGGCTCACCGATGCAGTCCTTGAGCACGTAGCCACCACGGCTGATGTCGGCGATCTGCGCGTCAGTACGTACCTGGTGTTGCAGGTTCTGACGGGAGAAGATCAGCGCCGAAGGGCCATCCTTGCGCTCGATCGCGTGCTTCCAGGCCACCGCGGATTCCACCGCGTCGGCTGGGCGCCAGCAATCCAGGTTCGGCGTGGTGCGCAGGCTGGTCAGTTGCTCGACCGGCTGGTGCGTCGGGCCGTCTTCGCCGAGGCCGATGGAGTCGTGGGTGTACACATGGATCACACGCTTCTTCATCAGCGCGGCCATGCGTACGGCATTGCGCGCGTATTCCATGAACATCAGGAAGGTCGCGCCGTAAGGCACCAGGCCGCCGTGCAGGGCAACGCCGTTCATGATGGCGCTCATGCCGAACTCGCGCACGCCGTAGTACATGTAGTTGCCGCTGGCGTCTTCAGCCGAGACACCTTTGCAGCCTTTCCACAGGGTCAGGTTGGAACCGGCCAGGTCAGCCGAACCGCCGAGGAACTCAGGCAGCAACGGGCCAAAGGCGTTCAGGGTGTTCTGGCTGGCTTTACGGCTGGCGATGGTCTCGCCCTTGGCCGCGACTTCGGCGATGTAGGCCGAGGCTTTTTCCGAGAAATCAGCAGGCAGGTCACCGGCCAGGCGGCGTACCAGTTCGTTGGCCAGCTCCGGGAACTCTGCGGAGTAGGCCGCAAAACGCTGGTCCCACTCGGCTTCTGCGGCGCGACCGGCTTCCTTGGCGTCCCACTCGGCGTAGATATCAGCCGGGATTTCGAACGGGCCATGGTTCCACTTCAGCGCTTCGCGGGTCAGGGCGATTTCCGCGTCACCCAATGGGGCGCCGTGGCAGTCTTCCTTGCCTTGCTTGTTCGGCGAACCGAAGCCGATGGTGGTCTTGCAGCAGATCAGGGTCGGCTGTTCGCTTTTGCGCGCGGTTTCGATGGCGGTCTTGATCTCTTCCGGATCATGGCCGTCAACATTGCGGATCACCTGCCAGTTGTAGGCTTCGAAACGCTTTGGCGTGTCGTCGGTGAACCAGCCTTCGACTTCGCCGTCGATGGAGATGCCGTTGTCATCGTAGAAAGCAATCAGCTTGCCCAGGCCCAGCGTGCCGGCCAGGGAGCTGACTTCATGGGAAATGCCTTCCATCATGCAGCCATCACCCAGGAACACGTAGGTGTGGTGGTCGACAACATTGTGGCCAGGACGGTTGAACTGCGCCGCCAGGACTTTTTCTGCCAGGGCGAAGCCCACGGCATTGGCCAGGCCTTGGCCCAGGGGACCGGTGGTGGTCTCGACGCCTGGGGTGTAGCCGAATTCCGGGTGGCCCGGGGTGCGGCTGTGCAGTTGGCGGAACTGCTTGAGGTCGTCGATGGACAGGTCATAGCCGGTCAGGTGCAGCAACGAATAGATCAACATCGAGCCATGGCCGTTGGACAGCACGAAGCGGTCGCGATCGGCGAACGACGGGTTGCTCGGGTTGTGTTTCAGGTAGTCACGCCAAAGTACCTCGGCGATATCCGCCATGCCCATTGGGGCACCGGGATGGCCGCTGTTGGCTTTTTGCACGGCATCCATGCTGAGGGCACGAATGGCGTTGGCACGCTCACGACGGCTGGGCATCGCTGATCTCCTGGAGGTTGAATAAAAGAAACGGAAAAAAGGACCGGCATTTTCCCTCAGCCAAGGCCTCAGGGGCAATGACAGATACCGACTTATGTAGGTTTTTCCTGTGGTTTGGACTGCATTGGCGGCAAGAACACTTCCCGCCGTTCGTCTAAAGGTTATAGCGCCTGCTTATAACCACCGATTATCGACCAATATCAAAACTTTTTGATATTGGCCTTGCGAGGATTTGACCTCATCACTAGACTGCTGGCCTTATGAACTTACCTGCGCCTTCCATTCGCCCCGACGATTGCGATGAGCTGGCGGCCCTGTGCAAGGCCGGCGGTGATCCGCTGCGCCTGAATGTACTGCGCGCCCTGGCCAACGACTCGTTTGGTGTGCTGGAACTGGCGCGGATCTTTGCCATTGGCCAGTCCGGTATGAGCCACCACTTGAAAGTGCTGGCCCAGGCCCACCTGGTGGCCACCCGCCGTGAAGGCAATGCGATTTTTTACCGTCGCGCCCTGCCCCACACCGATTTGCTGGGTGGCAAGCTGCACGCTGCATTGCTCGAAGAAGTGGACAACCTGGCCCTGCCGGCTGACGTGCAGTCGCGGATCGCCCAGGTCCACGGGCAACGCGCTGCGGCCAGCCAGGACTTTTTCTCCCGGGTGGCAGACAAGTTCCGCGCCCAGCAGGACCTGATTGCCGGGCTGCCTCAATACCGCGAAAGCGTATTGGCGCTGCTCGACAAGCTGAGCTTCAACCCAGGTGCCACGGCGCTGGAAGTCGGCCCGGGCGACGGCGGGTTCCTGCCGGACCTGGCACGACGCTTCCACCAGGTGACGGCGCTGGACAACAGCCCGGCCATGCTGGAACTGGCGCGCCAGCTGTGCGAGCGCGAACAATTGGGCAACGTCCGCCTGCAACTGGCCGATGCCTTGAATGAGGTCGGGCTGCAAGCCGATTGCGTGGTGTTGAACATGGTTCTTCACCATTTTGCCGCGCCGGCCGATGCTCTCAGGCAGATGGCCGGTTTGCTGCAACCGGGTGGCAGCCTGCTAGTAACTGATTTATGCAGCCACAACCAGAGTTGGGCCAGGGAGGCCTGCGGTGATCTATGGTTGGGGTTTGAACAGGACGATCTGGCCCGTTGGGCCACCGCTGCGGGACTCGTTCCCGGGGAAAGCCTGTATGTAGGCTTACGTAATGGTTTCCAGATTCAGGTCCGCCACTTTCAGCGGCCAACTGGCGACACTCACCATCGGTAAATATCAGGAAAACATCGAGATGAGCGAATATTCCCTTTTCACCTCCGAGTCCGTGTCTGAAGGGCATCCGGACAAAATCGCCGACCAGATTTCTGATGCGGTGCTGGACGCCATCATTGCTGAAGACAAGTTCGCCCGCGTGGCGTGCGAGACGCTGGTGAAAACGGGCGTGGCGATCATCGCCGGTGAAGTCACCACGTCGGCCTGGGTCGACCTGGAGCAGATCGTCCGTGACGTGATCACCGACATCGGCTACACCAGCTCTGACGTCGGCTTCGACGGCGCGACCTGCGGCGTGATGAACATCATCGGCAAGCAGTCGCCCGACATCAACCAGGGTGTCGACCGCGCCAAGCCAGAAGACCAGGGCGCCGGCGACCAGGGCCTGATGTTCGGCTACGCCAGCAACGAAACCGACGTGCTGATGCCTGCACCGATCACCTTCTCGCACCAATTGGTCAAGCGCCAGGCCGAGGCCCGTAAATCCGGGCTGCTGCCTTGGCTGCGCCCGGACGCCAAGTCCCAGGTGACCTGCCGTTACGAAGGCGGCAAAGTGGTGGGCATCGACGCGGTGGTGTTGTCGACCCAGCACAATCCGGAAGTCTCCTACAAAGACCTGCGCGAAGGTGTGATGGAGCTGATCGTCAAGCACGTGCTGCCTGCCGAACTGCTGAGCAAGGACACCCAGTTCCACATCAACCCGACCGGCCAGTTCATCATCGGCGGCCCGGTGGGCGACTGCGGCCTGACCGGGCGCAAGATCATCGTCGACAGCTACGGCGGCATGGCCCGTCACGGCGGTGGCGCGTTCTCCGGCAAGGATCCCTCCAAGGTTGACCGCTCGGCAGCCTATGCCGGTCGTTACGTGGCCAAGAACATCGTCGCCGCTGGCCTGGCCGAGCGTTGCGAGATTCAGGTGTCCTACGCCATTGGTGTGGCCCAGCCTACGTCGATCTCGCTGAACACCTTCGGCACCGGCAAGATCAGCGATGACAAGATCGTCAAGCTGGTGCGTGAGATCTTCGACCTGCGTCCGTACGCAATCACCACCATGCTCGACCTGCTGCACCCGATGTATCAGGAAACCGCGGCCTACGGCCACTTCGGTCGTACCCCTGAACAGAAGACCGTCGGCGACGACACCTTCACCACGTTCACCTGGGAAAAAACCGACCGCGCCGACGACCTGCGCACCGCTGCCGGTCTGTAATCGCAGCACGTAGTACCCAAAGCCCCACCGGGTTTTCCCCGGTGGGGCTTTTTGTTGCGCTTTTTTGCGGGCGGGGGTTAGCGCGACGGCGAACCTGGCAAATAGTTCACATTTATTGGATCCAAACCTTGCAGGCTAAATGATGGCCCACTAGAATTCGCGCCCTCCCGAGCCCTTAACCACATTGGATACTGCACTGCGCCTGCTCGGGACAGCCAAGTGCGCAGGCAATCGAACATTGAGGTTTTTCATGCGTATTTCCACCTTCGCTCCTGCTGCCGTACTGCTCAGCCTGTTCGCCCTGCCAGTGCAAGCCGCTGACCTGAGCGGCCTGACTGGCGCCCTGACTTCCCAACTGGGCGGCGCTACCGGCAACTGCGAAAAACAGAGCCAGGAGCTGCAAGCAAAAGTCGACGCCGCCAAAGCCAATGGCGAAGACCTGAAAGTGAAGGCCATGCAGGCAGCACTGGACCAGGTAAACAAAGGTTGCAAAAAAGTCGGCGAGTCCCAAGGCAAGCTCGACGAAACCGCGCAAAAGCAGCAGGCCAAGGCTGACAGCAACGACACCGTGAAAGCCCTGGGCGGTCTGTTCAAGTAAGCAGAAACACCCGGTAAAAAGCCTCGCGCCTGCGGGGCTTTTTTATGGGCGTTTGCTTGCTTTAGGCTGGGCGCCCCTTCAGAGCAAGGATGCTCATGATGACACCACGCCTGCTGACCTACCTGCTATTGATGCTCTTCCCTATCGTCGCTTGGGCGCAGGGCTGCCCGGACTGGCAAGCCGACAAGGCCCGGGACGAAATCACCGCCCTGCAACGACAGATCGACCTGTGGGACGACAGCTACCACCGACTCGGCCAATCCCTGGTCAGCGACGAGCTCTATGACCAGGCCCGCATGCGCCTGGAGCAATGGCGGGCTTGCTTTGCGCAGACGCCGTCACCTGCGCAAAATCCCCTGGCCAGCTCGCGGGGCACTGTCGCCCATCCCGTCCCGCACACGGGCCTTGAAAAGTTGGTCAACGACCGCGCCGTGGCAGACTGGATCGGCACACGCAGCGACCTTTGGATACAACCCAAGGTCGATGGGGTGGCCGTGAGCCTGGTCTATCGTGGGGGCCGCCTGGCCCAGGTGATCAGCCGCGGCGACGGCCTGTTCGGCCATGACTGGACGGCCTCGGCCCGCAAGATCCCCGGCCTTGTGCAACAACTGCCCGAGGCCATCGACCTGCTCTTGCAGGGCGAGCTGTACTGGCGCCTGGACACCCATATACAAGGGGAGACGGGCGGCATGAATGCCCGCAGCAAAATCTCCGGGCTGATGAACCGCCAACACCTCAATGACGCCGACGCCGCCGGCATCGGCCTGTTTGTCTGGGCCTGGCCGCAAGGGCCGGCGGACCTCAAGCAGCAGTTGGACACCCTTGCACACTGGGGTTTTACCGACAGCCGTCGCTACAGCCAGCCCATCGACACCTTCGAGCAGGCCCGTCACTGGCGAGCGTTCTGGCATGGGCACCCTTTGCCCTTCGCCACTGATGGCGTGGTGCTGCATCAAAGCCAGCGCGCCCCGGCCGAACGCTGGCAGGCCAGCACACCTTACTGGGCTGTTGCCTGGAAATACCCGGTCATCACAGCCCTGGCCCATGTGCGCCAGGTGCAGTTCAAGATCGGCCGCACCGGCCGTATCACCCCGGTCCTGGAACTGCACCCGGTAATGCTCGACGATCGCCAGATCAAGCGCGTCAGCATCGGCTCGTTGAAACGCTGGCAACAACTCGATATCCGGCCCGGCGACCAGGTGTCCATCAGCCTTGCCGGCCAAGTGATTCCCAGGCTCGACCAGGTCATCCTGCGCAGCTACCCACGGGTCGATGTCGCGGCCCCGGTGGCGGGCGACTTCCATCACCTGAGCTGCTTGCGTCTGGCCCCGGCCTGCGAGGAGCAACTGCTGGCCCGACTGACCTGGCTCAGTGGCAAGCAGGGGCTGGATCTGCCACACATTGGCCGCGAGACCTGGAACTCCTTGATCCAGGCCGGTCAAATCAGCGGTTTGGTGGATTGGTTGAACCTTGATGAGACAGAGCTTGCTACCATTGACGGATTCGGCGACCGCAGCACGACGCGCCTGCTTGCGAGCCTGCAGACCGCACGTCAGCGACCGTTCGCTCAATGGCTGATGGCGCTGGGGGTTCCACCGACCGCCCGCAATAACCTGGTGGGTGGCTGGCATGCCCTGGCCGCCCGCGACACGCAAGCCTGGCAGGCCGAGGCAGGAATCGGCCCGGGACGCGCGGCGCAGTTGAGCGCCTTTTTTCGCGACCCTCAGGTGGTGGCCATGAGCGAAACACTACGGGCTGCCGGGATCGACGGTTTTTAGGCCCGGCCCGCTACATTCATCGGTACCGGCAGAAATCATCCTGCACACCTGACAACGATCTTGTTTATTTTGGAGTTTTTATGAAGTTTCTTGCACCGCTTGCCCTGTTGACCGTCACCAGTTTTCTGACCACTCCCTTGCTGGCTGCCGAGACAGCCCCGCAACTGACCGGTTGCGCTGCCAAGCGCCAGGCCATCAGCCTGCAGATCGAACAAGCCAAGGCCCATGGCAACAGTGAGCAACAAGCCGGTCTGGAAAAAGCCTTGAGCGAAGTCACCGCCCACTGCACCGACGCCTCCCTGAAAAAGGAACGCGAGAACAAGGTGCTGGATGCCAAGCACGAAGTCAGCCGTCGTCAGGCTGACCTCGACAAGGCCATGAAAAAAGGCGACTCCGAGAAGATCAACAAGCGTAAGGACAAGCTCGCCGAGTCGCGCAAAGAGCTTCAGCAAGCCCTCGACGACCTGGACAAGTAAGACGCATCCGACCGAGCCTCAATGGTCGCGAAACTGCTTATGACAGGCGCTGCACGCATCTTCGACTTTCTGCACGGCCGGCTTCAGGTCACTGGCTTTGTAAGGCTGCACTTGGCTGGCGATCACCAACTCACCGGTGGCCGCCTCAAGGTTGCGCGCCAGTTCCTGGAACTGGGCCTGTTTCTGCCATACATCGTCCTTGGCACTGGTGTGATCTTCTTCGCGCACCGTTGGAAAGTGCTTCCACGGCTCATGGGACAGGGTGTCGAGCTTGACCGCACCCTCGGCAAATTTCGCCCCGTCGAACGGAATACGGCCGCGCAGCATGCCACCCAGGTCTTCGCCGGTCTTGAGCATCTGCTTGAAGATGGCCTTGCGCTGGCCCAATGGCGAGTTCGGATCCACGCCGCCGCAGGCGGTCAGCGTCAAAGCGGCCAGCAATACAACAGTCAGTTTTTTAAAAGTCATGGTGGCTCAGGGTCACGGGAAACGGCGGCCAGTATCCCCGCCCCGCCCGGAAAGACCAATAGCCCTATTAATAATATGGACGCTTGTGCCGTAATCGGTACCGGCTACCGCCTTGGGAATTACGTGCATGAATAACCTGTTGAACCCCTGGAGCCGCCGACTGGCATGGGCTCTGCCGATGATCGCGCTGCTCGCCGGATGCGACGGTGGCAACGCCCCGGCCCCCAAGCCCGAGCCGGAAAAACCCCACGCCGTGGCGACCTATGTCAGCGCCACCTGGGAAGCCCTGCCGGAAGTTTCGGACACTGACCTGCAAGCCGGCTTCGAATCCTGGCGCAGTGCCTGCCAACGCCTGAAGAACGATCCGGTGTGGGGCACCACCTGCGCTGCCGCGGCCAATGTGCCGGGCAATGCCGGTGATATCCGGGGTTTCCTCAAGCAACAGCTGGACGTGTATGGCTTGCGCTCGGCAGACAACACGCCCAATGGCCTGATCACCGGCTACTACGAACCGGTCTACCCCGGCAGCCTTACCGAAACCAAGACCGCCCATGTTCCTGTGTACGGGGTGCCGGACGACCTGATCATCGTCAACCTGGAAAGCATCTACCCGGAGCTCAAGGGCAAACGCCTGCGTGGGCGCCT
The DNA here is from genome assembly GCF_012985645.1 of Pseudomonas sp. WS 5410. Taxonomy (NCBI): domain Bacteria; kingdom Pseudomonadati; phylum Pseudomonadota; class Gammaproteobacteria; order Pseudomonadales; family Pseudomonadaceae; genus Pseudomonas; species Pseudomonas sp. WS 5410. The sequence goes on along the minus strand of NZ_JAAQWS010000004.1, from coordinate 146,460 downwards.
GGAAGGGCGGGTACTCAAGCCCTATGACGATGCCGGCACCCTCAACCAGCAAGGCTCCAGCGCCAAGCCCATCGCCTGGCTGACCCACCCGATGGACCTGCAATTCCTGCAAATCCAGGGTTCGGGCCGCATCCAGTTGGCGAACGGTCGTCAACTGCGCGTGGGCTATGCCGACCAGAACGGTTTCCCCTACCGCCCTATCGGCCGCTGGCTGGTGGAGCAAGGCGAGTTGAAGAAAGAAGAAGTGAGCATGGGCGCCATCAGTGCCTGGGCCAAGGCCCATCCTGAGCGGATCCCGGAGTTACTGGCGAGCAACCCCAGCTACGTGTTCTTCAGCACCCGGCCCGACAGCAATGAAGGCCCGCGCGGCTCGCTGAACGTACCACTGACCGCAGGCTACAGCGTGGCCGTGGACCGCAAGGTGATCCCACTGGGCAGCCTGCTGTGGTTGTCCACCACCCGCCCCGATGGCGCACCGATCGTACGGCCGGTAGCGGCCCAGGATACGGGGGGCGCGATTGTCGGTGAGGTGCGTGCCGACCTGTTCTGGGGCACGGGTGATGCAGCGGGCGAGCTGGCCGGGAACATGAAGCAGCAAGGCCAGATCTGGATGCTGTGGCCCAAGGGTGCGGCGCTGCCTCAAGTGCCGGACGCGCCTTTGTAGGAACCGGTTTACCGGCGATGGCGGTTTCAAATCCGCCATCGCTGGCATGCCAGCTCCCACAAGGGTTGGCTGCGTGCCTTAGATCGAAACGAAGAAGAAGCTCGCAATCAACGCCATGCCCACGAACCACACCAGCGAACGCAAGATCGCCCAGTCCGCCAGGTAGCAGATGATGTACAGCAGGCGGCTGGTGATAAACAGCACCGCCAGTACGTTGATGGTCACCAGTTCCGCGTTGCCCGCAAGGTGGGCAATGATCACCGCTGCGGCAAACGCCGGGGTCACTTCAAAGCTGTTGAGCTGTGCGCTATGGGCGCGTTTGGCAAAGCCTTCGAGGGTTTCCAGGAAGGCCCGGGGGTCGTGGTTCTGCCGGGGCCCGAATTTGCCACCACTGAACTTGGCCACGCCAGTACACAGATAAGGCAGAAAAATTGCGATCAACACACACCAGAAAGCAACAGTCATCACTCATTCCTTTTTTAGTTTTATCCGCTGGTTAGAGTTTCATCACGAGCATGCCGATCAGTACCAACCCACAGGCTAAGAGCCGGGAGCGGCCGAAAGGTTCTTTCAGGTAACGCATACCGAACAACACCACCAGGATCACGCTGACTTCTCGCAGCGCGGCGGCCTCGGCAATCGAGCCCAACTGCATGGCCCAAAGCACCAGAGCGTAGCTCAACAACACGCACAACCCCACGCTCAGCCCCAACCGCCATTGCGTGCGCCAAAACAGGCTGAACGCCGCGCGCTTGCGCACCATGGCCAGCAGGGGAAAGGGCCAGGCACTGAGCAGGGTCAGCCATACCAGGTAGTCCAACGGGTGCGACCAGCGCCGCAGCGCCTGGCCATCAAGGAAGGTGTAGCAGCCTATGCACAGGCCGATCAGCGCCACCACCGGCAACATCGACCAGGGCAGCCGCTCCCCGCCACCGCCCTGCCAAAGCAGGCACAGCATGCCGAACGGGATCAGCAGGATGCCGACAATCTGCTGGGTACTGAGCACTTCCCCGGCAAACACCAGGGTCAACGCCAGCACCACCAGCGGTGATAAGCCGCGCATCAGCGGATACACCAGCCCCAGGTCGCCAACGCGGTAGGCCTGGATCAGCAGGTAGCGATAGAGCAACTCGAACAAGGCCGATGCGATGATCCACGGCCAGATTTCCAGGGGCGGCAACGACACAAATCCCACTGCCAGCAGAACAAACAACAGGGCCACGCTGTCCATGCAGGCGATCACCAACAGGCGCTCGCCGCTGAACTTGATCAAGGTGTTCCACGTCGCATGCAACAGCGCCGCTACCAGCACCAAGGCTGTCGCAACCACAGGGAGCCCCTTGTCAGAATGGCCAGATTTGATTCGTCATGTGTCAGCACCCTGCACGCTTATGTGGGTTTCCGCTTTATCGGCCTGCCACCCACCATCGGTGGATAAGGTTTAGTCTCACTGGCGTCGACTTTTTCAGGTCTGGATACAGGCTACACCCGTCTAGACACCACAGCCTTAGCTGTTCACTATGTAAATATATATATTATATAAACACTAAATGAGTCAGCAGTCATGCCACCTCTTGAACATGAACTTGATATCCAGCAACTGCGAGCTAGTGCTGAAGCCGCTGGCCAGCTACTGAAAGCGCTGGCAAACCCTGAACGATTGCTCCTCCTCTGCCAGTTGTCGCAGGGCGAGCTAAATGTTACCGATTTAGAGGCCTTGTCAGGCATTCAGCAACCTACGTTGTCTCAGCAACTCGCGGTGCTACGTCGCAAGGAGATGGTGGAAACGCGACGGGCAGGAAAGCAAGTCTATTACCGAATCAGCAGCTCTGTAGCGCTCGCGGTGATCCATGTCCTTTATCAGCACTTCTGTGCAGGAGATGCAAAATGAGCATTGATTGGATCAACTTTACGCCTTGGACTTCCGTAGGCGGAGGGGCCTTGATAGGGCTGGCGGTTAGCTTGTTTGTTCTCGCAAATGGCCGTATCGCAGGAATCAGTGGCTTGATTGGAAGCATGATGCATTTTGGCAGTGAAGGCTGGAGCGAAAAGGCGCTATTTCTTCTTGGCCTGGTGATGGCGCCATTGTTGTGGGGGGCGTTTACCGTATTGCCGGAAATCGAGATCAAGGCAGAGTGGCCGGCCCTGATTATCGCAGGCCTGCTCGTCGGTGCGGGAACTCGCTACGGCTCCGGTTGTACAAGCGGTCATGGTGTTTGTGGGATCTCTCGATTGTCTCCCCGCTCCATTGCAGCAACGATCTGCTTTATGTTCGCAGGCATTGCAACGGTGTACATCATTCGTCATGTGGTGGGAGCATGAAGATGATCAAGTCGAGCGCATTTTTTGCAGGGCTGATCTTCGGCCTGGGTCTACTCCTGGCAGGCATGGCGAACCCCGCCAAGGTATTGGCTTTTCTTGATGTGGCCGGGGCCTGGGATCCGTCACTCGCACTGGTTATGGGAGGAGCTATCGCAGTGGCGGTTATTCCCCTGAGTTGGGCGCGCAAGAACAAGCGATCGTTGCTAGGTGCCCCCATGCAGTTACCGATTAGCCGAGAGTTGGATACCCGCTTGATTGGCGGCAGCCTGGTGTTCGGTATAGGTTGGGGAGTTGCGGGGATCTGCCCTGGGCCAGCCGTCGCTATTCTGCTTACGGGGCATGGGCAAATCATCATATTCGTATTGGCCATGTTGGCCGGTATGTACGTGTTCTCTCTATTGGATCGTCGACGCACGACCTGATTAGGCGATAGACGTGAAAGCGAATGACCCAGGCTGAACCCCAGGCCACGTCTGAACATCACTGATCCTTGTCGATCGACTGCGGATGCCTCGGGTCCGCAGCCTGCTTGCCCGGCAGGCTGCCTTCGCTGCGAATCTGCGCATGGCTGATCAGCGCGAAGATAAAACTGCCGCCGATGATATTGCCCGCCAGGGTCGGCCCGGCAAATACCAGCCAGAAGTCCTTCCACGGTAGCTCGCCGGCAAATACCAGATAGGACACCTCCGCCGAACCGACGACAATGTGGGTGAAATCACCCAGGGCCATCAGGTAGGTGATCAGGATAATGATCCACATCTTGGCGCTTTCCATGGACGGGATCATCCACACCATGGTGGCGATCATCCAGCCGGAGACGATGCCTTTGGCAAACATCTGGCCCGTGTCGTTCTCCATGACCTTGCGCCCGATGTCGAGGAAGGCCAGGTCGGTCTTGGTGTCGAAAATCGGCAGGTGCAGCATCACGTAGGCCACCAGCAAGGTGCCGCAAAGGTTGCCCACCAGTACCACCGTCCACAACCGCAGCAGGCGCCCGGCATTGCCCAGGGTCGGCTTGCTCATCACCGGGAGCACGGCGGTCAGGGTGTTTTCGGTGAACAGTTGCTGGCGCGCAAGGATCACCGCGAGAAAACCTGCGCAGTAGCCAAAGCTGGCAATCACCTTGAAGCCTTCACCGCCCGGCAGGCGGGAGTTGAGCAGCCCCATGGCCATCAATGACAAGCCCATGGTCAGGCCGGCGGCCAGCGCCGACCACCACAGCGCCGCGACGCTGCGCTCCAGTTCCTGGTCGCCCTGGGTGCGAATGATTTCATGCAGCACCGCTGCCCTGGGCGGTTGGTTCTTGTCCACATCCTGCTGCTCTTCCTGCGACAGGTTGGGAGTTTTGCCGTCTTTTTGGGTGGCCATGATGTTCCAGTGTCCAAGGGGTGCCTGTAGCTACGACACGCTGGCGCAGTGGCTGTTCAGTGGCCGGAGAACTAAAGCGGGATGCGCCAGGCCTTGGCCATTTCCACGGTGGTCGAGCTCAGTGGCTTGGACCAGGGTTTATTACGCGCACCATAGTGTTCAATGATGTCGTCGAGCACCCGATTGAACTCGGCCGGCGTCGTGGCCGTGGCCAGGTCGCGCGCGGCCCGCTGCAGAAGCTCGACGTTGGCGGCCGTCTGGCCTGCACGGTAGAGGGAGGGGTAGATGACTTCGCGGGTGAAGTTGTCGGCTTTTACGGCAATATCCCGTCGCTGCATTTGAGCCACGGCACTGGTCATGACCTTGGAGGTTGGCGTGGAAGCCCCCTGATTGTGCTTGGCAACCACCTGCAACAGTTGCTGGAAGTTATGCTGCCCAGGGGCGTTAAGCCGCCGCCCCAACCACTCGATATGCTGGGGCCGGGTAACCAGTGCATCCAGGTTACGCAGCGCAGAGAGCAACCCAGGCGTGAAGACCAAAGTATTGCCTGCCTTGTTGGCCTCGGTAATCGCTGCGTCCAGAGCTTGCAATCCCTGCTGTGCCTGCTTGCGAAAACGCAGCACATTCGCCGCGGCGGGATCCTTCTGGAGTGCCACTTGCACGCTGGCAAGCATTGCATCGTCCATCGCCAGCACCGCGTCGTCCAATGACTCGAACAAGTGCCGCTCACGCACCTTGCTGCGCTGCTCCTGGTGCTGTGTCACCGCTTGCCGGGCCTGGGTCTGCAAATGCTTTTTCTGCTCGGCGGTCATGGTGAAATTGACCGTGCCACTGAGCAGGCCACTAAAGTCACCTTTGGCGGATTTGAGCGGCAGCACCACGGTTTGCTCGTTAAATTCCTTGAGGCGTTGCTGTTGATAGGCGCCTGCAGCCGTCTGGGCAGTGCCTGTCAGTTTGTCCGCAACAGCGCTTATGACGCTGCCGCTCTTTTTCTGCGATGCAGGAGCCTGGGACTCGAATTTGACGATCAACGACTCCGGCTGGCTCAGCGGGCTCTCGGGAAACGAGCGCTCGATCACCCCGGGAGCCGGGGTGTTGAGCAACAAGCCACCGTCCTGGAAAAAAGTGGTTTCACCCACCGCCTGAAACCCATGGCCTTGCTCGGCAGGGCTTTTGAACAGTCCCGGTAGGGAGCCCGAGATATGCGCGGCGCGGGCAATGTCCATATCCGGGGTCAGGCTGGCGTTGAACACCACCAACTGCGGGCGACCATCGAACATGCCGGTCCCCGTGATGTTCAGTTGCTTGATCGCCGGGATATGCCTGCTCAGCACGTCAAGATCAGCAAAGGTCGGTGCCCCTCCGGCGCTCAGCCTGTCGGCGATTTTCATCACTTCGTCGGGGCGGGCTGCCCTGGGCATGGCGGCAATATGGGCCAGGATCGACTTGCGTGACTCGTTACGGATCAGGTCTTCGAGCGAGTGCGCCTGGGTTTGCAGGCGCGGCATCATCGTCAGCAGCAATTGGGAAATGTTGCCCGCCGGGCGTGGCAGGCGCCCGGCAAGTTTGCCGAGGCTCGCCCCGGCATTTTGCAGCCAGGCCGTCACAGGGTTGGGGCTGTTGAGCAGGCTGGGCAGATCAATGCTGTTTGAGAGCGTGCCGAAGGCCTTGGCTCCCATGCCACTGGCCAGCAGCGCTGCAGAAATCGCACCGGCAGATGAACCAGAAATGGCAGAGATGCCTGGCAGTGTTCCGGTTTCTTCAAGGGCCTGGACCATCCCGGGGAAGGCGATGCCCTTGGCGCCACCGCCGCTGAGTACCAGATGGCTGACCGCAGGGGGTGACAGCACCACCTCCACCTGCCCCTTACTGTCTCGAAACAGGCTCAGCTTTCGCGGGCCGACGCCCTCGACCAAGGGTGTCTTGGTGCCTTGGGCGGGGGGTGGCGGGGGTTGCCGCGATGACGGCTGAGTCTTGGCAGCCGGGTTGGCGGTCACTTTCATTGCGGGCTCTCTCTACAGGATGTGGTCCTGAGTGCAGAGAAAGCCTGGAAGCGATCCACCCGGACAGATTTGGTAAATCAAATCAGGCCGGGCCGGGGTTACTCAGTGAGGTTGTCATCCTGGAACTGGTCTTTCACGTACTTGATCTCGGTACGCCCGTGGGGTGCCGGCAGACCGTCTTCGCCGAGGTTGACGAAGACCATTTTTTCCACGGTGAGGATGCTTTTGCGCGTGATCTTGTTGCGCACTTCACAGGTCAGGGTGATGGAGGTGCGGCCAAACTCGGTGGCGGTGATGCCCAGCTCGATGATGTCGCCCTGGCGCGAGGCGCTGACAAAATTGATCTCGGAGATGTACTTGGTCACCACACGCTGGTTGCCCAGTTGAACGATGGCGTAGATCGCCGCTTCTTCGTCGATCCAGCGCAACAGGCTGCCACCGAACAGGGTGCCGTTGGGGTTGAGGTCTTCGGGTTTTACCCATTTGCGGGTGTGGAAGTTCATGTTCACTCCAAAGCGTCTTGCCGAATGATGGGCAACATCATGGCAGAGCGCCGGCCCAAGCTCTATGAGCCATTGCCTATCAGCACCATGAACGATCTTCATGCCCCCGACAGAAAGGCTTGGGAAGTCAGGCGCAGGCAGCTATAATCGCCACCGCTTCAAAACGGTCATCTGTGATTGATACCGTTCTCCCGCCACCTGTCCGAGGGGCGCTGCAGCAGGCCCTGGCCTGTCAGGCTCGGATGGGGCGTTGCCCGGCTGGGTTGTCCTGGCTGGATACTAAACGCACAACGGCGCCCATTCGCACACTACGAATGGAGGCTCTTCATGAGCGCTGTAATCACGCCTGCAGGTTTTACCGACTACAAAGTCGCCGACATGTCCCTCGCTGCCTGGGGCCGTCGCGAAACCTTTATCGCCGAATCCGAAATGCCAGCCCTGATGGGTCTGCGCCGCAAGTACGCCGCTGAACAGCCGCTCAAGGGCGCGAAGATTCTCGGCTGCATCCACATGACCATCCAGACTGCCGTGCTGATCGAAACCCTGGTTGCCCTGGGTGCCGAAGTGCGCTGGTCGTCCTGCAACATCTTCTCGACTCAGGACCAGGCCGCTGCCGCCATCGCAGCCGCTGGCATCCCTGTCTTCGCCTGGAAAGGCGAGACCGAAGAAGAGTACGAGTGGTGCCTGGAGCAAACCATCCTGAAAGATGGCGCGCCTTGGGATGCCAACATGATCCTCGACGACGGCGGCGACCTGACCGAGCTGCTGCACAAGAAGTACCCGGCCATCCTGGACCGCGTCCATGGCGTGACCGAAGAAACCACCACCGGCGTACACCGCCTGCTGGACATGCTGGCCAAGGGCGAGCTGAAAATCCCGGCCATCAACGTCAACGACTCGGTGACCAAGAGCAAGAACGACAACAAGTACGGCTGCCGTCACAGCCTCAACGATGCGATCAAGCGCGGCACCGACCACCTGCTGTCGGGCAAGCAAGCCCTGGTGATCGGCTACGGCGACGTGGGCAAGGGTTCGTCCCAGTCCCTGCGTCAGGAAGGCATGATCGTCAAGGTCTCCGAAGTTGACCCGATCTGCGCCATGCAAGCCTGCATGGACGGTTTCGAAGTGGTCTCGCCGTTCATCGACGGCCAGAACGACGGCACCGAAGCGAGCATCGACAAAGCCCTGCTGGGCAAGATCGACCTGATCGTGACCACCACCGGTAACGTCAATGTGTGCGATGCCAACATGCTCAAGGCCCTGAAAAAGCGCGCCGTGGTGTGCAACATCGGTCACTTCGACAACGAGATCGACACCGCTTTCATGCGCAAGAACTGGGCATGGGAAGAAGTCAAACCTCAGGTGCACAAGGTTCACCGTACCGGCGCTGGCGATTTCGACCCACAGAACGATGACTACCTGATCCTGCTGGCCGAAGGCCGCCTGGTAAACCTGGGTAACGCCACTGGCCACCCAAGCCGCATCATGGATGGCTCGTTCGCCAACCAGGTACTGGCGCAGATCTTCCTGTTCGGCCAGAAATACGCCGACCTGTCGCCCGCCCAGAAAGCCGAGCGCCTGACCGTGGAAGTACTGCCGAAGAAACTCGACGAAGAAGTGGCCCTGGAAATGGTCCGCGGCTTCGGCGGCGTCGTGACGCAACTGACCAAGACCCAGGCCGACTACATCGGCGTGACGGTTGAAGGTCCGTTCAAGCCGCACGCCTACCGCTACTGATCGGCCTGTTGCCTGCTCTCCATGTGGAGGGCAGGCTTCTGTGGGAGCGGGCTTGCTCGCGAAAGCGATGTTTCAGTATCAGGTATGTTGACTGAAACTCCGCTTTCGCGAGCAAGCCCGCTCCCACATTGACGGTGTATGTCTTCCGGTTTTTTGAGTTTCCAAGGGTATGACCATGTCCCAAGACCGTCGCTACAGCTTCGAGTTCTTCCCGACCAAGACCGATGCTGGGCATGAAAAATTGATGGCGACTGCCAAGCAGTTGGCCAGCTACAACCCCGACTTCTTCTCCTGCACCTACGGCGCAGGCGGCTCGACCCGTGATCGCACGATCAACACCGTGCTGCAACTGGAAAGCGAAGCCAAAGTGCCCGCCGCACCGCACCTGTCGTGCGTAGGCGACAGCAAGGCCGACCTGCGCAGCCTGCTGACCCAATACAAGGCCGCCGGCATCAAGCGTATCGTCGCCCTGCGCGGTGACCTGCCATCCGGCATGGGCATGGCCAGCGGCGAGTTGCGCTACGCCAATGACCTGGTGAGCTTCATTCGTGAAGAGACTGGCGATCACTTCCATATCGAAGTGGCCGCCTACCCGGAAATGCACCCTCAGGCGCGCAATTTCGAAGACGATCTGCGCAACTTCGTGCGCAAGGCCGAAGCCGGCGCCAACAGTGCGATCACCCAGTACTTTTTCAACGCCGACAGCTACTTCTACTTCGTCGAGCGCGTGCAGGCCCTGGGTGTGAATATCCCAATCGTGCCGGGCATCATGCCGATCACCAACTACAGCAAGCTGGCGCGCTTCTCTGACGCCTGCGGTGCAGAAATCCCACGCTGGGTACGCAAGCAGCTGGAAGCCTATGGCGATGACGTCAAAAGCATCCAGGCCTTTGGCGAGCAGGTCATCAGTGAAATGTGCGAAACCTTGCTGCAAGGTGGCGCGCCGGGCCTGCACTTCTACACCCTGAACCAGGCTGACCCGAGCCTGGCGATCTGGAACAACCTCAAGCTGCCACGCTGAGGCTGCCCCTTTGTACCGCCAGCCGGGATTCCTTCCCGGCCCGGCGGCACAATAAAAGTTCAGGTTTGCGGCCTGAAGATCCCCGATCCAGAGCTTCTCTTTAACCTGCGACAGTCGTAACCTCAGGGTATGCCCGTCATTTTCCAGCTGTTGACCGCTGTCCTTTTCACTTGCCTGAGCCTGACCGCCCACGGCGAGAAATTGCGCATTGTCACCGAACCCTGGGCCCCTTACGTCTACGAAGAAAACGGCCAGATGCGCGGGCTCGACTACGAGGCCACCGTCATCGTGTTCGAGCGCCTGGGGATCGAGGTGCAATGGCAGTTCCTGCCCTGGAAACGTTGCCTGGCCATGCTCGACCAGGGCCTGGCCGATGGCGCGCTGGATATTTTCCACAGCCACGAACGCGACGCGGCGCTGCTTTACCCCAGCGAACCGCTGTCCCAGGTTGAGTTTGTGATGTTCTACGCCAACGAGCGCCCACATCCGTTCCAGACCCTGGATGACCTCAAAGGGCTGACCATCGGCACCTCCCCCGGCTACCTGTATAGCGCCGCGTTCAGCGAATCCACCCTGTTTACCCGCGAGCCGGCCCCCAGCCATGAGGCCAACTTCGGCAAACTGGCCCGTGGCCGGATTGATCTGGTGATCACCGACCGCCGGGTTGGCCAGCATGTGCTCAAGGAGTTGGGCCTGGAACACCACGTTACCCAGGCGTCGCCGGTGATCAGCAGCCAGAAACAATTCCTCGCCGTACGCCGTGGCGCGGGCATGGACTTGCTGGTGCAGCGCTTTGGTGCCGAGCTCAAGCGCTTCAAGCAAGAGCCCGCCTATGCCGCCCTGAGTGCAAAATATGCCGGCAACAGTGCCAAAGCTGCCCCCTCGCCGCCGCTGGAGCAAACCGTTGAGCAGCAGGAAAGCGGCGCGCGGTGATTGCTCTGTTATACTCCGGCCTTTCCGCCAGGCTTACGCCCGGCCGTTGTGGTCGTATAACAGGCATCCAACCCCGCTACTGCGCAGCTTTGCAGCCCGCGCGAGCCGTTGGAGTGCCTGCCAGCCCCAGCAGGACCGGACGGGGTTGCGTTCCTCTAAACGCGATTCGCGCCCGGCAAGATTATCCCTTTGGGCCAAGCCCTAACTACAAACAGGATTACTCATGTCCTTTGCTTCCCTCGGTCTCTCCGAGGCTTTAGTCCGCGCCATCGAGGCAGCGGGCTATACCGAGCCTACTCCGGTGCAACAGCGGGCTATTCCCGCCGTGTTGCAAGGTCGCGACCTGATGGTCGCGGCTCAGACAGGTACTGGTAAAACCGGCGGCTTCGCCCTCCCGATTCTGGAGCGGTTGTTCCCCAATGGTCACCCGGACAAATCCCAGCGTCACGGCCCGCGCCAACCCCGCGTACTGGTCCTGACCCCTACCCGCGAACTCGCCGCACAAGTGCATGACAGCTTCAAGCTGTACGCCCGCGACCTGAAGTTCGTCAGTGCCTGCATCTTCGGCGGCGTTGGCATGAACCCACAGGTTCAGGCCATGTCCCGTGGGGTTGACGTGCTGGTCGCCTGCCCTGGTCGTTTGCTCGACCTGTGTGGCCAAGGCAGCGTCGATCTGTCCCACGTGGAAATCCTCGTGCTGGACGAAGCCGACCGCATGCTCGACATGGGCTTTGTCCATGACGTGAAGAAAGTCCTCGCGCGCCTGCCGGCCAAGCGTCAGAACCTGCTGTTCTCGGCAACGTTCTCCAACGACATCACCGCCCTGGCCGGCAAGCTGCTGCACAACCCCGAGCGCATCGAAGTCACGCCGCCCAACACCACGGTCGAGCGTATCGAGCAGCGGGTGTTCCGCCTGCCAGCCAGCCACAAGCGCTCGCTGTTGGCCCACCTGATTACCGCCGGTGCCTGGGAACAAGTGCTGGTGTTCACCCGCACCAAGCATGGCGCCAACCGCCTGGCCGAGTACCTGGACAAGCACGGCCTGACCGCCGTCGCCATCCACGGCAACAAGAGCCAGAACGCGCGGACCAAGGCCCTGGCCGACTTCAAGGCCGGCTCCGTACGGATCTTGGTCGCCACCGATATCGCCGCCCGCGGCCTGGATATCGACCAACTGCCGCATGTGGTCAACTTCGAGCTGCCAAACGTCGATGAAGACTATGTGCACCGTATCGGCCGTACTGGCCGTGCCGGTCGTTCGGGCGAGGCCATTTCCCTGGTCGCCCCGGATGAAGAAAAACTGCTGAAAAGCATCGAGCGCATGACCAAGCAGAAAATCGCCGACGGCGACCTGATGGGCTTCGATGCCAGTACTGTAGAAGCCGAAAAACCGGAAGTGCGCGAGCGTCCGGACGTGCGTAACCCGCGCAACCCACGTGGTCCTAAGGGCGATGGCCCGAACGGCGGCGGTGGTGGCGGTGGTCGTCGCGACAAAGGCAAGGACAAAGGTGGCAAAGACAAGGCACCTACCAACGGCCGTGGCGAACGCCCAGCCCGCGAGCAAAAGCCCCGCGAAGGCACCCCGGCCCGCGAACAGCGCCAGCCGAGCCAGCCGCCACGCGCCGCAGCCGACCGCGCACCGGACGAGTTCCTCGACGATGACGTGGATAACTTCGGTAACCGCGTGGACTACGTGCCACAGGCCAAACCGGCCCAGGGCCGTGGTCGTCGTCCAGGTGCCCCGGCACCGGGCGCTGGTGCAGGCGCTCCGCGCACCGGCGGCCAGCCACAGGGTCGCCAGAACGGTCCGCGCAGCAGCAACGGCGCTACCACCGGCACCCCACCGGCCAAGCGCAATGGTCCGCGTAACGGCGCACCGCGTGATGGCCAGGCCCGTCGCGAAGAGTCGCGCAACCGCCGCCCTGCACGTGATGAGCAGCCACGCGCCTCGGAACCTGCCGTGCAAAACCCGCGCAGCGGCACGACGCCGAAGATCATCCACAAGGAGTCGAAAAGCGATCGCTTCCCGACACCTGAGCAGTTGGATCAACTGCCAGGCCGCCCTCGTGGTGAAAAACCAGCGTTGCTGACCCGCAACCGCTGATTTTCAAAGCACCATGAAAAATGCCCCGCATCGAAAGATCCGGGGCATTTTTATGGGCTCGACAACGATCAACTGCAGAAGCTGGCTTGCCTGCGATGACGGTACTTCAGCCTGCATCGCAGGTGGCTGACCTGCCGCTATCGCAGGCAAGCCAGCTCCTACATTGAGCGTATTCCAGGCTAAAAAAAACCGGATCTCACAATCCGGTTTTTTATGCAGCCTGCGAATTTACTTCGTTTTGACACCTTCCAGCGTGATGTCCAGGTCTACAGTCTGGGAAGTCGGGCCAGGGCCTTTGACGCCGAAGTCATTCAGGTTCAGCGTAGTCTTGGCGTTGAAGCCAGCACGTTCGCCGCCCCACGGATCCTTGCCTTCACCGTTGAACGTGGCCTTGAAGGTCACAGGCTTGGTCACACCGTGGAAGGTCAGGTCGCCGGTCACGTCAGCCGTTTTTTCGCCGGTTGGTTTAACTGCGGTCGAAACGAACTTGGCATCGGCGAACTTGCCAACGTCCAGGAAGTCCTTGCTGGCGATGTGCTTGTCACGTTCAGCGTGGTTGGACCAAAGGCTGGCGGTTTTCACGTCGACGGCGATTTTGCTGGCTTCAGGCTTGGCGGCATCCCAACTGAACGTACCATCCCAGTCCTTGAAGGTACCGTGGATGTAGCTGTAGCCCAGGTGGCTGATTTTCCAGTCGATGAAGGCGTGCTGGCCTTCCTTGTCGATCTTGTAATCAGCAGCCATCACCTGACCGGCAGACAGCAGAGCAGTACCGATTGCCAGAGCGGCGAGAGTCTTTTTCAACATGCTTTCTATTCCTTGTGAGTCGAGGTTGAACATCAGGCTTTGCGCCCCAGCATACGAACCAGGGTCGCGTCACGATCAATGAAGTGGTGTTTCAACGCGGCCACGCCATGCAGGCCGGCAAACACCACCAGCACCCAGGCCAGGTAAAAATGCACCAGGCCGGCTACGTCTGCCTGGTCCGGTAGACCGGAAACCACGGCAGGAATTTCAAACAGGCCAAACACCGGAATCCCGACACCGTCTGCGGTGGAAATCAGGTAACCGGCAATCATCACGGCAAACAAGCCGACGTACAGGAACGCATGGCCAAACGCCGCGCCTATACGTGTCATGCGGCTATAGCTGGCCAGTGCGGGCGGCGGCGGGCTGAGCAGGCGCCAGACAATCCGCACCAGCATCACGGCGAATAGCGTAATACCGATGCTTTTGTGCAAGTCCGGGGCGTCTTTACGCCACAGGCTGTAGTAGTCGAGGCCGACCATCCACAGGCCCAGCGCGAACAAACCAAACACCACCAGCGCCACACTCCAGTGGATAACGATGCTGACCCAGCCGTAGCGGGTCGATGTGTTTCGTAGTTGCATTCCCCAAATCCCGTAAGAGCCGTGCCCAAGACTAGCGTTTTACTTATCGACATAAAGCGGAAAATTTCGCTTCAAAAGATCGACTTATCCGATATTGAGCCTATGAACAGTAAATTAACTAGGGATTAAGGACTATTCAGCACAAACGTGACAGACCGTCCTACATTTACTGCCAATTCACCGCCCATGGGTTGTGACACAGCCCACCATTGCATAGGCTTGCGCGATTGTTTTGCCTGCGCAGGAAGTGGCAGCGCTTCGAGGAGACTAAAAGATGGGCTTGAATAACCAGTGGATGCAACGCGACCTCGCCGTGCTGTGGCATCCCTGCACCCAGATGAAAGACCACCAGCAACTGCCGCTGGTGCCGATCAAGCGCGGTGAAGGCGTATGGCTGGAAGACTTCGAAGGCAAGCGCTATCTCGATGCGGTCAGCTCGTGGTGGGTCAATGTGTTCGGCCACGCCAACCCGCGTATCAATCAGCGCATCAAGGACCAAGTGGACCAACTGGAGCACGTGATCCTCGCCGGCTTCAGCCACCAGCCGGTGATCGAGCTGTCCGAGCGCCTAGTCAAGCTCACCCCCGAAGGCCTGACTCGCTGCTTCTACGCCGACAATGGCTCGTCGTGCATCGAAGTCGCGTTGAAGATGAGCTTTCACTATTGGCTCAACCGCGGCCAGCCGAATAAAAAGCGCTTTGTCACCCTGACCAACAGCTACCACGGCGAAACCATCGCCGCGATGTCGGTCGGCGATGTGCCGCTGTTCACCGAGACCTACAAGGCCCTGCTGCTGGACACCATCAAGGTGCCCAGCCCGGACTGCTACCTGCGCCCCGCCGGCATGAGCTGGGAAGAACACTCGCGCAACATGTTCCAGGCCATGGAACAGACCCTGGCGGACCACCACGACAGCGTCGCCGCGGTGATCGTCGAGCCGCTGATCCAGGGCGCCGGTGGCATGCGCATGTACCACCCGGTGTACCTCAAGCTGCTGCGCGAAGCCTGCGACCGGTATGGCGTGCACCTGATCCACGACGAAATCGCCGTGGGTTTCGGTCGCACCGGCAGCATGTTCGCCTGTGAGCAGGCGGGCATCCGCCCGGACTTCCTGTGCCTGTCCAAGGCCCTCACCGGTGGCTACCTGCCGCTGGCCGCCGTGGTCACCACCGAAGATGTGTACAGCGCCTTCTACGACGACTACCCGACCCTGCGCGCCTTCCTGCACTCCCACAGCTACACCGGCAACCCGCTGGCGTGTGCGGCGGCCCTGGCGACCCTGGATATCTTCGAAGAAGACAACGTCATCGAGAACAACAAGGCCCTGGCCCAGCGCATGGCCACGGCCACCGCGCACCTGGTGGACCACCCCCATGTGTCGGAAGTGCGCCAGACCGGCATGGTGCTGGCCATCGAGATGGTCCAGGACAAGGCCACCAAGACCGCCTACCCCTGGCAGGAACGGCGCGGCCTGAAGGTGTTCGAGCACGCACTGGAACGCGGCGCATTGCTGCGCCCGCTGGGCAGTGTGGTGTACTTCCTGCCGCCGTACGTGATTACCCCGGAGCAGATCGACTTCCTCGCTGAAGTGGCCACTGAAGGCATTGATATCGCCACCAACAGCACAGTCAGCGTGGCCGTACCCAAGGACTTCCACCCAGGCTTTCGCGACCCCGGCTGATTGAACCCACCCCATTAATCTGGCGCCTGGCCTGCCGCATCGCGGGCAAGCCCGGCTCCCACAGGTTTTGCATTTTCCCGAGAACAGAAATGAGACTGTCCCGCTTTTTCACCGATACCCCGTTGAGCCTTGGCGACCACGAGTTGCCCGAGGCCCAGGCGCACTACATCAGCCGCGTGCTGCGCATGAACGAAGGCGATGCCGTGCAACTGTTCGACGGTTCTGGCCAGGAATTTCGCGGCAGCCTGCTGGAAGTCGGGAAAAAACGCGTGACGGTGCAACTGACCGAAGCCTTCGCCGGCCAGGTGGAGTCGCCTTTGCACATTCATCTGGGTCAGGGTTTGTCCCGTGGCGAGCGCATGGACTGGGCCATCCAGAAAGCCACCGAGCTTGGGGTCAACGCCATCACACCGATTTTCAGCGAGCGCTGCGAAGTGCGCCTCAAGGACGAACGCGCCGACAAGCGCCTGCTGCACTGGCGCCAGGTCGCAATCAGCGCCTGTGAGCAATGCGGGCGCTCCACGGTGCCGGTGATTCACCCACCGTTGTTGCTGGCCGATTGGTTGAAACAGGCTGAGGCGGATTTGAAGTTGGTGCTGCACCCGGTGGCCGAGCCACTGGTGAGTCATGCCAAACCGTCGAGCCTGGCGTTTTTGATCGGCCCGGAGGGAGGCTTGACCGATGGCGAAGTCCAGAGCGCGCAAAATGCTGGCTTCCACGCCGCACGCCTGGGCCCGCGAGTATTACGCACCGAGACCGCGCCCGTAGCTGCGCTATCCGTTGCGCAACAACTGTGGGGCGACTTCTAACCCCACTGTGCAAACCCAATCAAAACTGTGGGAGCTGGCTTGCCAGCTCCCACATCGGGATGGGTGGGTTACTCCACCGGATCGCTGACCGGCTTGGCAATAATCGCCTTCAGCTCGCTGGTCATGGGGAATTCCAGGTTCAAGCCCTTCGGCGGGATCGGCTGTTCAAACCAGCGCTGGTAGATCCCATTGATTTCCCCCGAGCTGTACAGCTCGCCCAGGGTCTCGTTGACCACCGCCAGAAACTGCGGGTCGTCCTTGCGCACCATGCAGCTGTAGATTTCCCGCGATTGCTCCTCGCCCACCACCACCCACTTGTGCGGGTCCTTGGCCTTGGCGCGCTCGCCGTAGAGCAACGCATCGTCCATATAGAACGCCACGGCCCGGCCCGATTGCAGCATCTGGAACGCTTCGCCGTGATCCTTGGCGCTGATCACCGACATATCCAGCTTGTGCTCGTGGTTGTAGCTCTTGAGGAAGCGCTCGTTGGTGGTGCCTGCAGTGGTCACCACGTTCTTGCCGCGCAGGTCGGCGAAGCGCTGGATACCGCTGTCCTTGGCAGTGAGCAACTGGCCCTTCACATAGATAAAGCCATAGGAAAACGCCACCTGCTTCTGCCGCTCGGCCGTCACCCCGGTGGAGCCGCACTCCAGGTCAACGGTACCGTTGATCACCAACGGAATACGGGTCTGGGAGGTAACCAGGTTGTACTTCACGTTGAGCTGGGGCACGCCGGTCTTCTGTTGGATACGCTCGACAATCTTGCTCGCCAGGTCCACCGAATAGCCCATGGGCTTGCCGGTATGGTCGCCGACATAGGAAAACGGCACCGACGCATCGCGATAGCCCAGGGTGATGCTCTTGGCGTTCGCGACCTTGGCCAGGGTGCCCGTCAGCGGCGCTTTATTGGCCTGGGCCTGGGCAGTCAACAACAGCCCCAGCGCAGTGCCGATCAACGTGATTTTTTGCATTGTTATTCTCCGTTGGTTTTCTTGTTATGGGCGGCGCACAGCGATGACGCTGATTTCCACCAGCACACTCGGGCGTGCCAGCTCCGCCTGCAGGGTGGTGCGGGTCGGTGCCTGGCCGGGCGTGAGCCAGGCGGACCAGGCATCATTCATCGGCGCAAAGCCCTCCTGAATGTTTTTCAGGTAGATCGTCGCGTTGAGCAGATGATCCTTGTCGCTGCCGGCTTCGGCCAGCAGCGCATCAATTTTGGCCAGCACCTCTTGGGTCTGGGTGGCGACGTCCTGGCCCTCGCCCGGCACCTGGCCGGAGAGGAATACCAGGTCCTGGTAGGTCACGGCGCCCGACAGGCGACTGTTGCTGTTGATCCGGGTGATAGTCATTGCAGTGTCCTATGCGGCGCGGGGCGCGAGGCCCTGCATATCAATGGAAGGGGTATGCCGGCCGATCAGTTCGGCCAACAGCTGGCCGCTGCCACAGGCCAGGGTGAAACCCAGGGCGCCATGGCCAAGGTTGAGCCACAGGTTGCGGTACACACTGGCGCCAATCAGCGGCACGCCGCTGGGGGTGGCCGGGCGCATGCCGGCCCATTCGATGGCCTGGCTGTAATCGCCGGCCAAGGGGAACGTCTCACTGGCCTGGCGCTTGATCAGGGCCAGGCGCTTGGGCTCAAGGCCCGTATCAAAGCCGACGATGTCGACCATCGCCGCCACCCGCAGTTGCTCACCGATCCGCGCGTAGACGATCTTGCGGTCATAGTCGGTGATGCTGATTTTCGGCGCGGCGTGCTGCTCGCCAATCGGCACGCTCAGGCTGTAGCCCTTGAGCGGATACAGCGGCAACGCAATGCCCGGCAAGGCCAACTCGGGGCTGCGCACCCCCGCCGCCAGCACCAGGTGCTGCACCGGCATCACCTCGCCACCCAACTCAATCGCCTGCACCGTGCCGTTGGCATGGCGGATGCCCGTGACTTTGCGCCCCAGCACAAACCGGCAACGACCCGACGCTTCCAGGCGTGCCGCCAATTGCTGGCAGAAGCTATGACAATCCGCCACTTCTTCATTGGGTGTGTAGATGCCCCCGACAAAATGCGTGGCCCCCAGGGTCGGTTCCAGGCGCGTGCAATCGGCCGCCGACAGCACTTGCTGTTGCAGGCGATCGAGCACCTTATTGCGAGCGTGTTCAAACGTGTGGTGGCTGCGAAACGTCACCAGCTTGCCGTTGCGTTTCCAGTCGAAACCATCCAGCCCATCTTCTTCGCGCCACTGCTGCAAGATGCCCTGGCTCAGGCTGGCCAGGCGCAACAAGTGGCCGGCATTACGCTTGTTTACCGAAGCCCGGCAGGCGCCAAGGAACGAGGCCATCCAACGCCATTGCGCCGGGTCCAGGCGCGGGCGCAGCTTCAAGGGTGAATCACCGCGCAGCAGCCAGCCAATGGCTTGCAGCGGCACACCTTTGTCCGCCAGCGGCGCAACGTAGCGATAGGACAACTGGCCGCCATTGGCAAAGCTGGTCTCGCTGCCCAGGCTGTCGCGGGCCTCGACCACCGTCACGTCCATGCCGGCGCGCACCAGGGCATAGGCACTCGCCAGACCGATGACCCCACCGCCAATGATGCAAACCTGCTGAGCCATGTCGATTCCCAAGCGTTGTAATGAGCGTCCAAGGGTAGGGGCAGGTGACAGGCGCCGGACAATGAATAAAGATGGGCCACCTATAAACAAAGGTTATGGACTCGTCATGCGCTTGCGTCATATCGAAATCTTCCAGGCCATCCGCCAGACCGGCTCGGTCAGCGCCGCCGCGCAGTTGCTGCATGTCTCGCAACCGGCGGTGACCAAGGTGCTGCAACATGCCGAGCTGCAACTGGGCTTCCCGCTGTTCCTGCGCATCCGCGGCAAGCTGCAGCCCACCCCGGAAGCCCTGGCCCTGGAGCGCGAAGTCGATAAGGTCAGCGAAAGCCTGCAAGGCGTGCGGCGCCTGGCGCAGAACCTGCGGCGCGCACCCGGCCAAAGCCTGCGCATCGGCGCTACGCCGGCCCTGGCCTTGTCGCTGCTGCCGCCAGCGATTGGCGAATGGACCCAGCGCTACCCGGACATCGCCTGCGAACTGTCCAGCGCCCACAGCCGTGAGCTGGTGCAAAACCTGTTGATGCGCGAGATGGATGTGGCGCTGACCCTCAAGTCCCCGGACCATCCGGGGCTCAAGGCCCAAGCATTGGCCCACGGCGTGTTGGTGGCCCTGGCGCCACGGGGCTTCTGGCCGGCGGCGGAACTGGGCAAACCCTTGCCCTTGATGGCCCTGGCGGGCGCGCCGTTGATTGGCCTGTCGAGTGCCGACCCACTGTCGGCGCGGCTCGATAGCTACCTGGAAGCGGTCGAGCCGCCGCCGCGCGTGCGGATCTCGGTGCAGACCTATTCCCTGGCCCGCGCCATGGTCGAATCCGGCGCCGGCCTGGCGGTGATCGACCCTTTCACCGCGCTGGGTGCATCCACCGACAGCACCTGCATCCGCCCCCTGGCCCCGCCGCTGCCCATCACCCTGTATGCCCTGACCCGCGCCGACGAACCGCCGCCGCATATGTTGGCGAGCCTGTTGGAGATCTTTGGCAGCCGTGCACAGGAGCAGTTAGACCGTCTCTAAAACACCACAAAACCCATGTGGGACTGGGCTTTTGTGAGAGCTGGCTTGCCTGCGATGCAGGCGCCTCGGTTCATCAGTTAAACCGCAGTGATGCTATCGCAGGCAAGCCAGCTCCCACACAAGCTAGCGGCTACAGTTTCAGAGCACGTAGCGCATGATCGCCACAAAATGCAGCAGGCTGCCGCCAATCACAAACAAGTGCCAGATCCCATGGGAATGCCTTAACCGGTGTTCCAGGGCAAAAAAGATAATCCCCACCGTGTACAACACCCCACCCGACGCCAGCCAGATAAACCCGTCCATGCCCAGCGCGGCAATCAACGGCTTGACCGCCACCAACACAATCCAGCCCATCACCGCATAAATCACAATCGACAATATGCGCGCCTCGGAACGCGGCTTGATCTCCTGCAGGATCCCGATCACCGCCAGCCCCCAGACAATCCCGAACAGCGTCCAGCCCCACGGCCCGTGCAGGGTCACCAGGCAAAACGGCGTGTAACTGCCGGCGATCAGCAGGTAGATCGAAAAGTGGTCGACCTTCTGCATGATCGCTTTTTTGCGCCCGCGCACGCTGTGATACACCGTCGAGGCGCTGTACAGCACCAGCAGCGTAAACCCGTAGATCGCCACGCTGACGATCTTCCACGGGCTGCCGTCCATACTCGCCACCACCAACATCCACACCGCGCCGATAAAGGCTGCCACGGCGCCGAGCAAATGGCTCCAGGCGTTGAATCGTTCTCCGTGATACATGTGTCGCCGACCTCCAAAACTGCTGCGTCTACCCCATAAGGCTCAGGCCTGCCAGACGAGAGTGCAAGACCGTTATGACGACTGCGGTACAGATGGCGCTACATGGCTGGGAGCAGCGAGGTTTTGCGGGCACAATCGAACGCATTCGAATAAGAGTCATCGCCATGCTGATCGACGAAGAGTTCACCCTCAAGAAACTGGAAATCTTCCTGGCCTTCATGCGCACCGGCAACCTGGCCCGCGCCGCCGCCGAGTTGCAGACCAGCAATGTCAGCGTGCACCGGGCCATCCACTCCCTGGAAAACGCCCTGCGTTGCCCGCTGTTCAAACACGAAGGGCGCAACCTCACCCCGCTGGAAAGCGCCTACGTCCTCGAAGAACGCGCACAGAAGCTGGTGCAAGAGGTGGTCGACAGCGTGCGCCTGACCCGCGAAGCCGCCGGTTTCTCTGCCGAACGTTTCAAGCTCGGCGCCTTGTATTCACTGACGGTCAAGACCGTGCCGCAACTGATCATGGGCCTGAAAATCAGGCGCAGCGAGCTGAATATCGACCTGATCCTGGGCTCCAACGTCGACCTGATGTACAAGCTCAAGAACATGGAAGTGGATGCGATCCTGATCTCCCTCGACGACCAGGCCGTCGAGCCGGACTGCGCGCAGATCCAGCTGTTTTCCGACGACATCTTCCTCGCCACCCCCGCCGACTCGCCCCTGGACCGCGAACAGGAAATCGACCTGGCCCAGGTGCGCGACGCCACCTTCATCACCCTGACCCAAGGCTTCGCCACCCACCAGGACGGTGCGCGGGTGTTCAAGCAGGCGGGCTTCGAACCGAAGGTGGCGATGCAGGTCAACGACATCTTCACCCTGCTGAGCATGGTCAGCTCGGGCGTTGGCTATGCGCTGCTGCCGGGGAGGATTGCGGCGGTGTATGAGAACCGGGTCAAGCTGATCCCGTTGCAGCCACGCTACCGGTTGCAGCAGCACATTGGCGTGGTGTTCTTGAAGGCCAAGGAGCGTGATCCGAACTTGCTGGCGTTGTTGGCGGAGTGTCGGATGTATGCCAATCGGCAAATTTGAAACCGCCATCGCAGGCAAGTCGAATCGTCGCACCGCAGCTCCCACATTTGAATGTATTCACACATCAAAATGCGGGGGCGGCGGTGCGACTTGCCCGCGATGAGGCCCCATCATTCAATCGAAATGTTGTGCCCTACCCCACCAACCCCCGCATCATCAAAAACAACAACGAAGGCCCCAACAAACACCCCAGCGCCGTATAAAACGCCGCCGTCAGGCAGCCATAAGGCACCAGCTTCGGATCAGTCGCCGCCAACCCGCCAGCCACACCGCTGGAGGTGCCCATCAACCCGCCAAAGATCACCGCACTGCGCGGGCTGTTCAGGCCGATCAGCGGCGCGACGAACGGGGTCATTACCATCACCAAAATGGCCTTGATCAACCCCGCCGCAATCGACAGTGCCATCACCTCGGAACTGGCGCCAATCGCCGCCCCGGTCACCGGCCCGACGATATAGGTCACAGCACCCGCGCCAATAGTGGTCAGGCTCACCGCATCGGTATAACCAAACGCCATGGCCACCCCGACGCCGGCGATAAATGACGAACCGACGCCGACAAACAACGCCAGCACCCCCACATACCCGGCACGTTTGAGTTCATCGACGCTCACGCCAAACGCGGTGGCGACGATGGCAAAGTCCCGCAGCATCGCCCCGCCCAGCAGGCCGATGCCCGACAGCAGCGGGATATCCACCACGCCCTTGGCCCCACCGGTAAACGCACCGCCCACATAGGACAACACCAGCCCCAGCAGGATCGCGATGGCCGAGCCATGCAGGCGGCCTTTGGTGAAGTTGTCGCTGATCCAGTAGGACACCCACATGGTCAGGCCGATCACCGCAAAACCACTGATCAGGCCGTAGCCGGTGATGACTTTCATCAAGGATTCGTACATGGCGCTCACCCTGCCGACTTGGTGGGAACGACCGCATCCGGCTCACGGTTGCCGAGGCGTACCAGCACCGGCACCAGGGCAAATGCCACCACCACCGCGCTCGTACCGGCGAGAATCGCCATGGGGCCGCCACTGATCGCGCCATACACGTTTTGCTGGGCCGCCATGGCTACCACAATGGGAATGTACACCGCCGCCCAGAAGCTCACGCCCTGCTCGGATTTGCCGGTAAACAGGCCACGCTTGCCGAGGTAACTGCCCAGGCCGATCAGCAGCAACATCGCGATGCCCACCCCGCCGACGTTGGCCGGAATGCCCATCCATTTGCCCAACAGCTCGCCGACAAACAAGCCTGCAAGGGTACACAAGGCCAGAAACGCCACACCGTAAATAATCATGCTGGTAGTCCTCTTGATGCTTGATCGAAATTGTTGTTTTTGTGCTTCGAAAGCCAAGCTCACGTTTTATCGGTGGTGGCGGCCCTCCTGTTCCAGCAGGGCCTGCAAGGTGTCCAGGCGCGCGCCTTCGAAGGCGATCACGGTGCCTTGCTCAAACACACGCCGCGCCAGGCCAGTGAGGACTGCGCCCGGTGGCAGTTCGATCTGCAGGCGTACACCACGCTCATAGGCGCTTTGCACGGTGCCGCGCCAATCGACGATGCGGCACATGTTGAACGCCAGGTCGTCGCGCAACTGCGCGGGATCACGGATCGGCCGCGCCCGGGTACTGCTCAGGTAAGTGATGGCCGGCGCCTTGAGCGCAACCTTGGCGAATGCCTCGGCGAGGGCCTCGGCCGGCTGCTCCAGCAGTGCGCAGTGGGACGGCACGCTGACCGCCAGGCGCTTGGCCACGGCCTGGCCTTTGACACGATCCGCGACACGCTGCATGCCGGTATCGCTGCCGGCAATCACGCACTGGTTGTCGGCATTGATATTGGCCAGGTACACCGGGGCTTGCGTGCTGTGGACCTCGGCGAGCACGCTTTCGACGGTGGATAACTCCAGGCCGATCAGTGCGGTCATGCCATAGCCCTGTGGATAAGCGTGCTGCATCAGTTCACCGCGCAGGCTGACCAGCCGTAGCGCATCGGCAAACTCCACGGCGCCCGCGATCACCGCCGCCGGATAGGCCCCGATGGACAGACCCGCCACGTAATCCGGGGTGCGTTGCAATTGCCGGGCATGGGCCACGCCGGCGATCAGCAGGCACAGTTGCACGGCGCGGGTGCTGGCCAGGGCGTGCGCCGAATCGAGCTGGCGCACATCTTCGACCAACGCATCACTGGCCTCATCAAGGACGCTGGCGGGCAGTTGCTGGAGCATGCCCGGACGCTGGGCGCCCTGCCCCGGGAACACCAGGAGGCTGCTCATGCCACCGCCTGCCAAGGGTCGCTGACCAAGTGCGCACCGCTGGCGTTTTTCAGCAGCACCCGTTGCGCTGGGCCGGCCCATTCGCGCAAGGCGACGGCGCCATAAGGGGTTTGCAATTGCAGGTCCACGGCACACGGCGCGGTGTCCAGAATCGCCAGCAGACCCTCGGCATCGCCACGATCAAGACGCTCGGGAGTGCGCAGCAGCAGATCCAGATCGCTCTGGGCATGCAGCGCTTCAATGCCCGTGGCCAACTCGAACCCCGCGCTGCCGGTCACGCCCCAAGCCTCTTGCGCCAGCACCGGCCGCAGTTGATCAAGGGCGCGCAACGCCGGTAGATCCCGGGGCGAAATCACTCCGCGCAGGGCCTCGGGTGTCACTCGCCGTTGCACAGCCGCCAGGGGCATCACGGCCGCAAAACGCTGCTCGCGCAAACGCCCACGCACCCCCACCGCCACGTAGCCCGGTTCGGCCAGCGCCCGGCGTACCACCACCGGCTGCCCCGCCCCGATCACCGCCAGTACCCAGGCCGGTGCGTCAGCAGGCAGGTGCGCCGGGGTCATGCCCCAGAGCAGGTCGTGGGCGTTCACCATTGTTCCCGCAGCAGCTGGCGCACATGGCTCGACGCGGCACGGTTGGCGGCGCCCAGGCGCCCGCGCAAATCGCGCACGCCGCTGCTCTGCACATCCTTGATCGCCTGCACCAGGCAATCCCTGACCCGCGCCAGGTCGTCGACGGTCGGCTGTTCGATCTGGCTGACCGTCAGGGTTTCCCAGAGCAAGCCGAGGCTGGCATAGCTGTCGATGTCATAGGCCATGGGCGGCACGCTGGCGGCCAGGGCTTCCAGTTCTTCGACGCTGCGCAGGGTCACCCGCGCCGCCGAGGCTTTGCCCATGGCGTGCACCATCACCCCAGGGTCCCGCAGGGCGATCAGGCGATTGGCCTGGTAGCCATGGGCGAGAAACGCCCCGGACATGGCCTTGCCCACCAGCAACCCGATCACCGGGTGCCCGGCCAGGCGCGCGCGGGCATAACTGTCTGCCGCCGCCGCCAGGGCTTGATGGATGCCCAGGGCTTCTTCGCGACGGCCATAGGCCTGGCTGGGCACGTCGACGATGGCAACAATCGGGCGTTGATCGCCGCTGGCGACGGCCTCATCCACCGCCTTGGCCAGGCCCCAGCCTTCGAGCAAACCGACTTCCCCCTGGCGCGCCCGCGGGAAGCGGTTGGCAGCATCCGGCACTACCGCGATAAAGCGCACGGCCTGCTCGCCGAGCACGCCATCGGCGACTTTCAACGACGCCGGCAAACCCGCCACTGGCGCTGCGCCGGCGCTCAATGCGTTGAACCACTGCAAGCCTTTCATGGGCGTTCTCCCTGATACAGGTCGCGAACCGTCGCCGGCTCGATCTGCGGTTCGGCGTCCAGCTCAGCCAGGCGCGCCAGGTAATAGTCGGCCTGACGGCTGCGTTGCACTGCCGGCAAACCTTGCTGCAACAGTTCACTGATCGGCTGGCGGATCTGCGCCACATCGTCCGCCACATAACGGTCGGCCAAGCCGCTGTTGAAGCGCTGCTCGCCGCCGGTCAGGCTCCAGATAAAGGGCCGGTCACGGGAGTCGTATTCTTCAAGGCCGGCTTCCTGTTCGATCACTTGTGGGCCGTTCAAGCCCAGGCGTGCTTCGCGGGTCACCAGCAAGTAACTGCACAGGCCTGCGGCAATGGACATGCCGCCAAAACAGCCCACGCTGCCGGCCACCACGCCGATCACCGGCTGGTACTGGCGCAGGTCGACAATCGCGGCGTGGATATCGGCAATCGCCGCCAGCCCGAGGTTGGCTTCCTGCAAGCGCACGCCGCCGGTTTCCAGCAGCAGCACCGCACGCGTGGGAATGCCGTTGCGGTTGTCCTCGGCGGCCAGTTCCAGGGCGCCGGCGATTTTCGCGCCGCCCACTTCACCCAGGCTGCCGCCCTGGAAGTTGCCTTCGATGGCCGCAATCACCAGCGGCAGGCCGTCGAGCGTGCCCTTGGCGATCACCACCCCATCGTCGGCCTGCGGCACCACGCCCTGGCGACTCAACCACGGCGACATCACGCGCTGGAACGGGTCGATCAGTTCACGGTAGCTGCCGGCATCCAGCAAGGCCTTGGCCCGCTGGCGGGCACCGAGTTCGACGAAGCTGTGCCTATTGAGTAAATCAGTCATGGCCAAGCTCCTCGAAACCTTGCTCCAGGCGCAAACGCACCACGCCGGGGGTGGCGCCAAAATCGTGGATCTGAATGTTCAAGGCCGGTGGGGTCTGTTCCTGGAAGATCCGCTGGAACAGGTGCTGCCAGCGTTGCTCGGCGCCGTTGACCGAGGTTTGCACCTGGATGCTCAAGGTGCCCGCCGTGCCCGGTTCCAGCAGCACCTCAAGGTCGCCGGAGCCGACGCAACCCACCAGCGCGCGGCCTTTGGGCGGCTGCCCGGCGGGGAATTCAAAAGATAGGGTTTCCATCAAAACGCTCCGTCGCAAGACTCGATGCGGTCGATAAACAGGCACGCGGCCAACAGGTCGGCGGCGCCACCTGGGGAGGCATTCAGCGCCAGCAGTTGCTGGTCCAATTCATTGAGGCGACGCCGCCCCGCCAGGCTCGCGCTGCCGCCCGCATCCAGCACGGCCTGGGCGCCCCGTTGCATGGCCTGCAAGCCGTCGGTGCCGGCGCGGTAGAGCACGCAGGTGTCGGCCAGTTGGGTCATGATCGCCAACAGTGCGTCGAGGCGCGCGTTCTGCTCGCCGTGGTGTTGCAGGCGGCTTGCATGCAGTTGCGGCAGGCCGCGTTGCAGCACGGCGGGGAAGCCCAGTTGCGCTTCTTCGCGGGCGCCACGCACGCCATAGCGTTGCGCGACTTGCGCGCCATGGCTGAGCGGTTGCGGTGCAAAACGGTCATTGAGCAGGGCCAGGCGCGCAGCCCGCAGGCTCAGGGCACTGGCGTGACGGGAGGTGGGGTCCAGCGCGGCGCCAGCCACCAGCAGACCGAGGGCCCAGATCGCGCCACGGTGGGTATTCACGCCCTGAGTGGTGGCGAGCATCGCCTGCTCGCCTTCGCGGCCGATCCGTCCGAGGGCTTCGCGCAGCGGCAGGCCAATCTCACCCAAGGCAATCGCCGCTTCGGCCATTTCCTTGAAGGCCGGCCACAAGGACAGCGCCGAGGCGTGCATCAAGCCCAGGTGCAAATCCTGATGGGCGCCATTGCCGCGCCGATCCACCAGCGCCGGTTTGGGCGACAGGTCCGCTTCGTCGATCAGCGCCTCGACCGCCAGGTCCGCCAGTTGCTCGGCCAGGGTCAGTGTGTGCAGTTTGAGTGCGTGCATTTACCAGCTCCTGAACTTGGCGGGCGGGTTGTACAGGCCACCGGACCAGTCCACCAGGTCGGCCACGCTTTTGGCCGCCAGCAGTTCGCGGGTGGCATCGGTGCGGCGGATGCCGAGGTCTTCGGGCAAGGCGATCAGGCCTTCGCGGCGCATGCGCGCGGTGTCCTTGGGGTTGTGGCGCAAGCCGATGGCAGTCACCCCGGCGACCGCCGCGATCATCGCCTGGCGCTCTTCCAGGGAGCGCGCCTTGTACAGGTAGGCGATGCCTTCTTCGGTGAGCAAGTGGGTCACGTCGTCGCCGTAAATCATGATCGGCGCCAGGGGCATGCCGCTTTTGCGCGCCACTTCCACCGCGTCGAGGGTGTCGACGAAGGTCGGTTTGCCGCCCTCCTGGAAGGTCTCGACCATTTGCACCACCAGTTTTTTGCCGCGTTCCAGCAAGGCTTCGGGTGCATCGTCGTGGCGCATGTCGAGCCAGGCCGGGGTGCCGTGGCGGCGCCCGCGCGGGTCATGGCCCATATTCGGCGCGCCACCAAACCCGGCGAGCCGGCCACGGGTCACCGTGGACGAATGACCGTCGCCATCCACCTGCAAGGTGGCGCCGATAAACAGGTCCACCGCGTATTGCCCCGCCAGTTGGCAGAACATCCGGTTGGAGCGCAACGAGCCGTCGCGACCGGTGAAGAACACATCCGGGCGCGCGGCGATGTAGTTTTCCATGCCCAGTTCGGTGCCGAAGCAATGCACGCTTTCGACCCAGCCACTTTCGATGGCGGGGATCAGCGTCGGGTGCGGGTTGAGGGTCCAGTTGCGGCAGATCTTGCCTTTAAGGCCCAGGGACTCGCCGTAGGTCGGCAGGATCAGTTCAATCGCGGCAGTGTTGAAACCAATGCCATGGTTCAGCGACTGCACATTGTGTTTTTCGTAGATGCCACGGATCGCCATCATCGCCATCAACACATGCACCGGCTTGATATGCCGGGGGTCACGGGTGAACAGCGGTTCGATATAGAAGGGTTTGTCGGCCACCACCACGAAATCCACCCAACTGGCCGGGATGTCCACACGGGGCAAGTCGCTGACGTCGTCGACCAATTGGTTGACCTGCACGATGACGATGCCATCGCTGAAGGCCGCCGGCTCAATCAGCGCCGGGGTGTCTTCGGTACTGGGGCCGGTGTAGATATTGCCGGCGCGGTCGGCCATAAAGCCGGCGGACAGCACCACGTTGGGGATCAGGTCTACGACCAGTCGCGCATAGAGTTCGATGTAGGTGTGGATCGCGCCGACTTCCAGCAGGCCGTCTTCAAGGAGCTGGCTGATGCGCAGGGATTGGGTGCCGGCAAACGAGAAATCGAGTTTGCGTGCGATGCCCTTTTCAAACAGGTCCAGGTGCTCGGAACGCCCGACGCTGGGCATGATCATGTGCAAGTCATGGAGCACGGCCGGGTCGGCCTTGGCCAGGGAGCGCGAGAGAAAGTCAGCCTGCTTCTGGTTATTGCCTTCCAGCACCACCCGGTCGCCGGGCAGGATCAGGGCTTGCAGGGCCTCGACGATCCGGTCGCTGGGCAGCACGGCCCCGTCGGCAAACGCCTGCACCAGCCCGAGCCGCCGCCGCTTCTCGTCGCGGCGCCGCGTCCAGCGCGAGTCGGGGGTTATTGTTGTTGTCATGATCGCTCCACGGGTTCGCTGTCGTGGAGCTCACCATAGGAGTGAATCGGGGGGGTATCAATCAAGCTCGGTGGTGGACTGTTACGGTTGGAGTAACGGTCAGGAGCGCCGCCATTCCCTGCGCTGGCGCCACACGGTCCAGCCCATCGCAATGCCGGCTACGCCATGGAACCCCAGCACCGCCGCCAGGCTCCAGCTCACCAGCCCCCAAATCGCCTGCACGTACACGGGCAGCAGAAACAGCAACAGCCCAAACAACACGGCCACGCCCAACTGTTCCCACTTCATCAACCGACGCAGATAGGAGACGATCGCACAGCCCGACGCTGCGCCCAGGAAAGCCAGCAACAGGCCAGTGACTTCCTGCCCCGACACCACGGGCCAATCCAGGAGCCACAAGAGCAGGCAGATAGCAGCCAACACCAGTGAACACACCAGGATAAACACGAACAGGTATTCAAAGACCGTCAGGCCCCAGTTCCGGATGCTTGCGCGGGTCTGTTCAATTTCGGCCTTGCTCGGTCCGTCCGATATGGCCACCGCAAGCAGGCCCGAACCCAAACCGCCCAGGCTCATGACCACCAGGTTTTTCACAACCTCCTTGATTTCTTTGCCTGTGTCGCTAAGCACGAGGGTTTCCAGGTACCCCAGAATAAACACCGCGCCCACCACCGAAATCCCGAAGCCTACGAGCTTGCCGCGCCGTGTCGGGTACTTCATCGTCGCGCAGGCAGTGAGCACCAACACCAGGAACCACAACAGCAAAGCACCGGTAAACGGGGTGAGGTTGTACAGCCAGGCAAATACGTCAAATAGCCACATTGTGTTGTTGCTTCCACCGAAAGACTCCTCGGGTTATCGGCGGGTTTACGTGGGGCTTTACCCGAGCAGGCATCAGTCCCAAAAAGGGAACGAACGGTCCCTTTCTGGGACTGATCAAGTTTTACGCAGCGGCCGCAGGCGATATTTGCTCCAGCGCACGCTCGACCAGCATTTGGCCCAGTTCGGTCATTTGTTGGATAGCCAGGAGTACGCCGCGCTGGGCGCCGTTGAGCTCAAAGGCCAGGGCGTTGAGGGAGGCGAGGGTTTCGCTGGCGTTGACCAGCAGGGTTTCGGTGTTCTGGTGTGGGTTGACGGTGAAGATACTGGATGAGGTAGGTGGGTTGGGGGTGGGTTTGATCATGGTGAACATCTCCGATATGTGAAGGAGACTTACACCGCTTGCTTGCACGCAAATCGGGTGGCAGCTGTGCGCAGGTGTGCAAGACCGGGCATATCGGACCCCGGCAGACCCGAAGGTCTCCCACGCACAGCCGCCATAACAAGCACAGCAGGCATAAAAAACGCCCGTTGAAGGGCTATGGGCGTTAGTGCGCCGATATGTAACCGGACTTGCACGTCCGTGTCACCGTTTTTTGCGATGACCGACCAAGCCTAGGCGCGAAGGCAGCGAGCGACAAGTTCATGGGCGGCGCGTAAACGTGCGGGAAAAATCTGAAGGCATCATGCCGCACGATCATTCCTACAGGTTTTGGGGGTTGTTGCTCGGACATCGCCTCACTAGCCTTTTGTATCCGAACCCTCTTGCCCACACTAAAAATGAATGCCTATAGACATACAAAACATTCAATATTGACTGCCTATAGGCATACATATAGCCTTAAAATGTATGCCTATAGGCATTCGATAAATTAAGATCAACGATGCAAACACATCCGCAATTTCGCGGTGTGAACATCTGATAGGCAAATACGGGTGCCCCCATGACCTCCTCCTCACTCAACGAACTGCGCCTTGCCCAAGTAGAAAAGGCCCTGGAGCCGTTTGAAACACTAAGCGGTAAATCCACCCCGCCTGGAGGATGGCTGCGCTCGATCAGAGAATCATTGGGCCGATCGCTGAGGTCCCAGGCAGCCCTGCTTGGCGTTGCCTTTGCGACGTTGCAGCAGTCGGAGCAGGCCGAAGCCGATGATCGCATCACACTCGCCCAGTTGCGTAAGTTGGCGGCAGGTCTGGACTGTGAGCTTGTTTACGCTCTGGTGCCAAGAAAACCGCTGCGCGAGATGGTGCAGGCGCGCGCCGAGGTACTGGCCAGGCAAGAAGTGATGGGTGTCGCTCATACGATGGGCCTCGAAAACCAGCGCCCGTCAGATACGTTCGTCGAGCGTCAGGTGGCCGCTCGCCGTATGGAATTGCTCCGCGGCTCATGGGCTCGATTGTGGCGATAGTACTTGAGCTGAAACCCGGCCAAACACCCCTGGATCCCGACGAAGTAGCAGGGCTCAAGCCTAGGCACATCACCACCCAAGGCGAGCTGGATGAATGGGAAGCTGCAAACATCCTCAAGGCAATGCGCTGGCTGGGGCGACAAAACAAGCTTGATGTCTTGAATGAATATTTCTGCCGTCAACTCCAAGTCAGAATGTTCAGTGATACATGGAAATGGGCTGGGACATTCAGGCACTCCGACAAAAATATCGGCTGCGACTGGACGAAGATTTCAGTCAACCTACGTCACCTTCTAGACAACACAACGTATTGGCTGGAACACGATGTATTCCCGTGCGAAGAGGTTGCTGTCCGCTTCCATCACCAACTGGTTTCACTGCACCCATTCCCCAATGGCAACGGTCGCCACGCGCGCTTGATGGCTGACTGCCTGCTCAGACAACAAGGGCTCGCACTTTTCTCCTGGGGAAGCGCTAACCTGATCGCCGCCAATGAAGTCCGTATGCGCTACATCCAGGCACTGCGCGCAGCCGATCTGAACGATTACGGCCTGCTTCAAGCTTTCGTGCGCAGCTAGCTGTGGGAGGTCTCCACACATTGGGTCTTCAGAGGTGCTGAGAACGGGGGTTCAGGCCAGGCCAGCTTCGACCAGCAGCGCTTCCAGCCCCATCAGGTCCGGCACTTTCGCCACATGCTCGCCGACCTGTACCGCCGCCAGTTCCAGCGGCGACAGGGGGACGTCCACATAGCTCAACTGGCTGTCGAGCTTGTACGAGCGGGGAATGCCCTGGATCACCAGCGCAATAAACTTCAATGTCGGGCGCCCGCCCAGGGCGTTGAGCACGACGATTCGTGCGCGTTCGCTGACGACGCTGGTGCCACCGCAGGCCGCTTCAAAGCTGATCAGGGGCAGTTGCTGGTCGCGCCAGGTCACTGGCCGCAGGTACCACGGCGGGGCGTCGCTGGCCGGTTCGCCGCGCTGGAAGTCGATCAGCTCGGCCACCGCCACGTTGGGCAGCAGCAGGTGGCGGTCGGCCAGGGGCAGCAGCAAGCCGGTGAGTTGACTGGTGCGGTGGTCAAGCATGTTTCGGGCTCCAGTAGGCGATGCTTTCGAGCAACACCGACTCTTGATAGGGCTTGCCAAGGTAGTCGTTGACGCCAATCGCCATGGCCCGGTCGCGATGTTTCTGGCCGGTGCGCGAGGTGATCATGATGATCGGCAGGCGCGCGAGCCGCGGGTCGTTGCGCACCTGGATCGCCACTTCAAAACCATCCATGCGCGGCATTTCGATGTCCAGCAACATCAGGTCGGGGGTGTGTTCTTCAAGCAAGGCGATGGCGTCGATGCCGTCCTTGGCGGTCAGTACGTTCATGCCGTTGCGTTCCAGCAGGCGGCTAGTGACTTTGCGTACGGTCACCGAATCGTCCACCACCAGCACCAGCAACCGCTGTTTTTTCTGCGGCTCGTTGACCGCCAATGCGGTGTCCGCCGCCTGGGCCGGCAAGGCCGGGGCCAGGGCGCGGATATGCGCCAGCAGGTCGATGATCAACACCACCCGGCCATCGCCGAGGATGGTCGCCCCCGACAGCCCCTGCACCGCCGCAAACTGCGGGCCGAGGCCCTTGACCACGATTTCCCGGGTGCCGGCCATATCGTCCACCTGCACCGCAATGTACCGCTCGTTGCACTGCATCAGCAGCACCGGCAGCGGCTGGCTTTGCCCCAATAGCTTGGGCCGGGCCACGGTGTGCAGCAACTCGCCCAGGTAATACAACTCGTAGTGCTGGCCGGCGTATTCATACACCGGCGGGTCCAGTTGGTAATGCCCTTCCAGCTCATTGGGCAGCACGCGCACCAGGCCCTGGATGGTGTTCAGCGGAATCGCGTACTGATCCTCAAAACACTGCACCATCAATGCCCGGTTGACCGACACGGTAAACGGCAGGCGAATGCGAAAGTGCACGCCCTGCCCCGGCGTGGAGTCGATCACCATACTGCCGCCCAGTTGGCGCACTTCTTCATGCACCACGTCCATGCCCACGCCGCGCCCGGAAATCTGGGTGATTTTTTCGGCGGTGGAAAAGCCCGGCTGCAAGATGAACTGCAACACGTCGCGGTCGCTGATCTCCATCTCCGGGTCCAGCAGGCCGCGCTTGATCGCCTTGCGCCGCACCGCATCCAGAGGCACGCCCGCACCGTCGTCACGCATGTCGAAGATGATGTCGCCGCCTTCGTGGCTCAGGTCCAGGGTGATCCGGCCCTTCTCCGGCTTGCCCGCCAACAACCGCGCATCCCGCGATTCCAGGCCATGGTCGACGGCGTTGCGCAGCATATGTTCCAGGGGCGCAGCCATGCGTTCCAGCACGTTGCGGTCCATCTCGCCCTCGGCATTGCCGACCACGAATTCCACGTCCTTGCCCAGCTCGCCGGCCACTTGCCGCACGATACGCTTGAGGCGCGGCAGCATGCGCTCGAACGGCACCATGCGCGTGCGCATCAGGCCCTCTTGCAACTCGGTGTTGATCCGCGCCTGTTGCTGCAACAGGTTTTGCGCGTCCTGGTTACGCTGGTCGAGGGTCTCCTTGAGGTCCAGCAGGTCCGAGGCTGACTCGGACAACGCACGGGACAACTGTTGCAACTGGGAATGACGATCCATTTCCAGCGGGTCGAACTCTTCGTAGCCCAGGCGCTCGGTTTCGGCGTGCTGACGGCTGAGGATGCGCCCCTGGGTCTCGGTATCGAGGCGGCGCAGTTGGTCGCGCATACGCTCGATGGTGGTTTCCACCTCGCTGAGGGCGGCGCGGGCATCGTTGACCTGCTGCTCGATACGCCCACGGAAAATCGAGGTTTCACCGGCCAGGTTGACCAGATCATCCAGCAGCTCGGCAGAGATTTTCACCATGTCCGCGCCCGGCTCGCTGGCTGCCGGCGCTTCCGGTTTGCTGGCGACCATGGCGACCGGTACCGCCTGGTCTTCGCTGGGCTGGACCAGGCTTTTGATGCGTTCGATCAGGCGTTCCACCGAGCCGACCGGCAACCCCGCCGCCACCGCCTCGACCATCTGCGCCAGACGGTCATGGCAGCCTTGCAGCAGCGCGAACAGCTCGCTGGTGGGCGCCAGCAAGCCCGCCGACAGGCCTTCGTAGAGAAACTCCAGCTCATGGGCCAGGTCACCGATCGGGCCGATTTCGACCATGCGCGCGCCGCCCTTGAGGGTGTGCAGGTCGCGCAGCAGGGTCTCGACTTCCTGACGGCCCTGGGGCTCGGCCTGCCAGCGCAACAGCGCGGCGCCGGAGCTGTCGAGGATGTCGGCCGCTTCTTCAAGAAAGATATCCAGCAGCTCGGGATCACTGCCGGCCCCCTGCGCCTCGGGTGCAGTGGGCGCCGCGACGGGCGCAGCGTTCTGGCGCACCTCGCGCAAGCGGCTGATCAGGGCGTTGGAGTCGCTCAGGGGTTGCTGCTCTTGCAACTGCTCCAACTGCAAGGCCAGGTGTTCGTGGCTGTCCATCAACACTTGCGCTATTTCACCGGAGTAGCTGTAGCGCCGGTCCACCAGGCCCTCGTAAAGGCTTTCCAGTTCCTGGGCCAGATCGCCCACCGGGCCGATTTCGGCCATGCGCGCGCCGCCGCGCAGGGTATGCAGGTCCCGTTGCAGGGACGACAGCGGCGCCACGCCGTCGGGCTCCAGCAACCAGCGCTTGAGGGATTGCCCGGCGCTGTCGAGGATATCCACCGCTTCCTCAAGGAAAATCTCGACGATTTCATCGTCCACCGCCCAGTCCTGTTGCAACTGCGTGGTGGCCGCACCCAGTTCGGCAATGCTCAATGCGCGGCTGCCGTCGGTTTTGATCAGGCCGGTGGCGCTGGGGTCCAGCCCTTCATCGAGCAACTCGCGCAAGGCTTTCATGCGCGCCGGTGCCGGGCTGACTTCCTGGCCGGCGGCCAGTTGGTCGAGCATGTTGATCAGGGCTTCATGGGCCTGCTCGGCCTCCTGGAAAAACCGCTCGCTGACCGCCAGGCTGCTCTCTTCCACTGCGCCATAGAGGTCGAGCAAGGCTTCGCACAGCTCATCCATCGGGTGCAGGTCGGCCAGGTGCGCGCCCTCGCCCAGGGTGGTCAGCTCGTCCAGCAATGCGCTGAGTTCCTGGCGCTCGCCAGGGTGTTGCTGCCAGCGCCGCAGCAGGCTTTCGGCGTCGAGCAGGATGTCCATGCCCTGGGCCAGGAAGTTGCTGATCAAGTGTGGGTCGCGCTTGACCCGCAGGCCGGCGCTCGGCGCATTGAGCACCGCTTCGAGATGGCTGTCGAGGTGCGCCTGGGTGCGCTTGATCAAGTCGGCCGCGCCGTTGATGGGCACCAGAGGATCGCTGTCCAACTGGCGCAGGCCGCGCTGGAACAAGGCTTCGCCCTCCAGCAGCAGTTCGATTTCATCCAGGTCCAACGGCAAGCGATGGGCCTTGTATTCACGGGTCAGGTGGTCCAACGGCCGCGCCAGTTCGGCGATGGGCAGCACCCCCGCCATGTAGGCGCTGCCCTTGAGGGTATGCAGGGCGCGTTGCAACTCATCGCTGACGGGCAGCGGCATCTGTTCGGTGGCCTGGTGCAAAAACTGGTTGAGGCTGTCCAGGTGGCTCTGCGCTTCGTTGCGGAAAATTTCCAGCAGCAGCGGGTCGAGTGCGCTGTCGTCCGGCTCCATGGCTTCGGGTAACGGAGCGCCACTGGCCAGGGCATGGGCGCGCGCGGCAAGCAGGTCGACATCATCGCGCTGGCGCTGGGCGTCAGCGGCGAACTCGGCGATCAGCGCCGGCAAGAGCACCAGCACATCATCCAGTACGGCCTGGACCTCGGCACCCGGCGCGACCACCCGCTCGAGCACGCGGTTCAGCAGGTTTTCCACGGCCCACGCCAGCTCCGCCAGCACCAGGGCTCGCACCATGCGCCCACTGCCCTTGAGAGTATGGAAGGCACGGCGCATATCGCTCAGGGCGGTCTTGTCTTCGAGGCTGGCAGCGCCTTGGGGTATCAAGCGCTGCAGTACTTCCAGCACTTCGGCGGTTTCTTCCAGGAACACTTCGCGCAGTTCATCATCCACCGACTCTTCGTCGGCCGGTGGCGGCAACAGGCTGCCCGGGCGTTGCAGTGCCGGCGGGTTGAGGCGCGGCGTCGGGCTGGCGAGCGCCTGTGCCAGCGTCTGGGTGTTATCCGTGGTTTCATCGCTCAACGCCGAGCGCTCCTGGCGCCAGGTCTGCTGGGCCTGCAGCGGCGCGTAACCCAGCGCCGCGAGGCCTTCGTAAGCGATGTCCAAGACACGTTCGCCGGGCGCATCCGGATCCTGGAGCATGCGTTCGAGGTAGTGCTCCAGGCTGGTGAGCACGTCGGCAAGATGCTCGAGTTGTGCCGCAGAGGGCGCAGTGTCCTGGACCATCAACTGCTCATCCACGTAGTCATTAAAACCACGCATCAGGCTCGCCGCACGGGGCAGCGGAATCATTGCCAGGGCGCCACGCACCTGGGTCAGCAGCTCTGGCAGGGATTCCAGGCGTTGTGTATCCCATTGCGCCTCAAGGCAGTCGATGATCAGCTCCCGCGCCTGCTTGAGGCACTGGCACGACTCCTTGATCACCAACTGGTGGATCTGGGTCAGGTCGGTGGTGGGCAGGCGGCTGTCTTCACGGTTTTGCGGCTCGACAGTGCCGACCATCCCGGCCAGGGTCGCTTCGACATAAAGCAGGGCCCCGGCGACATCCATCAACACCGCGTCGTTGGGCTCGCGCTGCCCCTGGGCCAGGCCCTGGACCACCGCCAACTGGTCGATGATGACTTTGCGCGGCTGGCCAAAGCCAAGCACCGCCAGGGTATCGGCGATCTGGCGCAAGGGCGCCAACAGGCTGTCGAGGTCCGCGATGTGCTGGCGGTCGCTGCGCACAAACAGGTCCAGGCGTTCCTTGACCCGTACCAACTCCTCACACAACGCGCCGAGCACCGAGCCCATGGCATTGCGGTCCGGCCCGGCCAGGCGCGCGCGCTCGGCATCAACCACGGTGCTGTCGGGCAAGGCTTCATCCAGGCCGTAGCGTTCCTTGAGGCTTTGCATGCGCGGCGTCGGCCGGGTGACTTTGGCGATATAAAACAGCAGGCTCTTGAGCAACTGGTCCGGCGCCGGGCTGTTGATCCCTTCGATGCCCTGGGTTTGCAGGCGCTTGAGCACCTTGTCGCAGCTCTTGAGCAGGCTGCGCAATGCCGGGCTATTGGCGATCACCCCAGTGAGCATGCCTTCGGCCAGCGCCGAGGTGACTTGCCACAACGGCAGCAATGGCGCGCCATGACACAGTGCTTCCAGTTGGGCGAAGACCCGTGCCATGTCTTCCAAGTTGCTCGGGCCGTGATCTTCACGCAGCAGCCCGGCCAGGCCCTGTTGCAGCATTTGCCGCCAGTGCTGCAGTTGCTCGGCAAAGTCCGCCGGTGCCCGCTGGGCCAGGGCGTCATCGGACAGCGGGGCGATCACCAGCAGTTGCGGGCTGAACAGGCTGGTTTCCGAGAGCAGGCTTTTGCCGTGCACGCTGCGCAGGTCGTTGAGCAGCGGCAACACTACCAGGGGCAGGTCGCGCCGGGCGCTGTGCACACGGTCCAGGTACAACGGCAGTTGCCCGAGGGCCTGTTGCAGCAGGCGGATGCCTTCTTCGCGCTGGCTGACGTGCTCGGCTTGCAGGGCCTGGGCCAGGTGCTCCATTTCTTCGGCGAGCAGTGCCGCGCCGTAGAACTCGACCATCTGCAGGGCGCCGTGGACCTGATGAATGCCCTCCAGGCACTGCGCG
The DNA here is from genome assembly GCF_012985645.1 of Pseudomonas sp. WS 5410. NCBI lineage: Bacteria > Pseudomonadati > Pseudomonadota > Gammaproteobacteria > Pseudomonadales > Pseudomonadaceae > Pseudomonas > Pseudomonas sp. WS 5410. Next base: position 108,145 of record NZ_JAAQWS010000004.1, on the reverse strand, counting down.
AGGGCTTGCTCGCTGGCATCGTCGGCAAAGGCGTCCAGTGCCGCACGGGCCTGCTTCAGGGTGTCGGCGATCTCGCCCTTGACCCATTCGAGGGCGACGTAGTCGTGCCGGTCAACCATAACGACTCCCGTCTGAATGGGTGAAAAGTGAGAATCCATGTGGGAGCGGGCTTGCTCGCGAAAGCGCTGGGTCAGTCGGCACATTAGGTGACTGATACACCGCTTTCGCGAGCAAGCCCGCTCCCACATTTAGATTGCGGTGGTTTTGGGGGGGCATGTCATTCATCGGTCTTGCGCACGGGCGGCAAGGTGAAGCCCGATACCGAGCGGCGCAACTGGCTGGCCATTTTGGCCAGGTTGCCAATGCTTTCGGCGGTGGCCGTGGAGCCCGATGAGGTTTGGCTGGTGATCTGCTGGATCACGTTCATGGTCAGGGAGATCTGCCCCGCCGACGAGGTTTGCTGCTGCGCCGCGTTGGAGATGCTCTGGATCAGCGCGGCCAGGGTCTTGGACACCCCTTCGATTTCTTCCAGGGCCACCCCGGCGTCCTGGGCCAGCCGCGCGCCGCGCACCACTTCGGTGGTGGTCTGCTCCATGGAAATCACGGCTTCATTGGTGTCGGTCTGGATCGCCCGCACCAGGTTCTCGATCTGCCGGGTGGCGGCCGACGAGCGCTCGGCCAGGCGCTGCACCTCGTCGGCCACCACCGCAAAGCCGCGCCCGGCGTCACCGGCCATGCTCGCCTGGATCGCGGCGTTGAGGGCAAGGATGTTGGTCTGGTCGGCGATATCGTCGATCAGGCTGACAATATCGCCAATTTCCTGGGACGATTCCCCCAGGCGCTTGATGCGTTTGGCAGTGTCCTGAATCTGTTCGCGGATGTTGTCCATGCCGTGGATGGTGTTGTGCACCACCTCGTTGCCCTTGTTGGCAATCTCCACCGAACGTTCGGCCACGGCCGAGGACTCGGCGGCGTTGGCCGATACCTGGTCGATGGATTGGGCCATCTGGTTGATCGCCGTGGAAGCTTCGGCGATCTGCTGGGCCTGGTGCTCCGAGGCCTGGGCCAGGTGCATGGCGGTGGCCTGGGTTTCCTGCACCGCACCGGCCACTTCACCGGCGGTGAGGTTGATGGTCGCCACCAGGTCGCGCAACTGGTCCACCGAGTAGTTGATGGAATCGGCGATGGTGCCGGTAAAGTCTTCGGTCACCGAGGCGGTCACGGTGAGGTCGCCGTCGGCCAGGTCTTCGATTTCGTCCAGCAGGCGCATGATCGCGTTCTGATTGCGTTCGTTTTTCTCGGCGGTTTCGCGCAACTGACGATTGGTCTCGCGCACCATCACCAGGCCGATCAGGATAATCGAGGCCAGCGCCAGCAAGCCCAGGGCATAGCCGCCGATGGTGTCGAGGGTGCGCCCGCCGGCCAGGTTTTCAAAGCCGGTGGCCAGTTGCGAGGCTTCATCGAGCAGGGTCTGCGAGAGGCTGAAGATGTTGCTCGCCGAGGCGCGCACCTGGAACAGTTGTGGCGAGGTTTCGAGGATTTCATCCACGGAGCCGGAGACAAACTCGAACAGCTCGGCAATTTCCGCCAGGCGCGCCCGGGCGTCCGAGTCTTGCACCTCGCTGATCTTCAGGCCGGCACTGCCCTGGAGCATACCGGCCAGGACTTGGCCAAAACGGTTGGCGTCGCGGCCAAAGGCGTCGGCGGCCTTGACCGCCGTGTCATCTCCCGCCAGCACCGTGTTGACCGCTCCCAGGATGCGCTCGGCCAATAGCGACTGGCGCTGGGCCACCGCCACCTGGCTGGCGGGCGCGCCGCGTTGCAGCAGGATCTCGACGACCTTTTCCGACTCGATCTGTAATTGCGGCACGGTTTCGGCCAGGGTCGCCGCCACTTGATGCAGGGACAGCACCGTCTGCTCGCTGGCCAGGATCACGTCGGTGTTCTTCAGCAAGGCTTCCCAGTCATGCTGCACGGCGCGCATTTCGCTGCGCACGGCAGCGGGTGCAGCGGGCAGGCCGGTGGCCGGGTCGCCTTTTTTCAGGTAACCCCAGCGCTGGGCAAAATCATTGCGCGCCTCACTCAGCAGCTTGAACGCGGCGGCCTTGCCGGCGGCGGCCTCCGTGGCGTTCTTGGCAATGCGCTGGGACAGCACCCGCAGCTCGCCGGCGTGGCCGATGTACTGCTTGTCGTAGGTGGACTGGGTGTTGAGGTACGCGAAGTTGGCGAACAGCAGCATGATGAAGATGATCAGCGCGATAAACAGCACGATGATCTGCGAACGGCTACGGGAGGCTTCCTGCGGTTTGACGGGGGTGGCGGTGCTCATGCGGCAACATCCAGAAAGCCCGGGGCCTGGGCCAGGGCGAAGGGGCTGAAGACCTGCCACAGCGGGTCGCCGCTGAACTGGCCTTGGATAAACGCGGCGCTGGCGGCGGGCACGCTGGCCGATGCCGGAAGCAGCAGGTCCTGGGCAAAGTGTTGCAGGCCGACCACTTCATCCACCAGCAGGCCGACAAAGGTGTCTTCGTGCTCGATCACCAGCACCCGGCGCTGCTTGCGCGCCGCCGACAGCTCATAGCCGAAAAACCCACACAGGTTGATCACCGGCAGCAAGCGCCCGCGCAGGTTGGCCACGCCCCTGACCCAGGGCTTGACCCCCGGCATCAAGGTGCAGCGCGGTTCATGCAGCACCTCGGCGACTTCGCCCATGGGCGCCACATACCAGTGCCCGCCCAGGCGAAAGCCGATGCCGCTCCAGCTGTGCGACCGGGTTTCCTGGGACGGCAAATCAGCGGCCAGCAGGCGGCAGCGGCGATCGATGTCCAGCAGCAGCTCAAAGGCGGTTTGCGACTCGGTCATGGGAACGTGCCGTCAGGGTTTGAGCACCGCGTTCAGGACTTCAATCAGCTTGTCTTCTTCCACCGGCTTGGTCAGGTATGCCTTGGCCCCTTGGCGCGCGCCCCAGATCTTGTCGGTTTCCTGGTCCTTGGTGGTGACGATGATGATCGGGATACCGCTGGTTTCCGGCTCCTTGGACAATTGGCGCGTAGCCTGGAAGCCATTGAGGCCGGGCATGACGATATCCATCAAGACGGCGTCGGGCTTCTCCTGGCGGGCCAGGGCGACGCCATCGGCACCGTTTTCGGCCTTGAGGACCTGGTGACCGTGCTTTTCCAGCATGCCGGTCAGTTTGTACATTTCAGTCGGCGAATCGTCGACGATCAGAACACGTGCCATGGTTTTCCCCACTACATTGGTTGACGCAAGCCCCGGGGGCTGGGTCAATGTGCTTGTTCTACTGCAGCGAAACCCGGCACATAGGCCTTGATCGCACTCAGCAGTTCTTCCTTGCTGAAAGGCTTGGTCAAAAATTGATCGACGCCGACGATGCGCCCCTTGGCTTTGTCGAACAGGCCGTCCCTGGACGAGAGCATGATCACCGGAATGGCCTTGAACGCCGGGTTGTTCTTGACCAGGGCGCAGGTCTGATAGCCATCCAGGCGCGGCATCATGATGTCGACAAAGATAATGTGCGGGTGATGGTCAACGATCCTGGCCAGGGCATCAAAACCGTCGATGGCCGTGATGACTTCGCACCCCACGTTCTTCAACAGCGTTTCAGCGGTGCGGCGAATCGTTTTCGAATCGTCGATCACCATCACTTTCAAGGCGTTGGAATGCTGTTCCATATCTGCTCTACCATCGCCACAGCGAATCGGTTTTCGGTGTGTACTGCCGGGTGCGGCCTGGGACCAGCGCCAAAACCCTTGCCGTGCAAGGGCCGACACGCCATGGCAGCCTTTTTAGCACAGACTGGGAAGGCAATCTATCGGCCGACCGGCAAGGTGGTTTTTCCTTGACCCACAACAGCCGCAGCGCCACTCTGACGCCACTTTTATGCGCCCTTATTTGTTAGAGGAATTCCCCATGAGCGTTCGCGTCGGCATTGTCATGGACCCTATCGCCAGCATCTCCTATAAAAAGGATAGCTCGCTGGCCATGCTGCTCGCCGCCCAGGCCCGCGGCTGGACCCTGTTCTATATGGAGCAGCGCGACCTTTACCAGGGCGACGGCGAGGCGCGGGCGCGGATGCGCCCCTTGCAGGTGTTCGCCAACCCAGAGAAGTGGTTTGAGCTGCAAGACGAGATCGACAGCCCCCTGAGCGACCTGGACGTGATCCTGATGCGCAAGGATCCGCCGTTCGACATGGAGTTCGTCTACTCCACCTACCTGCTGGAGCAGGCCGAGCGCGCCGGCGTGCTGATCGTCAACAAGCCGCAGAGCCTGCGCGACTGCAACGAAAAGCTGTTCGCCACCCTGTTCCCGCAGTGCACGCCACCGACCGTGGTCAGCCGCCGCGCCGATGTATTGCGTGAATTTGCCGCCAAGCATGGCGATGTGATCCTCAAGCCGCTGGACGGCATGGGCGGCACCTCGATCTTCCGTCACCGCGCGGGCGACCCGAACCTGTCGGTGATCCTTGAGACCCTGACCGCCCTCGGCACCCAGCAGATCATGGGCCAGGCCTACCTGCCAGCGATCAAGGACGGCGACAAGCGCATCCTGATGATCGACGGCGAGCCGGTGGATTACTGCCTGGCACGCATCCCGGCGGCCGGCGAGACCCGTGGCAACCTCGCGGCCGGTGGTCGTGGCGAAGCCCGACCGCTGAGCGACAAGGACCGCTGGATCGCCGCCCAGGTTGGCCCGACCCTGCGGGAAAAGGGCCTGCTGTTTGTAGGCCTTGACGTAATTGGCGAGCACCTGACCGAAATCAACGTGACCAGTCCCACCTGTATCCGCGAAATAGACAACGCGTTCGGCACCAATATCGGCGAAATGCTCATGGCAGCGATTGCCGACAAGCTACAAGCCAAGTGACATAGAACAGCCAGATGTAAACCAACATTGCGCTATCATGCGCCACCCGTGAGACGCGCGATGTTGGTTTTCCTGTTATGACGCTTCCGTCCGACCTGCCCCCCCAATTCACCCATAGCGGCGTACGCCCGGCTGATCGGCTCGGATTTACCCTGTTCCTGGCAGCGCTGATTCATTTGGCGTTGATCCTTGGCCTGGGCTTCACCTTCGTCGAACCCCAACAGATCAGCAAAACCCTGGAAATCACCCTCGCCACCTTCAAAAGTGAAAAAAAGCCCGAAAAGGCTGACTTCCTGGCCCAGGACAATCAGCAGGGCAGCGGCACCCTGGATAAAAAGGCAGTGCCCAAGACCACCGAAGTGGCGCCCTTCCAGGACAACAAGATCAATAAGGTCACCCCGCCTCCAGCGGCCAAGCCTGAGGTCAAGCAGGCCGCGCCCAAGGCCGCCGTCGCCACCGTTGCGCCAAAACCCCAGAAGGCCGTGACCCAGCGCGAAGCCGTGAAGACCGAGCCTACGCCAAGCAAACCCGCCCCCACATTTGACAGCTCGCAGCTTTCCAGCGAAATCTCCAGCCTGGAAGCCGAACTGGCCAACGAACAACAACTGTACGCCAAGCGCCCGCGCATCTACCGGCTCAATGCCGCCTCCACCATGCGCGACAAAGGCGCCTGGTATAAGGACGAATGGCGCAAGAAGGTCGAGCGCATCGGCAACTTGAACTACCCGGACGAGGCCCGTCGCCAGCAGATCTACGGCAACTTGCGCCTGCTGGTGTCGATCAACCGCGACGGCTCCCTGTATGAAGTGCTGGTGCTGGAGTCCTCCGGCCAGCCATTGCTGGACCAGGCGGCGCAACGCATCGTGCGCCTGGCTGCACCGTTCGCCCCGTTTACCGGCGACCTGAACGATATCGACCGCCTGGAAATCATCCGCACCTGGCGTTTTGCCAAAGGCGACCGGCTTTCCAGCAACTGACCTCTGCAAGCTCGCGCCTACACGGGAAACAAATCCGCTAACCGTATTCCTACACATCCCCAGCTTGTCAGTTCGCCCCTCCAACGCCACACTAGCGGACATGAAAAATGTCAGCCCGACTTACCTCAAGCACCAATTCCTGATCGCCATGCCCCATATGGCCGACCCGAACTTTGCGCACACCTTGACCTATATCGTCGAGCACACGGCCGATGGCGCCATGGGGCTGGTGGTCAACCGCCCGCAAAGCCTGAACCTGGCAGATATCCTTGAGCAACTGCGCCCGGAGATCGACCCGCCCGCCAGTTGCCAGGCAGTGCCGATCTATTTCGGCGGCCCGGTGCAGACGGACCGGGGTTTCGTGCTGCATCCCAGCGGCCCGACGTTCCAGGCCACTGTCGACCTGGAGGGCGTGTCGCTGTCCACCTCCCAGGACGTGCTGTTTGCCATCGCCGATGGCGTCGGCCCGCAGCAGAGCCTGATTACCCTGGGCTACGCGGGCTGGGAAGCCGGGCAACTGGAAGAAGAACTGGCCAACAATGCCTGGCTGACCTGCCCGTTCGATGCCGACATTCTGTTCAATACCGCCAGCGAACTGCGCCTGAATGCCGCGGCCAAGCAGTTGGGGGTCAACCTCAACCTGCTGACCAGCCAGGCGGGGCACGCCTGATGGCCTTGCGACTGATCCTCGGGTTTGACTACGGCACCAAGCAGATCGGCGTGGCCGTGGGCCAGGTCATCACCGGCCAGGCCCGCGAGCTGTGTACCTTGAAGGCGCAAAACGGCATTCCGGACTGGAATCAGGTCGAAGCCCTGATCAAGGAATGGAAGCCCGACGCGGTGGTGGTCGGCCTGCCGCTGAACATGGACGGCACCCCCAGCGACATGTGCCTGCGCGCCGAGAAGTTCGCCCGTCGCCTCAATGGCCGCTACAACCTGCCCTTCTATACCCACGATGAGCGCCTGACGACCTTCGAGGCCAAGGGTGAGCGCCGCGACCGTGGCGGGCAGAAAGGCAGCTACCGCGACAACCCGGTCGACGCCATTGCCGCCGCCTTGCTGTTGCAGGGCTGGCTGGATGAAAACACTGCTTTATTTGAATCCTGACTGACGCGGCTTGCCGCGTCTTCTTACGTTTGAGCCCGGACTTTGTCAGCGTCACGCTGGCCGAGCCCTTGAAGGAGCCACCATGAGCCTGCCCAATCCCGCCGAACTGATCAGCCAGATGGCGATTCGCCTCAAGGCCCACCTGCAACACCGCGCCATCAGCGAGCCGCGCTTCATCGGCATCCGCACCGGCGGTGTGTGGGTCGCCCAGGCGTTGCTGCAAGAGCTGGGCAGTGACTCGCCCCTGGGCACCCTGGACGTGTCCTTCTACCGCGATGACTTCAGCCAGAACGGCCTGCACCCGCAAGTGCGCCCGTCAGCCCTGCCGTTCGAGATCGAAGGCCAGCACCTGGTGCTGATTGATGACGTGCTGATGAGCGGCCGCACCATCCGGGCCGCCATGAACGAGCTGTTCGACTACGGCCGCCCGGCCAGCATCACCCTGGTCTGCCTGCTCGACCTCGAGGCTGGCGAACTGCCGATCAGCCCGGATGTGGTGGGCGCGACCCTGTCGCTTTCAGCCCAGCAGCGGGTAAAATTGTCCGGTCCCACGCCGCTCGAACTCGAACTGCAAGACCTCGCCCTTTAAACCGCCTTGTAAAGAGTCCCCGCGATGACGCCTCTAGATGCCAAGCGCCCGCTGCAGCTCAACGCTCAGGGCCAGCTGCAACACTTCCTGTCCCTCGACGGCCTGCCCCGCGAATTGCTCACCGAAATCCTCGACACTGCCGACTCGTTCCTTGAAGTCGGCGGCCGAGCGGTGAAGAAAGTCCCGCTGCTGCGCGGCAAAACCATTTGCAACGTGTTCTTCGAGAACTCGACGCGCACCCGCACCACCTTCGAACTGGCGGCCCAGCGCCTGTCAGCCGACGTGATCACCCTGAACGTCTCCACCTCGTCGGCGAGCAAGGGCGAAACCCTGCTCGACACCCTGCGTAACCTGGAGGCCATGGCGGCCGACATGTTCGTGGTGCGTCATGGCGACTCGGGCGCGGCGCACTTTATCGCCGAGCACGTGTGCCCGCAGGTGGCGATCATCAACGGCGGCGATGGCCGCCACGCCCACCCGACCCAGGGCATGCTCGACATGCTTACCATCCGTCGGCACAAGGGTGGCTTTGAAAACCTCTCGGTGGCCATCGTCGGCGATATCCTGCATTCGCGGGTAGCGCGCTCGAACATGCTGGCCCTGAAAACCCTGGGCTGCCCGGATATCCGCGTGATTGCACCGAAAACCCTGCTGCCGGTAGGCATCGAGCAATACGGGGTGAAGGTCTACACCGACATGGCCACGGGCCTGAAGGATGTGGACGTGGTGATCATGCTGCGCCTGCAACGCGAGCGCATGGCCGGTGGCCTGCTGCCCAGCGAAGGCGAGTTCTACCGCCTGTTCGGCCTGACCACCGCGCGCCTGGCCGGTGCCAAGCCGGATGCCATTGTCATGCACCCCGGCCCGATCAACCGCGGGGTGGAGATTGAGTCGGCGGTGGCCGACGGGCCGCACTCGGTGATTCTCAACCAGGTTACCTACGGCATCGCCGTACGCATGGCCGTGCTGTCCATGGCCATGAGCGGGCAAACCGCCCAACGTCAATTCGAGCAGGAGAACGCCCAGTGAAGCTCAGCATTCTCGGCGCCCGAGTCATCGATCCGGCCAGCGGCCTGGATCAAGTCACTGATCTGCACCTGGAAGCCGGCAAGATCATTGCCATTGGCGCCGCCCCCAGCGGTTTCAGCCCGGTTCAGAGCATCGACGCCAAAGGCCTGGTGGCTGCTCCCGGCCTGGTAGACCTGAACGTCGCCCTGCGCGAGCCGGGCTACAGCCGCAAAGGCAGCATCGCCAGCGAAACCCGCGCCGCCGCTGCCGGCGGTGTCACCAGCCTGTGCTGCCCGCCGCAGACCAAGCCGGTACTGGACACCTCGGCCGTGGCCGAGCTGATCCTCGACCGTGCCCGCGAGGCCGGCAATTGCAAAGTGTTCCCCATCGGCGCCCTGAGCAAAGGCCTGGATGGCGAACAACTGGCCGAGCTGATTGCCTTGCGCGACGCGGGTTGCGTGGCCTTCGGCAATGGCCTGGAAAGTTTCCGCAGCACCCGCACCCTGTGCCGCGCCCTGGAATACGCAGCCACCTTCGACCTGACGGTGATCTTCCACTCCCAGGACCACGACCTGGCTGAAGGCGGCCTGGCCCATGAAGGCCCTACCGCCAGCTTCCTCGGCCTGGCAGGCATCCCGGAAACCGCAGAAACCGTAGCCCTGGCCCGTGACCTGCTGCTGGTGGAACAAAGCGGGGTGCGTGCGCACTTCAGCCAACTGACCAGCGCCCGGGGCGTGGCCCTGATCGCCCAGGCCCAGGCCCGCGGCTTGCCGGTGACCGCCGATGTGGCGTTGTACCAGTTGATTCTGACCGATGAGGCGTTGATCGACTTCTCCAGCCTGTACCACGTGCAACCGCCACTGCGCACCCGCGCCGACCGCGACGGTTTGCGCGCAGCGGTGAAGTCCGGGGTGGTTTCGGCGATCTCCAGCCATCACCAACCCCACGAGCGGGATGCCAAGCTGGCCCCATTTGGCGCGACAGAGCCTGGGATCAGCAGCGTCGAGTTGCTGCTGCCGCTGGCGATGACCCTGGTGGAAGATGGGTTGCTGGACTTGCCAACGCTGCTGGCACGCCTGAGCTCAGGTCCGGCCCAAGCGCTGCGCCTGCCGGCGGGCAAGCTGGCGGTGGGTTCTGCGGCGGACCTGGTGCTGTTTGATCCGGCCAGCTCCACCGTGGCTGGCGAGCAGTGGCTGTCTCGGGGTGAAAACTGCCCATTCATCGGCCATAGCTTGCCGGCGACTGTGCGCTACACCCTGGTGGATGGACGGATCAGCTACCAGGCCTGATCCGCTCTAAACTGGGCACGGTCAAAAATGTAGGAGCCAGCTCCCACATTTGACCGTGCCCACATGAGCCTAGCCAGGCTTAGCGCCCGCCCAGCCGCTCGGCATTGCGGATCGAAACCTGCGTATTCAGCGTCCAGAAGTCATACAGCACGCCGACCAGGAACAAGCCGCCCGTTACCAGATACAACAGGCCGGTGAGCCATTTGCCCTGATACATGCGGTGCAAGCCAAACACCCCAAGAAACGTCAGAAGAATCCAGGCCACGTTGTACTCGATCGGCCCGGCGGTAAAACGCAGGTCGGCTTCACGGTCCATCGCCGGGATAAGGAACAGGTCGATCAGCCAGCCAATACCCAGCAAACCAAAGGTGAAGAACCAGATCGTCCCGGTCACCGGCTTGCCGTAGTAAAAGCGGTGCGCCCCGGTAAAACCGAAGATCCAGAGCAGGTAACCGATCACCTTGCTATGGGTGTCCTGTTGCGAAACATCCTGTCGATAGGTGTTCATGAATGACCTCTTAAGCCTCGATAGATAAATATTTCTGGTTTCTTTGTGACTTTTTTACAGGCACCCGACGTACGGCAAATGTTATCGTCGCTTCCCTCAAAGCCTTATACCGCCTGACTTGTGTAGGACAATTGCGACAGTTCGTCGCGGTTTTCCTGATTTTGACGTCAAGGTTCAGTCGACAGACGGCCTGAGAAAGACACTAAAAGCTGTTATAAAGTTGCGCGCAAACCAACAAGAGCCTGCCTTATGCGACCATTTTTAAAGACATGGCTAACCATTTGCCTATTGATGCCACTGGCCGCCCACGCCACCAATCGTGAGCAACGACTTCCGAACGTTAATGGTTTTACCCCTAAAGTTCACGCCACTACCACCTCCGCCAAATCGGCAAAGCTCACCGTCAAGCGCCCGACTCAGCTGAGCAAGGCCAACGTTAAAGCAGTTCCGGGCCTGGTAGCGAGCAATAACCAGCAAAGCAGCAAAGTCTTGAGCCGTGCCGTCAACGTGCTCGGTACCCCTTATCGTTGGGGCGGCAGCAGCCCAAGTAAAGGCTTTGATTGCAGCGGCCTGGTGAAATACGCCTTCAATGATGTGGCTGCAGTGGATTTGCCACGCACCTCCAACGCCATGGCCAGCGGCCACGGGCAGAAGGTTGATCGCAAGGATCTGAAGCCCGGCGACCTGTTGTTCTTCAAGCTCAAGAGCCGCCAGGTCAACCATGTTGCCATTTACCTGGGCAACGACCGCTTTATCCACGCACCGCGCCGTGGCAAGTCGGTCAGCATCGACACCCTGAAAAAGCCGTTCTGGAACAAGAACTACGTGATTGCCAAGCGCGTGCTGCCCAAAGAGCAGAACAACCTGCGGATTGTGCAGCGCTGACAGTAAATGCAAATGTGAATGCTGGCTTGTGTGGGAGCTGGCTTGCGTGCGATAGCATCACCTCAGTGTGACTGACACACCGAGTTGCCTGCATCGCAGGCAAGCCAGCTCCCACATCCTATATATCTGCGGGCACCCTCGCCTGCTCCCGGGCCTCTTCAAGCCTGACCAGTCCCTGACTGACCAACCCCTTCAAGCTCATATCCAACGTCTTCATCCCCAGCGCCCCGCCCGTCTGAATCGCCGAATACAACTGCGCCACCTTGTCCTCACGGATCAGGTTGCGGATCGCCGGTGTACCGAGCATGATTTCATGGGCCGCCACGCGCCCGCCGCCGACTTTCTTCAGCAACACCTGGGACACCACCGCCTGCAGCGATTCCGAGAGCATCGAGCGGACCATGGCCTTTTCCCCCGCCGGAAACACATCCACCAGCCGATCCACGGTTTTCGCCGCCGAATTGGTGTGCAGGGTGCCAAACACCAAGTGCCCGGTTTCCGCCGCCGTCAGGGCCAGGCGGATGGTTTCCAGGTCGCGCAACTCGCCAACCAGGATCACATCCGGGTCTTCGCGCAGCGCCGAACGCAGGGCCGTCGAGAAACTGTGGGTGTCGCGGTGCACCTGGCGTTGGCTGATCAGCGCTTTACGCGGTTCGTGGACAAACTCGATAGGGTCTTCAAGGGTCAGGATGTGCTGCTGACGGGTGCTGTTGAGGTAATCGACCATCGCCGCCAGGGTGGTGGACTTGCCCGAGCCCGTGGCACCAGTCACCAGCACCAGCCCTCTGGGCAATTCGGCGATGCGCCGGAATATGTCCCCCAGCCCCAGGGCTTCCAGGCTCTGGACCCGAGAGGGGATCGCACGGAACACCGCCCCCAGCCCACGGTGCTGGCAGAACACGTTGGCGCGAAAGCGCGCGACGCCAGGCAAATCGAAGGAAAAATCCGTTTCAAGAGATGTTTCGAAATCCTTTTGCTGGTGTTTATGGAGGATCGGGCTGAGCAAGTCCGCTACTTGCGTAGCACTCAGCACCGGCCAATCCAGTGGCAGTACCTCGCCATCGACGCGCATCCTCGGCGCCAAGCCTGCCGACAGATGCAGGTCGGAGGCGCCCTGGCTGACGCTTGCGGCCAGCAGTTCAGTGATGTCCATAGGGCTATCCATTTCCAGTAGAATGCCGCGGACTCCATATCCGCGGGCGCAACTTTAATGTCGACCATAGCAGACAATATCGGCCTGGTTACCGAGCGGATCCGTGCCGCGGCCCAGGCCGTGCAACGCGATGAAACCAGCGTGCACTTGCTGGCCGTGAGCAAGACCAAACCCGCGCAAGCCGTGCGCGAAGCCTACGCCGCCGGGATGCGCGACTTCGGCGAGAACTACTTGCAGGAAGCCCTGGGCAAACAGGCCGATTTAACCGACCTGCCCTTGAGTTGGCACTTCATCGGCCCCATTCAATCGAACAAGACGCGCGCTATCGCCGAGAATTTCGCTTGGGTGCATTCCGTGGACCGCCTGAAAATTGCCCAACGCCTGTCCGAACAACGCCCGGCCGACCTGCCGCCGCTCAATATCTGCATTCAGGTCAATGTCAGTGGCGAAGCCAGCAAGTCCGGCTGTACACCCGCCGACCTGCCAGCGCTGGCCGAGGCGATCCAGGCCCTGCCCCGCTTGAAGCTGCGTGGCCTGATGGCGATCCCCGAGCCCACCGACGACCGGGCACAGCAAGATGCGGCGTTTGCCGCTGTGCGTGACTTGCAAGTGAGCCTGGACCTGGGGCTCGACACACTTTCCATGGGCATGAGCCATGACCTTGAGTCGGCCATTGCCCAAGGGGCCACCTGGGTGCGGATCGGTACCGCGCTGTTTGGTGCCCGCGACTACGGCCAGCCATGAAATGGCTGACTTCCATCTGAGTAAGGACCTGTCATGAGCAGCACGCGTATAGCCTTTATCGGCGCCGGTAACATGGCGGCCAGCCTGATCGGTGGCCTGCGGGCCAAGGGCCTGCAAGCCTCGCAGATTCGCGCCAGCGATCCGGGCGCCGAGACCCGTGCCCGGGTGAGCGCAGAACACGGTATCGAAACCTTCGCCGACAACGCCGAAGCCATCCAGGGCGTCGACGTGATCGTACTGGCGGTCAAGCCACAGGCCATGAAAGCCGTGTGCGAAGCCTTGCGCCCAAGCCTGGCGCCGCAGCAACTGGTGGTGTCGATTGCCGCCGGTATCAACTGCGCCAGCATGAACAACTGGCTCGGCGCCCAGCCCATCGTGCGCTGCATGCCCAACACCCCATCGCTGCTGCGCCAGGGTGTCAGCGGCCTGTACGCCACCGCCCAAGTGAGCGCCGCCCAGCGTGAGCAGGCCCAGGAGCTGTTGTCGGCCGTGGGTGTGGCCCTGTGGCTGGAAGAAGAGCAGCAACTGGACGCCGTCACCGCCGTGTCCGGCAGTGGCCCGGCGTATTTCTTCCTGCTGGTCGAAGCCATGACCGCCGCCGGCGTGAAGTTGGGCCTGCCACGGGAAATCGCTGAGCAACTGACCCAGCAAACCGCCCTCGGCGCCGCACATATGGTGGTCTCCAGCGATGTGGATGCGGCCGAATTGCGTCGTCGCGTGACCTCGCCCAATGGCACCACACAGGCGGCCATCGAATCATTCCAGGCCGGGGGCTTTGAAGCCCTGGTCGAAAAAGCACTGGGTGCCGCCGCGCACCGCTCGGCTGAACTTGCCGAACAACTGGGTCAATAAGGAGCCAATATGATTGGTTTGAACACCGCTGCCGTCTATGTACTGCAAACCCTCGGCAGCCTTTACCTGCTGATCGTGCTGTTGCGCTTTGTCCTGCAACTGGTACGCGCCAACTTCTACAACCCGCTCTGCCAATTCGCCGTGAAGGCCACCCAGCCGCTGCTCAAGCCGCTGCGCCGGGTAATCCCGAGCTTGTTCGGCCTGGACATGTCGTCGCTGGTGCTGGCGATCCTGGTGCAACTGGCGCTGATGGCCCTGACGCTGCTGCTGACCTACGGCACCATGGGCAACTTCCTGCAACTGCTGGTCTGGGCCCTGATCGGCGTGACCGCGCTGTTCCTGAAGATTTTCTTCTTTGCACTGATCATCAGCGTGATCCTGTCCTGGGTCGCACCGGGCAGCCATAACCCTGGCGCCGAACTGGTCAACCAGATCTGCGAACCGGCCCTGGCGCCATTCCGCAAGATCCTGCCGAACCTCGGCGGCCTGGATATCTCGCCGATCCTCGCGTTCATGGTGCTCAAGCTCCTGGACATGCTGGTGATCAACAACCTGGCGGCAATGACCATGATGCCGGACATCCTGCGCCTGCTGATCTGACGACTGTTTGCGGGCTGCGCGGGACAACATGTGGGGGCAGGCAAGCCCCCACATTTTTGTAACTGTGTCTTGAAGTGAATCCATGCAGGCCTTCGCTTGCCGCTAGGCCCCCCGCTCTTTAGACTTACGCCTCATTTAAACGAGAGCAGGGTCGATGCCAACTGCCTTTCCCCCCGATTCTGTTGGACTGGTCGTGCCCCAAGTGGCGCACTTCAGCGAACCCCTGGCCCTGGCCTGCGGGCGGTCGCTGCCGGCCTATGACCTGATCTATGAAACCTACGGTGCGTTGAACGCCACGGCCAGCAACGCCGTGCTGATCTGTCACGCCCTGTCGGGCCATCATCACGCCGCCGGCTACCACAGCGCCGACGAGCGCAAGCCCGGCTGGTGGGACAGCTGCATCGGCCCTGGCAAACCCATCGACACCAACAAGTTCTTTGTGGTCAGCCTGAACAACCTCGGCGGCTGCAACGGCTCCACCGGCCCCAGCAGCCTCAACCCGGAAACCGGCAAGCCGTTTGGCGCCGACTTCCCGGTACTGACCGTGGAAGACTGGGTGCACAGCCAGGCACGCCTGGCCGACCGGCTGGGCATCCAGCAATGGGCAGCGGTGATCGGCGGCAGCCTGGGCGGCATGCAGGCCCTGCAATGGACCATTACCTACCCCGACCGCGTGCGCCATTGCCTGGCCATCGCCTCGGCCCCGAAGTTGTCGGCACAGAACATCGCCTTCAACGAAGTGGCGCGCCAGGCGATCCTCACCGACCCCGAGTTCCACGGCGGTTCATTCCAGGAAGCCGGGGTGATCCCCAAGCGCGGCTTGATGCTGGCGCGGATGGTCGGACATATCACCTACCTGTCGGATGACTCCATGGGCGAAAAATTCGGCCGTGGGCTCAAGAGCGAGAAGCTCAACTACGACTTCCACAGCGTCGAATTCCAGGTCGAAAGCTACCTGCGTTACCAGGGCGAGGAGTTTTCCGGGCGTTTCGACGCCAATACCTACCTGCTGATGACCAAGGCCCTGGACTACTTCGACCCGGCGGCAAACTTTGATGACGACCTGGCGAAGACCTTCGAAGGCGCCACGGCCAAGTTCTGCGTGATGTCATTCACCACCGACTGGCGCTTCTCGCCGGCCCGTTCGCGGGAGCTGGTGGATGCGCTGATGGCTGCGCGCAAAGACGTCTGCTACCTGGAGATCGACGCACCGCAGGGCCACGATGCCTTCCTGATCCCGATCCCGCGCTATCTGCAGGCCTTCAGCAATTACATGAACCGCATAACTTTGTGAGAACGCCATGAGAGCCGACCTGGAAATCATCCAAGACTGGATCCCCGCCGGCAGCCGCGTGCTCGACCTGGGTTGCGGCGATGGCGAACTGCTGAGCTGGCTGCGCGACAACAAGCAAGTCACCGGCTATGGCCTGGAAAACGACCCGGACAACATCGCCCAGTGCGTGGCCAAGGGCATCAACGTAATCGAGCAGGACCTGGACAAGGGCCTGGGCAACTTTGCCAGCAACAGCTTCGATATCGTGGTGATGACCCAGGCCCTGCAGGCTGTGCATTACCCGGACCGGATCCTCGACGAAATGCTGCGCGTCGGCCGCCAGTGCATCATCACCTTCCCCAACTTCGGCCACTGGCGCTGCCGCTGGTACCTGGCCACCAAGGGCCGGATGCCGGTATCGGACTTCCTGCCGTACACCTGGTACAACACGCCCAATATTCACTTCTGCACCTTCGAGGACTTCGAAGCGCTGTGCAGCGGGCGCGAAGCCAAGGTGATCAATCGCCTTGCCGTCGATCAACAGCATCGCCACGGCTGGGCAAGTAAGCTATGGCCTAATCTTTTAGGTGAAATCGGGATTTATCGGGTCAGCAGTCCTGGCCTGACCGATCATCAGATTGCCGTCTAACCATTTTCGAGGAGGACGATCATGAGTCGCCTGGCTATTTTTCTACTCACCGCCTGCCTGGGCGCCAGCGCCATGGCTGCCGGCCCTATCGACAGCAATCGGCAGAAGGCGTTTGGTGATATCACCGTGCACTACAGCACCTTCACCTCCAGCTTCCTGCAACCCGAGACGGCCCAGGCCGTGGGCGTGGTGCGCAGCAAGAACAAGGGCATGATCAATGTCTCGGTGATCAAGGGCGTGGAGCCCGTGGCGGCCCAAGTGACCGGCACGATCAAGGACTTGACCGGCAAGAGTGAAATGCTGACCTTCAAGCAAATCACCGAAAAAGGCGCTATCTACTACCTCGCCCCCTACTCGGTGCCGCAACAGGAATTCCGCACCTTTACCATCAATGTTGAAACCGGCGGCAAAGCCCACGGCTTCAGTTTCACCCAAGAACTGTTCCCGGCCGAATAATGAACCTGACACAACTCGTACTGGCCAGCCATAACGCCGGCAAACTCAAGGAACTCCAGGCCATGCTCGGCGAATCGGTGCAATTGCGCTCGATTGGCGAGTTCAGCCAGGTGGAGCCGGAGGAAACCGGCCTGTCGTTCGTCGAGAACGCCATCCTCAAGGCCCGCAATGCCGCGCGCATTTCCGGGCTGCCGGCAC
Organism: Pseudomonas sp. WS 5410; assembly: GCF_012985645.1. Lineage (NCBI taxonomy): Bacteria > Pseudomonadati > Pseudomonadota > Gammaproteobacteria > Pseudomonadales > Pseudomonadaceae > Pseudomonas > Pseudomonas sp. WS 5410. The sequence goes on along the minus strand of NZ_JAAQWS010000004.1, from coordinate 90,973 downwards.
TGGCCGACGACTCCGGCCTGGCCGTGGACTTCCTCGGCGGCGCCCCCGGCATCTACTCGGCGCGCTATGCCGACGGCAAAGGCGACGCGGCGAACAACGCCAAGCTGCTGGACGCCCTCAAGGACGTGCCGGACGCGATGCGCGGCGCGCAGTTTGTCTGTGTGCTGGCCCTGGTGCGACATGCCGACGACCCGCTGCCGATTCTCTGCGAAGGCTTGTGGCACGGGCGCATCCTGCACGCGGCCAGCGGCGAGCACGGGTTTGGCTATGACCCGCTGTTCTGGGTGCCGGAGCGCAATGTGTCCAGCGCCGAACTGAGCCCCGCCGACAAGAACCAGATCAGCCACCGCGCCCGCGCAATGGATTTGCTGCGCCAGCGTCTGGGCTTGAAATGACCCAGAACACCTCCGCGCAGCCCCTGATCCTCGGTGGCGCGCAAACACCTCGGGCGGCCCTGCCAGTACTGCCGCCCCTGGCGCTGTACATCCACATCCCGTGGTGCGTGCGTAAATGCCCCTATTGCGACTTCAACTCCCACACCGCCAGCAAGGTGCTGCCGGAAGAAGAGTATGTCGACGCGTTGCTGGCGGACCTGGATCAGGACCTGCACGCGGTGTATGGCCGCGAGCTGAGTTCGATCTTCTTTGGCGGCGGCACGCCAAGCCTGTTCAGTGCTGCGGCGCTGGGCCGGTTGCTGGAGGGCGTGGAGCAACGTATCCCGTTTGCCCGCGACATCGAGATCACTCTGGAAGCCAACCCCGGTACCTTCGAGCAAGAGAAGTTCGTCGCCTACCGCAAGCTGGGGATCAATCGCCTGTCGATTGGCATCCAGAGCTTCCAGCAGGACAAGCTCAAGGCCCTGGGCCGCATCCACAACGGCGACGAAGCCGTACGCGCCGCCGGCATGGCACGCCAGGCCGGCTTCGATAACTTCAACCTGGACCTGATGCACGGTTTGCCCGACCAATCCCTGGACGACGCCCTGGGCGACCTGCGCCAGGCGATTGCGCTCAAGCCGACCCATCTGTCGTGGTACCAACTGACCCTGGAACCCAACACTGTGTTCTGGAACCAGCCGCCGACGCTGCCGGAAGACGACACCCTGTGGGATATCCAGGAAGCCGGCCAGGCCCTGCTCGCCGAACACGGCTACGCGCAATATGAAGTCTCGGCCTACGCCCAGCCGGGCCGGCCCGCGCGGCATAACCTCAATTACTGGAGTTTTGGCGACTTTATCGGCATCGGCGCCGGCGCCCACGGCAAGCTCAGCCATCCAGACGGGCGCATCGTGCGCACCTGGAAGACCCGCGCACCGAAGGACTACCTCAACCCGGCAAAAACCTTCCAGGCCGGGTCGAAAGAGCTGAGCAATGAAGAGTTGCCCTTTGAGTTCCTGATGAACGCCCTGCGCCTGACCGAGGGCGTCGAAGCCAGGCTGTATGCCGAGCGCACCGGCCTGGACTTGGCCAGCCTGGAACAAGCCCGCAGGGATGCCGAACAAAGTGGCTTATTGCAGGTCGAACCGTCACGCCTGACGGCCACGGACCGTGGGCAACTCTTTCTCAATGACCTGCTGCAGAAGTTTTTGAGCTGATCGCTCTAAGGAAATCGAATGGATCTGGTACTCGACCTGCTCGCCACCGTATCCCGCTGGAGCCGTAGCAACCTGTCGGAAATCTCCCTGGCGCTGGTAGGCTGCCTGTTGGTGCTATTCGGCGCCGATATCAAGGGTTGGGTCGAAGCACGCCTGGGCAACATCGCCGGCGCCTTGCGCGTACCGTTGATGGCCCTGCTGTGCATGATCGGCAGCGGTGCTGCGCTGATCTACGCCACACCCTGGATTGTGCGGGGGTTGAGCCAGTTCAATAACTACAGCCTGGCACCGGTGCTGTTGGTGGTGCTGGTGTTGATTGGCGTGGTTGCCGACCGCCGCTGACTCAAAGCCCACCACAAAACAACTGTGGGAGCTGGCTTGCCTGCGATGCAAGCACCTCGGTGTATCAGTGACACCGAAGTGATGCTATCGCCGGCAAGCCAGCTCCCACAGTTAATCGCATTTCAGCTTGCTAGCTGATTACGCCAGCTTTTCGAACTTCAAATCCCAAACCCCATGCCCCAATCGCTCGCCACGGCGTTCGAACTTGGTGATCGGACGCTCGGCCGGGCGTGGTACGCACTGACCATCTTCGGCCAGGTTGCGGTAGCCAGGGGCGACGTTCATCACTTCCAGCATGTACTCCGCATACGGTTCCCAATCGGTGGCCATGTGCAGGATGCCGCCGACCTTGAGTTTGCTGCGCACCAGCTCCGCGAAGGACGCCTGGACGATACGGCGCTTGTGGTGACGGCTCTTGTGCCATGGATCCGGGAAAAACAGCATCAGGCGGTCGAGGCTGTTATCGGCGATGCAGCGGTTGAGCACTTCGATCGCGTCGCAGTCATAGACCCGCAGGTTTTTCAGGCCCTGGGTCAGCACGCCGTTGAGCAGTGCGCCTACGCCCGGACGGTGCACTTCCACACCGATAAAGTCTTGCTCGGGCGACGCTGCAGCCATTTCCAGCAGGGAATGGCCCATGCCGAAGCCGATCTCCAGGGAGCGCGGGGCAGAACGGCCAAACACCTGGTCAAAGTCCACCGGCGCGTCAGCCAGGGGCAGGACGAACAGCGGCGCGCCCTGGTCGAGGCCCTTTTGCTGGCCTTCGGTCATGCGCCCGGCACGCATCACAAAACTCTTGATGCGGCGGTGCTTGGACTCGTCGCCTTCTTCCACGGGGTTCGGCGTTTCGTTTGATTCAGTCATCAATGGCTCTTACTTGATCAGACCATCCAGCGGCGAGGAGGCGCTGGCGTAAAGTTTTTTCGGCATACGCCCGGCGAGGTACGCCAGGCGGCCGGCGACAATCGCGTGTTTCATGGCTTCGGCCATCATGATCGGCTGTTGTGCGTTGGCGATGGCCGAGTTCATCAGCACCGCTTCGCAGCCCAGCTCCATGGCAATGGTGGCATCGGACGCGGTACCGACGCCGGCATCCACCAGCACCGGGATCTTGGCTTCTTCGAGGATGATCTGCAGGTTGTACGGGTTGCAGATCCCCAGGCCAGTGCCGATCAGGCCGGCCAGTGGCATCACCGCGATGCAGCCGATCTCGGCCAGTTGGCGGGCGATGATCGGGTCATCGCTGGTGTAGACCATCACGTCGAAACCTTCCTTGACCAGGGTTTCGGCGGCCTTGAGGGTTTCGATCACGTTGGGGAACAGGGTTTTCTGGTCCGCCAGCACTTCCAGCTTCACCAGGTTGTGGCCGTCGAGCAGCTCACGGGCCAGGCGGCAGGTGCGCACGGCTTCGATGGCGTCGTAGCAACCGGCAGTGTTCGGCAGGATGGTGTAGCGATCCGGCGGCAGGATATCCAGCAGGTTCGGTTCGCCCGGGTTCTGGCCGATATTGGTGCGGCGCACGGCCACTGTCACGATTTCGGCGCCCGAGGCTTCGATAGCCAGGCGGGTTTCTTCCATGTCGCGGTACTTGCCGGTGCCTACCAACAAACGCGACTGGTAAGTACGACCGGCCAGGACGAAGGGCTTGTCGCTACGAACGATGCTCATGGGAAATCCTCGAGTTGGGGTGAGGTTCTGCAGAATTCGGGTAGTTGCCCCGGGCCTAGCCGCCGCCGATGGCGTGGACCACTTCGACCTGGTCGCCTTCGGTGAGGGCGGTTTCGGTGTGCTGGCTACGCGGGACGATATCCTGGTTGAGCTCCACTGCGACGCGACGTCCGGTCAGTTCCAGACGGGTCAGCAGGGCCGCGACGGTTTCACCGTCGGGCAGTTCATAGGATTCGCCGTTCAATTGAATGCGCATGCCACGGGCCGCCATCGTTTTTAGGGGCCAGCATTCTAGCCTGATCGTGACCTGAAGGTCAGCTACAAGCGTCAGGCGGTCAGTTGCAGGCGCCAGGCGGCGAGCCCCAGGCACAGCCAGCCAATCAGGAACGCCAGGCCGCCAAACGGCGTGATGATTCCCAGTTTGCCGATGCCGATGGTGGTCAACAGGTACAGGCTGCCGGAGAACAACAGGATACCGATGCTGAACGACACTCCGGCCCACAGCACCAGCCGCCCAGGCATATGCGCGGCGAGCAAGGCCACGCCAAACAACGCCAGGGCGTGCACCAACTGGTAGGTCACACCGGTGTGGAAAATCGCCAGGTACTCAGCACTCAGGCTCTTTTTCAGGCCATGGGCGGCAAATGCGCCGAGGGCAACACCGGTAAAACCGAAAAAAGCAGCCAGCATCAGAAAGCCACGCAACATGAGGAACTCCAGTCAGACTCATTGGGCAGGGTCTGTATAATGGCCCGCTCAACGGGTTCGGCCAAGCCATCTCTATGCTGCGTGTCCTCTTCAGTCGTTTTCTCAAAGTCGTGAAATGGTTTGTCATCGGCAGTGTTTTGCTGGTGCTGCTGTTTCGTGTCGTCCCGCCGCCGTTCACCGCACTGATGGTCGAGCGCAAGATCGAATCCTGGATCGACAGCGAGCCCATTGACCTGCAACGGACCTGGGTGCCGTGGGATGAGATCTCCGATGACCTGAAAGTCGCGGTGATGGCCGGCGAGGACCAGCGCTTCCCGCAGCATTGGGGCTTTGACTTTGGTGCGATCCAGGCCGCTTTGCTGCATAACGAGCGCGGTGGTTCGATTCGCGGTGCCAGTACGCTGAGCCAGCAGGTATCGAAGAACCTGTTCCTGTGGGCCGGCCGCAGTTACTTGCGCAAGGGCCTGGAAGCCTGGTTTACCGGGTTGATCGAGATCCTGTGGCCCAAGCAGCGGATCCTTGAGGTGTACCTCAACAGTGTGGAGTGGGATGAAGGGGTGTTTGGCGCAGAGGCGGCGGCGCGGCATCATTTTGGCGTGGGTGCCAAGGGGCTTTCGCGGCAGCAGGCCAGCTATCTGGCCGCTGTACTGCCTAATCCACGGGTGTGGAGTGCCAGCCATCCGACGGCGTATGTGGCGCGGCGGGCGGCTTGGATTCGTCAGCAGATGGGGCAGTTGGGTGGTACCGGCTATTTGAATGAGCTGAACAGTACGCGGCAGGCGCCGTGGGCCAACTGACACCACCCAATAGGGCTGGCTGACCCACCGCGATCGCAGGCCAGCCAGCGCCTACACCCTGGACCGCGTAAGGCTTGAGGTTTTTCGGGCACGAACAAAAATGCCCCGATCTTTCGATCGGGGCATTTTTTTGGTCGTTCGCAGCGTGTTAGGCGGCGATCGACAGTTTCAGCTTATTCATCGCGCTCTTCTCAAGCTGACGAATACGCTCGGCCGACACGTTGTACTTCTGCGCCAGGTCGTGCAGCGTGGCTTTTTCTTCTGCCAGCCAGCGCTGGTAGAGGATGTCACGGCTGCGGTCGTCCAGCACTTCCAGCGCTTCGTGCAGGTTGTGGTTGGAGTTGTCGCTCCAATCGGCATCTTCCAGTTGACGCGCCGGGTCGTACCGGTGGTCTTCCAGGTAGTTGGCCGGCGATTGGAAAGCGCTGTCGTCGTCCGCTTCGGCGGCCGGGTCGAAGGCCATGTCATGGCCGGTCAGGCGACTTTCCATCTCGCGCACTTCCCGAGGCTCCACACCGAGGCTTTCCGCCACACGGTGGACTTCCTCGTTGTTCAGCCACGCCAGGCGTTTCTTCTGGCTGCGCAGGTTGAAGAACAGCTTGCGCTGGGCCTTGGTGGTCGCCACTTTCACGATGCGCCAGTTGCGCAGGATGAACTCGTGGATTTCCGCCTTGATCCAGTGCACAGCGAACGACACCAGGCGCACACCCATTTCCGGGTTGAAGCGTTTTACAGCCTTCATCAGGCCGACGTTGCCTTCCTGGATCAGGTCAGCCTGGGCCAGGCCGTAGCCGCTATAGCTACGGGCGATATGTACGACAAAACGCAGGTGGGCGAGCACCATCTGCCGAGCCGCCCCCAAATCCTGCTCATAGTAGAGACTCTCGGCCAGTTCACGCTCCTGCTCAGGCGTCAGCAATGGAATGCTGTTGACCGTGTGCACATAAGCCTCCAGGTTCGCACCCGGGACCAGAGCATAAGCAGGTTGCAAAGAAGTGGTCATACGAAAAAACCTCCGACTCACATAACTCGTGCAGTTCAGCACTGCGAAAATTGACCGGGAACCGTAGGACAAGTTCCCTAAACCACTGATACGGTCAATACAAACGAAACCACATTAATCTGACATTAACTACTTCGGCGCCAGCTCACGCAGATGCCGTGCGACCGCAATCCAAGCACCGATATACCCCAACAACACCGCGCCAAGCAAGAGTGATAGACCATCGGCCGCAGGTACGCCAGCCAGGGCAAAGTCACTGCCATACAATCCGGCCAGGCCGACTACCGCGTCGTTCAGCCAATCCAGGCCAAACGCCAGGACGCCCCAGGACAGAATCCCCGCACCGAAGCCATAAAGCGCGCCCATATATAGAAAAGGACGACGCACATAGCTGTCTGTGCCGCCGACCAGTTTAATCACTTCTATCTCGGTGCGGCGGTTTTCAATATGAAGACGAATGGTATTGCCTATCACCAAAAGTAATGCAGAAACCAGCAACACCGTCAGGCCGAAGACAAACCGGTCGCCCAGCTTGAGAATCGCCGCCAGACGCTCGACCCACACTAAATCAAGCTGCGCCTGTTGCACCTTGGGCAGTTCAGCCAATTTTTGTCTTAATGCTTCAAGGGCCGTCTTGTCGATTTCATTGGGCGTGACCAGCACAACCCCCGGCAGCGGGTTCTGCGGCAGCTCCTTGAGCGCCTCACCCAGGCCGGACTGTTGCTGGAACTCTTCCAGCGCCTGGTCGCGACTGATGTACTCGGCATCCGCCACACCCGGCAGGTTCTTGATCTGCTCGCGCAGGGCCTCGCCTTCAGTGGCGCTGGCATCCAGTTGCAGGTACAGGGAAATCTGCGCCGCGCGCTGCCAGGAACCGCCCAGGCGCTCGACATTATTCAGCAGCAACGACAAACCCATCGGCAGGCTCAACGCCACGGCCATCACCAGGCAGGTGAAGAAGCTGCCAATCGGCTGCTTGCCCAGGCGGCGCAGGCTGTCCACCAGGCTGGCGCGATGGCTTTCGATCCAGGCGTGCAGCAAGGTGCTGAAGTCAGGACCGTCATCATCGTCGCGTTTCTTTTTCTGCGGTTGCGGGTCGGCGGCTTTCGGCGCCACGCGCTCGGAAACTTTAGGGCTGCGTGTGGCACTCATACGCCGGCCTCCCCGTCACCGATCAGGCGCCCGCGCTGCAGGGTCAACATGCGATGGCGCATACGCGCGATCAATGCCAGGTCGTGACTGGCAATCAGCACACTGGTGCCCAGGCGGTTGATGTCTTCAAAGACACCCATGATCTCCGCCGCCAGGCGCGGGTCGAGGTTACCGGTGGGTTCGTCCGCCAGCAGCAAGGCCGGGCGATGGACGATGGCGCGGGCAATGCCGACGCGCTGTTGCTGGCCGGTGGACAGGTCGCCGGGATACAGGTCGGTCTTGTCCGACAGCGCCACGCGCTCCAGGGCCGAATCCACACGCTTGACGATCTCGGCCTTGGACAGCCCGAGGATCTGCAATGGCAGGGCGATGTTGTTGAACACCGTGCGATCGAACAGCAACTGGTGGTTCTGGAACACCACGCCGATCTGCCGACGCAGGAACGGGATCTGCGCATTGCTGATGGTGGCCAGGTCCTGGCCTGCCAGCAGCAGTTTGCCGGTGGTCGGGCGCTCCATGGCCAGCAGCAGGCGCAGCAACGTACTTTTGCCGGCCCCGGAATGACCGGTGACAAACAAGAACTCGCCACGGCGCACCCGGAAACTCAGCTCATGCAAGCCGACATGCCCGTTGGCGTAGCGCTTGCCCACCTGTTCAAAACGAATCATGAACGCTCCCGCTCGGCAAACAGTGCCTGGACAAAGGGTTCGGCCTCAAACGTGCGCAGGTCATCAATACCTTCGCCTACACCGATATAACGAATCGGCAGCCCGAATTGTTTAGCCAGGGCGAAAATCACCCCACCCTTGGCCGTGCCATCGAGCTTAGTCAACGCCAGGCCAGTCAGTTGGACTGTCTGGTTGAATTGCTTGGCCTGGCTGATGGCGTTCTGCCCAGTACCGGCGTCCAGCACCAACAGCACCTCGTGCGGCGCGTCGGCGTCGAGCTTGCCCATCACCCGGCGGACTTTCTTCAACTCTTCCATCAAGTTGTCTTTGGTATGCAGGCGACCAGCGGTATCGGCAATCAGTACGTCGATGTTGCGGGCCTTGGCGGCCTGCACGGCGTCGAAGATCACCGAGGCAGAATCGGCGCCGGTATGCTGGGCGATCACCGGGATCTTGTTGCGCTCGCCCCACACCTGCAATTGCTCTACGGCGGCGGCGCGGAAGGTGTCACCGGCGGCGAGCATGACTTTCTTGCCTTCCAGTTGCAGCTTCTTCGCCAGCTTGCCGATGGTGGTGGTCTTGCCGGCGCCGTTGACGCCGACCACCAGGATCACAAAGGGTTTTTTCTCGGTAATCACCAGCGGTGCTTCCACCGGCTTGAGCATGGCGGCCAGTTCGGCCTGCAATGACTTGTAAAGCGCGTCGGCGTCGGTGAGCTGCTTGCGCGCCACCTTCTGGGTCAGGCTCTGGATGATCACGGCAGTGGCTTCGACGCCCACGTCAGCGGTCAGCAGGCGGGTCTCGATATCTTCGAGCAACTCGTCATCAATGATCTTCTTGCCCAGGAACAGGCTGGCCATGCCTTCGCCGATGCTCGCGCTGGTCTTGCTCAGGCCTTGCTTGAGGCGGGCGAAGAAGCCGGTCTTACTGGTTTCAGCAGGTGCAGCGACGGGTTCGGCAACCACCGCAACGGGCTCGGCAACCACTGGCTCGACCACCAACGGCGCCGGCTCAACGACAACGGGCTGTGGCTCGACGGCGACCTGGACCGGCTCCACCACCACAGGGATCGGCGGCGTCACATGTTCGGCCTGCACATCCTCGACCAACGCAACAGGCTCTTCAGCCACCGGCAATGGCGGCCACGGCTTATGCTCTGGCTCTGGCTCTGGCGCAGCCTCCACCTCCGGCTGCAAAACCGGCTCGGCGATAGGCAGCACCACCGGCGCTGGCGTCTCGACGACAGGCTCGGCCACGGGCTCAATCGCCGGTTCCGCTTGCAGAACAGGCTCAGGCACCGGCTCAGGTTGGACTTGCGGCTGTTCGACGACGGTTTCCTGCGGCTTTTTGCGCAGCCATCCGAACAGGCCTTTTTTCTCGCCAGCCGCAGCTGGGCTCTTCTTGTCGTCGTTGGAACCAAACATGGAGGACGGCTATCTCACGGTAGCGACGCGCCAAGGAGGCGCCTCGGTAAATAATATTCGATGCGCAACAGACTGTTTTTTAGCCAGCTTGTTCATGCGCAGCATTTTGTGAGGCGTGAATACAGCCTCAACAAATCGATTCAATATAGGACTGAAGCGATAAAATCGGCGAAAAGCGAATTAAAACCGGGGAAACCCACGGATAACTCCATCTTTACGACGACTGGATCCGAAACGATATGACAGCCGCAGTGGCCGCCGCTAATACGGATCAGTATCCTAGCACCTCCTCGCCCGCCGACGCTAAGACCAAGCGGGCAGCCCAACAGGTTTAAAAACGAATGAATGCTCTAGCCCGCCGCGCCGCAGGCCTGCTGCTCAGCACAGTTTGTCTGCCCCTTTCAGCCTTGGCTGCCGACCCACAACCCACCCATGAATTCACCCTGGACAACGGCCTCAAGGTCGTCGTGCGCGAAGACCATCGCGCCCCGGTGGTGGTCTCGCAGGTCTGGTACAAGGTCGGCTCCAGCTATGAAACCCCTGGCCAGACCGGTTTGTCCCACGCCCTGGAACACATGATGTTCAAGGGCAGCTCCAAGACCGGCCCCGGCGAAGCCTCGTTGATCCTGCGCGACCTGGGCGCCGAAGAGAACGCCTTCACCAGCGACGACTACACCGCCTACTACCAAGTGCTGGCCCGCGACCGCCTGGGCGTGGCCCTGGAGCTGGAAGCCGACCGCATGGCCACCCTGCGCCTGCCGGCCGACGAATTCAGCCGCGAGATCGAAGTCATCAAGGAGGAGCGCCGCCTGCGCACCGATGACAACCCGATGTCCAAGGCCTTCGAACGCTTCAAGGCCATGGCCTACCCGGCCAGCGGCTATCACACGCCGACCATCGGCTGGATGGCCGACCTGGACCGCATGAAGGTCGAGGAACTGCGCCACTGGTACCAATCCTGGTATGTGCCGAACAACGCCACCCTGGTGGTGGTCGGCGACGTGACCCCGGACGAGGTGAAAACCCTGGCCCAACGTTACTTCGGCCCGATCCCCAAGCGTGACGTACCACCGGCGAAAAAGCCCCTGGAACTGGCCGAGCCGGGCGAACGCCTGCTGACCATGCATGTGCAGACGCAGCTACCGAGCGTCATCCTCGGCTTCAACGTACCGGGCCTGGCCACCGCCGAAGACAAGCGCTCGGTCAACGCCCTGCGCCTGATCTCGGCACTGCTCGATGGCGGCTACAGCGCGCGCATCCCGAGCCAGCTGGAACGCGGTGAAGAATTGGTGTCGGCTGCCTCGACCAGCTACGACGCCTACACCCGCGGCGACAGCCTGTTCACCTTGAGCGCCACCCCCAACCAGCAGAAGAAGAAAACCGTGGCCCAGGCCGAAGCCGGGCTCTGGCGCCTGCTGGATGAACTCAAGGCCAAGCCACCGACCGCCGAGGAACTGGAGCGTATTCGCGCCCAGGTCATTGCCGGGTTGGTCTACGAGCGTGACTCCATCACCAGCCAGGCCACAGCCATTGGCTCCCTGGAAACGGTCGGCCTGTCGTGGAAACTCATGGACACCGAGCTCGCCGAGCTGCAAAGCGTGACGCCCGAAGACATCCAGAAGGCCGCGCGCACGTATTTCACCCGCGAACGCCTGAGTGTCGCCCATGTCATGCCACAGGAGAGCACTCATGAGTGATCGCAAAAACAACCGCCTGGTGCTGCCTGGCCTGATCGTCGTGACTCTGGTGGCGGCAGTCGCGGTGTATATCGGTCGCCCGGACGACTCCGTTGCCAGCCCGGCGCTGGAGCAGGCCAAGTCCAGCAAGACCCTGCAATCCCTGGCAGAACTGGACGGCAAGAACCCGACCAACCGCCAGCTCAACGTGCAGACCTGGAACACCGCCGAAGGCGCCAAGGTGCTGTTCGTCGAAGCCCACGAACTGCCGATGTTCGACATGCGCATCCTGTTCGCTGCCGGCAGCAGCCAGGACGGCAACACGCCGGGCCTGGCCCTGCTGACCAACGCCATGCTCAACGAAGGCGTGCCGGGCAAGGATGTGGGGCAGATTGCCGCCGGTTTTGAAGGCCTGGGGGCGGATTTCAGCAACGGCGCCTACCGCGATATGGCGCTGGTGTCGCTGCGCAGCCTCAGTGCCGCCGACAAGCGCGAGGCCGCCATTACGCTGTTTGACCAGGTGATCGGCCAGCCGACCTTCCCCGCCGACTCCCTGGCGCGGATCAAGAACCAGTTGCTGGCCAGCTTCGAGTACCAGAAGCAGAACCCGGGCAAGCTGGCGAGCATCGAGCTGTTCAAGCGCCTGTACGGCGACCATCCCTATGCGCACCCGAGCGAAGGCACGCCCGAGAGCGTTCCGGCCATTACCCAGGCACAGCTGAAGGCATTCCACGCCAAGGCCTACGCCGCCGGTAACGCGGTGATCGCGATGGTCGGCGACCTGTCCCGTGCCGACGCCGAAGCCATGGCAGCCAAGGTGTCCGCATCCCTGCCCAAGGGCCCGGCACTGGCGAAGATCGCCGAGCCGACCGAGCCCAAGGCCGGCCTGGGGCATATCGAGTTTCCCTCCAAGCAGACGCACCTGTTGTTCGCACAACTGGGCATCAACCGCGCCGATCCGGACTACGCGGCCCTGTCCCTGGGCAACCAGATCCTTGGCGGCGGTGGCTTTGGCACCCGCTTGATGAGCGAAGTGCGCGAGAAGCGCGGCCTGACCTATGGCGTGTACTCGGGCTTCTCGCCGATGCAGGTGCGTGGTCCGTTCATGATCAACCTGCAGACCCGCGCCGAGATGAGCGGCGGCACCTTGCGCCTGGTGGAGCAAGTGCTGGCCGACTACCTCAAGACCGGGCCGACGCAAAAAGAACTGGATGACGCCAAGCGCGAACTGGCCGGCAGCTTCCCGCTGTCCACTGCGAGCAACGCCGATATCGTCGGGCAACTGGGCGCCATGGGTTTCTACAACCTGCCGCTCAACTACCTGGAAGATTTCATGAAGCAATCCCAGGCCCTGACTACCGAACAGGTCAAGGCCGCACTGAACAAGCACTTGAGCAGCGATAAAATGGTGATCGTGACCGCTGGTCCCACCACCGCGCAAAAGCCACTACCGCCCCCCACTGATAAACCTGCCGAGCAGCCGCTCGGGGTTCCGGAGCATTAATGGCTAGTCCATCCCGCCCTAAAAAACCTGTCCATAACGTGCATAACGGTGTGGGCCAGCTGCGCATCATTGGCGGCCAATGGCGCAGCCGCAAGCTGAGCTTCCCCGATGTCGTGGGCCTGCGCCCGACTCCGGACCGGGTCCGCGAGACCCTGTTCAACTGGCTCGCGCCGTATATCGAAGGGGCCAAGGTGCTTGACCCGTTCGCCGGCAGCGGCGCGCTGTTCCTCGAGTCCCTGTCCCGTGGCGCCGCCCTGGGCCAGGCGCTGGACGCGAGCAACGTGGCGGTTTCCAGCCTGCGCGAACACCTGGGCACCCTGCGTTGCACCACCGGTCACGTCCAAACCGCCGATGCCCTGCGCTACCTGGAAACCCAGCCAGCCAGTGCATTCGACGTGGTGTTCCTCGACCCGCCGTTCAACCAGAACCTGTTGCCAACCGTCTGCGCGCTGCTGGAAGAGCGCCAGTGGCTGGCCGATGAGGCCTGGGTCTACACCGAAAGCGAAACCGCGCCGTCGACCCTGGGCCTGCCGGGCAACTGGCGCCTGCACCGCGAGCAAAAATCCGGGCGGGTGTATTACGCGTTGTGGCAACGTACGGTCCAGACCGCTGACTAAATAACGTGGCAAACCGCTTTACTGTGGCGAGCGGGCTTGCCCGCGTTGGGTTGCGCAGCGACCCTAGAAAATGGGACTGCTGCGCAGTCCAACGCGGGCAAGCCCGCTCGCCACAGCCACACCCACAGCCACACCCATAGCCACAAGCCACAAGTCACAAGTCACAGCCACAAAATACGCAGCCAACATTAAAGCAGTGTCGAGACCACCCATCGTGCCGCAACCCTCCCACCGCTTCACCCCCGCCTTCGGCCTCGGCAACCCTCACCTGCAAACGTTGTGGGGCCCGCTCTGGCGCCCCACCACCCACCTCGAACGCCAACGCGAGCGCCTATGGCTGGAGGATGGCGACTTCCTCGACCTTGACTGGCACGGCCCCCACGACCCGCATGCGCCCTTGGTGCTGGTGCTGCATGGGCTGACCGGCTCGTCCAATTCGCCCTACGTCGCCGGCCTGCAAAAAGCCCTGGCCAGTCAGGGCTGGGCCAGTGTCGCGTTGAATTGGCGTGGTTGTTCCGGCGAACCCAACCTGCTGGCCCGCAGTTATCACTCCGGGGCCAGTGAAGACCTGGCGGCCGCCATCGCACACCTGCGGGCCAAGCGACCATTGGCGCCGCTGTATGCCGTGGGTTACTCCCTGGGCGGCAATGTACTGCTCAAGCACTTGGGCGAAACCGGCGACAACTCCGGCCTGCAAGGCGCGGCCGCGGTCTCGGTACCATTTCGCCTGGACCAGTGCGCCGACCGTATCGGCCTGGGCTTTTCACGGGTCTATCAGAAGCACTTCATGCGCGAGATGCTCGGCTATATCCGGGTCAAGCAGCGCCAATTCCTACAGGATGGTCGCGAAGAAGCACTGAAAACCCTGGCCGAGCTGGGCTCCCTGGAAAAGATGCGCACGTTCTGGGATTTCGATGGGCGCGTCACTGCGCCACTGCATGGCTACCTGAGTGCCGAGGACTATTACCGGCGGGCGTCGAGCCGTTACTTCCTCGGGGCGATTCGCACACCGACGCTGATCATCCAGGCGGCAGATGATCCTTTTGTGTTTGCCCACAGCCTGCCCCAGGCCAGTGAACTGTCGGACTGCATCGAGTTTGAATTGCAGGCCAAGGGCGGGCACGTGGGGTTTGTCGATGGTTCGCTGAAACAGCCCGGGTACTACCTGGAGCGGCGGATCCCGCAATGGCTGCTGTCTCAACTCGATAAATAATGTGGCTGGCTTGCCTGCGCCCACATGGGATTGGGTTTGCATGCCTGGTGAATCAGTCGCCAGTAGCAATTGCCCGCTGCGGATCATTGATCCACTCACTCCACGACCCCGCATACAACTTGCCCAACGGATACCCCGCCAGGCTCAGAGCAAACAGGTTGTGACACGCCGTCACGCCCGAGCCGCAATACGCCACCAACTCATTCGGCGAACGACCTTGCAGCTTGTCGGCAAACCGCTGCTTGAGCTGCTCCACCGGCAAGAAGCGCCCGTCACTGCCCAGGTTCTCGCTGAACGCCGCACATTGCGCGCCGGGAATATGCCCGGCAATCGGGTCGATGGGTTCCACCTCACCGCGAAAGCGCGGCAAGGCCCGGGCGTCGATCAGTGTCAGGCCCGGCTGGCCCAGGCGTTTTTGCAGGTGCTCTGCGTCCAGTAGCAGGTCGTAGTCCGCAGTGCCCGCAAAGGTCCCCGGCTCGGTGCCCGGCGCATCCAGGCTCAAAGGGAAACCGGCGCTGTGCCAGGCCTTCAGGCCACCATCGAGGATCGACACCCCGTCGCGCTTGCCCAACCAGGCCAGCAGCCACCAGGCACGGGCGGCATACGCGCCAGGACCATCGTCATACAGCACGATTTCGCTGTCGGCATGGATGCCCCAGGCCCGCAACTGCTGGACCAGCGCCTCGGGTGCCGGCAGCGGATGGCGTCCAGTCACGCCTTTAGTCACCGGCCCGCTGAGGTGGCGTTCCAGATCGGCATACTGTGCCCCCTCGATATGCCCTTCGGCATAGCTGCAACGCCCGTAATCCGGGTCTTCCAGGGCAAACCGGCAATCGAGGATGACTAAGCCTGCGTGCTGCTGGCGCTCGGCCAGTTGTTGCGGGCTGATCAGTTGTGCAAGCGGCATAACGGACTCCTGGAAATACGTTCGGGAAAGGGCCTACTTCACTTCTTCCAGTGCCTGACTTAACGGCACGTAAAATTCCTTGAACAGCGCGTCCACGGCTTCTTTGGCCTGTGGCGTGATAAACCCCGCCTCCAGCACCAGCACCTGGTACACCCCGCGCTTGATCGCCTCGGCGCTCAGGTGTGCGGAGTTCTCGTTGGTGGTGCACAAAAAGCGCACCCAGGAGGTGAGGATAATCCAGGCATTGAGGGTCAGGGCTTCGGTCTGCACCGGGTCCATGTTCAGGATCCCGGCCTCGACAAACCCCCGGTAAATCGCGCCGCCCTGAATCAGGCAGCGCTGGGAAAAACGCCGGTAGCCGGTGGCCAGCTCCGGGTCGCTCTCCAGCAGATGCTCAAGGTCACGGTGCAAAAAACGGTAGCGCCACATGCCGGCCAGTACCGCCTGCAGGTAGAAACGCTTGTCTTCGACCACCATGGCGCGCCCCTGGGGCGGGCGCAGGAAGCTGTCCACCAGGGCTTCATATTCGCGAAACAGCACCGCGATAATCGCCTGCTTGTTCGGAAAGTGGTAGTACAGGTTGCCCGGGGATATTTCCATATGGGCGGCAATATGGTTGGTGCTGATGCTGCGCTCGCCCTGCTGGTTGAACAACTCCAGGCTGGTTTGCACGATGCGTTCGCTGGTCTTTACTCGTGGTGCCATGGGGTATCGGCTTCTTGAATCCTGATGCAAACATCTTACGGTCTATCCTTGCCAGGATAAAACTGCATGTTACTGCGAAGGCATTTGACAAATTAGAGCAATGACTCTAAAAACCCAGGTACTCCAATAATATTCGGGAACTGCGCCATGTCTGCCAATGTTGCCTACCTGCAAGATTCCCAGGCGCTGGACCAGCTCCAGGACCTGTTCGCTGCCCAGCGCCGCGCCTACGCGGCCAACCCGATGCCGCCAGCGGCGCAGCGCCAGCAGTGGCTCAAGGCATTGCGTGACCTGCTCAGCGATGAGCGCCAGGCGCTGATCGAGGCCATCAGCAACGATTTCAGCCATCGCAGCGCCGATGAAACCCTATTCGCCGAACTGATGCCCAGCCTGCACGGCATTCACTACGCCAGCAAACACCTCAAAGGCTGGATGAAACCATCGCGCCGCGCTGTAGGTATAGCCTTCCAGCCGGCATCTGCCAAAGTGATCTATCAGCCCCTGGGCGTTATCGGGGTGATCGTGCCCTGGAACTACCCGCTGTACCTGGCCATAGGGCCGTTGGTCGGCGCGCTGGCGGCGGGTAACCGGGTGATGCTCAAGCTCAGCGAATCTACCCCCGCCACCGGCCAACTGCTCAAGACCCTGCTGGCGCAAATTTTCCCCGAAGACCTGGTGTGCGTGGTGCTCGGCGAAGCCGAAGTGGGCATGG
The DNA here is from genome assembly GCF_012985645.1 of Pseudomonas sp. WS 5410. NCBI lineage: Bacteria > Pseudomonadati > Pseudomonadota > Gammaproteobacteria > Pseudomonadales > Pseudomonadaceae > Pseudomonas > Pseudomonas sp. WS 5410. Next base: position 74,283 of record NZ_JAAQWS010000004.1, on the reverse strand, counting down.
CGTTCTCCAAGCTGCCGTTCGATCACCTGCTGTTCACCGGGGCCACCAGCATCGGCAAGCATGTGATGCGCGCCGCCGCCGAGCACCTGACCCCAGTCACCCTGGAGCTGGGCGGCAAATCCCCAGCCATTGTCTCGGCCGATGTGCCACTCAAGGACGCCGCCGAACGGATCGCATTCGGCAAGGCGCTGAATGCCGGGCAAACCTGTGTGGCGCCAGACTACGTGCTGGTTCCCGAAGAGCGGGTGGACGGTTTCGTCGAGGCCTACACCCAGGCGGTACGCGGGTTTTATCCGACCCTGGCCGACAACCCGGACTACACCGCAATCATCAACGAGCGACAACTCGCCCGGCTCAATGCCTACATCAAGGACGCCACCGACAAGGGTGCGACCCTGTTGCCGCTCTACGACCAGGGCCAGGCCCGGCGCATGGCCCATAGCCTGCTGCTGAATGTCAGCGATGAGATGACCGTAATGCAGGACGAGATTTTCGGCCCGGTGCTGCCCATCGTGCCCTATCGCGGCATCGACCAGGCCTTTGCCTACATCAACCAGCGCCCCCGCCCGCTGGCGTTGTATTACTTCGGCTACAACAAGGCCGAACAGAATCGCGTACTCCACGAAACCCATTCCGGCGGCGTGTGCCTGAACGACACCCTGCTGCATGTGGCCCAGGACGATATGCCGTTTGGCGGCATCGGCCCGTCGGGTATGGGCCACTACCATGGGCATGAGGGTTTTCTCACCTTCAGCAAGGCCAAGGGGGTGCTGATCAAACAGCGCCTGAATGCGGCCAAGCTGATTTACCCGCCATATGGCAAAGCCATCCAGAAACTGATCCAGAAGCTGTTCGTGCGCTAAAACCGTTACCACCGGGACAACAATAAAAATGAACCCTAGCCTGACTGAATCACCCACGCTGTCGCGGCGCGGCGTCTTGAAAATCGGCCTGTGCGCCAGCGCCTTCCTGGCCACCGCCGGCCTTGGCGCCAGCCTCAGCGGCTGCTCCAGCAGTACCCCCGCCAGCGGCTTTGCCATGCTGCGCAACAGCGACCTGCCGTTTTTGCGCGCAGTGATCCCGGTGTTGCTCGAAGGCGCGGCCAGCGCCGAGGTGGTGGCGGCAGGCATTGAAGACACCCTGAAAAAACTCGATTACAGCCTGCAGCACCTGTCGCCGGAGATGTTCAAGCTGACCCAACAGTTGTTCGACGTACTGGGCATGGCCGTCACCCGTGGCCCGCTGACCGGCATCTGGGGCAGTTGGGAAAACGCCAGCAGCGAGCAGATCCGCAACTTCCTGCATCGCTGGGAAAACAGCTTCCTCAACCTGCTGCGCATGGGCCAGGGCTCGCTGCTCAAGCTGGTGATCATGGCCTGGTACTTCCGGCCCGAGTCCTGGGCCCATTGCGGGTACCCCGGGCCACCGAGGATCTAGCCTGGGTAACCCACGTTGATAGCCACTCCGTAGCCAAAACAATAAGAGAACAAGCTGATGCCCGTACCTGATGTGTTCCGCGATGGCATGGCCCGCGGCTGGAAGACCCATAACGGCGCCGCCCTCGACCAGGACCTGGTGCTGGAGGCCGATGTCGCGATCATCGGCAGCGGCGCAGGCGGTGGCACCACCGCAGAAATCCTCAGCGCCGCTGGCTACAAAGTGCTGTTGATCGAAGAAGGCCCGCTCAAGACCAGCAGCGATTTCAAGCTGCTGGAAGACGAGGCCTACGCCAGCCTGTATCAGGAAGGCATCGGGCGCATGAGCAAGGACGGCGCCATCACCATCCTGCAGGGCCGCGCCGTGGGCGGCACCACGCTGATCAACTGGACCTCGAGCTTTCGCACGCCCGACCCGACCCTGGCTCACTGGGCCAGCGAGTACGCGGTCAAGGGCCACAGCAGCGCCGAGATGGCGCCGTGGTTTGAAAAGATGGAGCAGCGCCTGGGCATCGCACCCTGGGCCCTGCCGCCCAACCCCAACAACGATGTGATCCGCAAAGGCTGCGAAAAGCTCGGCTACAGCTGGCATGTGATCCCGCGCAACGTGCGCGGCTGCTTCAACCTGGGCTATTGCGGCATGGGCTGCCCGGTCAACGCCAAGCAATCAATGCTGGTGACCACCATTCCCTCGACCCTGGAGCAAGGCGGCGAGTTGCTCTACCTGGCCCGCGCCGAGCGCTTGAAGTTCAGTGGCGATACCATCACCAGCCTCGAATGCGTGGCCATGGACTCCCGTTGCGTCGCGCCCACCGGCCGCAAGATCACGGTCAAAGCCAAGCATTACGTGCTGGCCGGCGGCGGCATCAACAGCCCGGCGCTGTTGATGCGCTCGGACGCACCCGACCCGCATTCGCGCCTGGGCAAGCGCACCTTCCTGCATCTGGTGAATTTTTCCGCGGGGCTGTTCGATGAGGTGATCAACCCGTTCTACGGCGCGCCGCAGTCGATCTACTCCGACCACTTCCAATGGCAGGACGGCACCACCGGTAAAATGTCCTACAAGCTCGAAGCGCCACCCTTGCACCCGGCGCTGGCCAGCACGTTGTTCGGGGGGTATGGCACGCAAAACGCCCTGGACATGAGCCAGTTGCCCAAGACCCACGCGATGCTGGCGCTGCTGCGGGACGGCTTCCACCCCGACAGCCAGGGCGGCAGCGTCGGCCTGCGCGGCGATGGCACGCCGGTGCTCGACTATGAGGTCTCGCCCTACGCCTGGGACGGCCTGCGCCGGGCGTTTCATAGCATGGCCGAGATCCAGTTCGCCGCCGGCGCCAAGTCGGTCAAGCCACTGCACCACGATGCGCGCTACGTCAGCACACTGGCCGAGGCCCGCAGCCTGATCGACGGCCTGAACCTGGAGCTGCATCGCACCTGCCTGGGCAGCGCCCATGTGATGGGCGGTTGCGCCATGGGCGAAGAGCCGAAAAATGCCGTGGCCGACAGCCTTGGCCGGCATCACCAACTGCGCAACCTGTCGATCCATGATGGCTCGCTGTTCCCCACCAGTATCGGCGCCAACCCCCAGCTTTCGGTGTACGGCCTGACCGCGCAACTGGCGACGGCGCTGGCCGAACGTCTGAAAACAGCATGAAAAAACCAGGTATTCGCGGTGTCTATAGTGCTTTCTTCTGAATAAGTTGACTTGGCCGACCGGGATGGCTGCGATACCATCCGGTTCCCCAACGGACTCCGCCAGGACGACGCGATGAACCGAGTGTTGTACCCAGGTACCTTCGACCCGATTACCAAAGGCCATGGCGATCTGGTCGAACGCGCATCGCGCTTGTTCGACCATGTGATCATCGCGGTCGCGGCCAGCCCCAAGAAAAACCCGCTGTTTCCCCTGGAACAGCGCGTGGAGCTGGCCCGTGAGGTCACCAAGCACCTGCCTAACGTGGAAGTGGTGGGCTTTTCGACGCTGCTGGCACACTTCGCCAAGGAGCAGAACGCCAATGTATTCCTGCGCGGGCTGCGGGCGGTGTCGGACTTCGAGTATGAATTCCAGCTGGCCAATATGAACCGCCAACTGGCGCCGGACGTTGAGAGCCTGTTTCTTACGCCGTCGGAACGTTATTCGTTCATTTCTTCGACCCTGGTCCGGGAAATCGCGGCATTGGGCGGTGATATCACCAAGTTTGTGCACCCTGCGGTCGCCGATGCGCTGACGCTGCGCTTCAAGAAGTAAGACCGCTCGACCGGCGCCCGCTCGCACTGCGGGCGCCAATGCGGCACAATTGCGCGCATTAGTTTTTCAGATGCCTTGGCAGAGCGCCCTGGCAGGAGTTTCCATGTCCCTGATCATCACCGACGATTGCATCAACTGCGACGTCTGCGAACCCGAGTGCCCGAACGCTGCCATTTCCCAGGGTGAAGAGATCTACGTGATCGACCCCAACCTGTGCACCCAGTGTGTCGGCCACTACGACGAACCCCAGTGCCAGCAAGTGTGCCCGGTCGATTGCATCCCGCTGGATGAGGCACACCCTGAGACTGAAGAGCAGTTGATGGAGAAGTACCGGTTGATTACCGGCAAGGCCTGAGACCTTGTGGTGGCTGGGCGGGCCTCATCGCAGGCAAGCCAGCTCCCACACTTGAAGGTATTCACAAAGCAAAATGTGGGAGCGGGCTTGCCCGCGATGACGGCAGCCGCCGTCACACACAATCAGCTCTGGCACTTGGGGCAAAACACACTCGCCCGCTGCCCCAACATCACATTGCGCAATTCGCTCCCGCAGACCTTGCACGCCTCGCCACCCCGGCCGTAGACGAACAGTTCCTGCTGGAAATACCCCGGCTGCCCATCGCCACCGATAAAGTCGCGCAATGTCGTACCGCCGCGCTCGATGGCGGCCGCGAGGATGCGTTTGATCTCGATCGCCAGCTTCAGGTAACGCCCACGGGAAATGCCCTTGGCCTCCCGGCGCGGGTCGATCCCGGCGGCAAACAGCGCCTCGGTCGCGTAGATATTGCCCACCCCCACCACCACCGCGTTGTCCATGATGAACGGCTTGACCGCCATCGAGCGCCCACGGGACAGCTGGAACAGGCGCTCGCCATCAAACAGGTCGGTCAACGGCTCCGGCCCCAGGCGCAGCAGCAGTTCGTGGTTGTGCGGGTCCTGGCTCCAGAGCATCGCGCCAAAGCGCCGGGGGTCGGTGTAGCGCAGGGCCAGGCCCGACTCCAGCTCGATGTCCACATGCTCATGCTTGGCTGCCGGTAGACCGACTTCCACCAGGCGCAAATTGCCCGACATACCCAAGTGGCTGATCAAGGTGCCGACTTCGGCGTTAATCAGCAGGTACTTGGCCCGCCGCTCCACCAGCACGATGCGCTGCCCGGACAGGCGCACATCCAGGTCTTCGGGGATCGGCCAGCGCAGGCGCCGTTCACGCACAACCACGCGGCTGACCCGCTGGCCTTCCAGGTGCGGCGCAATTCCGCGCCGGGTGGTTTCGACTTCTGGCAGCTCAGGCATATTCGTCTCGCGATAGAAAGGTTAGTGCGCGCCCAACTCGCGGATCGACAACTTCAGGTTCTCGAAGTCGTAGTCCGACAGGCCCACGTAATCCAGCACCAGGTGGCCGATGCTGTCCCATTCATGGTCCACCGTCTGGTTGCCCAGTACCCGATAGGACGCGCAGATATGCTCGGCCATCTTCAGGATCGCCAGCAGGTTTTTCAGCGGGCTGTTACGCGCCGACTCATCGCTGAAAATCGCCAGGGCATTGTGGTGGTTGGCGATGGCGTTGGTCACATGCTCCGGCAGGCGCCAGGACTTGGCGGTGTAATAGCCCACCACCGCATGGTTGGTGTGGAACGCGCTGTTCTCGGTGTCGACCACCCGACAATCGGGCCCCGCCTTGGCGTAGGAATCTTCCAGCACGCTCATGTAGTCCGGGAAACGCTTGAGCATCAGCGGCACGCCACAATCGTGGAACAGCCCCAGGGCATAGGCTTCGTCTACCGCCTGGGAGCCGGTGCGCTTGGCCAGGGTCAGGCAGGTCATCGCCACGTCCTGGGCGGTGTCCCAGAACCGGTTGAGGGTGACGATGGTGTCATCGCTCATCTCGCCCTTGATCGACTGGGCGTTGATCAGGTTGACGATCGAGCGGCTGCCCAACAGGTTCACCGCGCGTTGGATCGAGGCAATCTTGTTGCTCAGGCCGTAATACGGCGAGTTGACGATTTTCAGCAACGAGCCGGAGAGGCCCGGGTCCTGGGAGATCAGCCGCGCAATCACCTCCAGGTCCGGATCGGGCATGTACTGCTCCATCTGCAAATCCACCATGATTTGCGGTTGGGGCGGCACGCTGATGCCTTGCAGGGCCTGTTGGATCTGTTCGGCGGAAAGCTCTTGGGACATAGGTACATACTCTGGACTAGGCGCGAATTCTAACCTCTAAGCAAAGCTGACCGACACCTCAAAAACCCGAACCGGACCCCGATCCAATATGGGAGCTGGCTCGCCTGCGATTGCATCGCCGCCGTACGTCAGATACACCGCGCCGTCTGCATCGCAGGCAAGCCAGCGCCCACATGAACGGGCGCGCAAAGGGTATACTCCCGCTCTTTTTTCCGGAGCGACGTCATGTCCCTGCCAAGCCTGCGTCTCAAAGCCAACGCCGATCGTCGTTTGCGCAACGGCCACCTGTGGGTCTACAGCAACGAAATCGACGTGGCCGCCACCCCACTCCACGGCTTCCAGGCAGGCGACCAGGCCATCCTCGAAGCGGCCGGCGGCAAGACCCTGGGCATCGTGGCCATGAGCCCGAACAACCTGATCTGCGCGCGCCTGCTGTCGCGCGACATCAAGTTGCCGCTGGACAAGTCGCTGCTGGTGCACCGCATCAACGTCGCCCTGTCCCTGCGCGACCGCCTGTTCGACAAGCCGTTCTACCGCCTGGTCTACGGCGACTCCGACCTGCTGCCGGGCCTGGTGGTCGACCGTTTCGGCGATATCCTGGTGGTGCAGATCGCTTCGGCGACCATGGAAGCCCATAAAGAAGACGTGATCGCCGCGCTGACCCAAGTGCTCAAGCCCAGCGGCATCCTGTTCAAGAACGATTCCGCCGCGCGCGACGCCGAAGGCCTCAACCGCTACGTCGAAACCGTGTTCGGCCTGGTCCCTGAATGGGTTGCCCTGGAAGAAAACGGCGTGCAATTCGAAGCCCCGGTGATCCAGGGCCAGAAGACCGGTTGGTTCTACGACCACCGCATGAACCGTGCACGCCTGGCCCCGTATGCCAAAGGCAAGCGCGTTCTCGATCTGTACAGCTACATCGGCGGCTGGGGCGTGCAAGCTGCCGCGTTTGGCGCCAGTGAAGTGTTCTGCGTCGATGCCTCGGCCTTTGCTCTGGATGGCGTAGAGCGCAACGCCGCGCTGAACGGCGTTGCCGAGAAGATGACCTGCATCGAAGGCGACGTGTTTGAAGCGTTGAAAGAATTGAAAGCCAGCGAGGAGCGCTTCGACGTGATCGTCGCCGACCCACCGGCCTTCATCAAACGCAAAAAAGACATGAAAAACGGCGAAGGCGCTTACCGCCGCCTCAATGAGCAAGCCATGCGCCTGCTCAGCAAGGACGGTATCCTGGTCAGCGCCTCGTGCTCCATGCACCTGCCGGAAGACGACCTGCAAAACATCCTGCTGACCAGCGCCCGCCACCTGGACCGTAATATCCAGATGCTGGAGCGTGGTGGCCAGGGCCCGGACCACCCGGTGCACCCGGCGATTGCCGAGACGCGCTATATCAAGAGCATTACGTGCCGGTTGTTGCCCAATAGCTAAGTAACATGCAGATCAAAGGTGGGAGTGGGCTTGCCAGCTCCCACCTTTTTTTGTGCAGTGTCAGAAAGATTTTTCCTACCGTCGCCAGCCACGCGCCCCCCCAGGAAATTCCCTTCAAAGGTTTTGATTGAATTCCACTTTTTGCAGACTAGTATCGGTTTCTGGCTTCACTGCGGAAAACAAAAACAATGTCTGATTCCACCTGCTCGCCCGTCCTCGATGGCCCAGCCAAACGCCAGTATCTTTCCCGCTTCATCCTCATCACCTGCATTGCCCTGATCAGCTTCTTCCCGATCAATATCCTGCTGCCTTCATTTCCGGCCCTCGCCGCTAGGTTCGACACGCCCAGCGCCAATGTCGCGCTGTCCATCAGCCTGTTTACCCTGGTTTTTTCGGTCTCCCAACTGATCGCCGGCCCACTCTCGGATAAATGGGGGCGCAAGGAAGTCCTGCTTGGCTGCATCACACTGTCGATCCTGGGGGCGATAGGCTGCACGCTGGCATCGGACTACCTGACCTTCCTGCTGTTTCGCAGCGTGCAGGCCATGGGCTGTGGCTTCTTCGTGCTGGGCCACGCCCTGGTGGAAGACCTGTTCGAGGAGCAGGACCGGGCTCGCGTGCGCCTGTATTACATGACCCTGAGCGGCTCGTTCGTCGCCCTTTCGCCGCTGATCGGCTCCTGGCTGCAAACCACCTTTGACTGGCAAGGCAGCTTCTACGGGTTCGCAGTGATGGCATTGGGCATGTTGATCCATGCGCTGTGCATCCTGCCGTCCAAGTCCGCCAGCCCCCATCGCGCACCGGTGTCGATCATCGCCACCTTGAAAGCCGTGGCCGGCAACCGGGACTTCCTGCGCTACTGGTGGATCGCAGCACTGGTGTTCGCCTGCTACTTCGCCTTGATCAGTGTCACCCCCCTGATGTTCATGGATGGGCTGAAACTCTCCGAATACCAGTACGCCCTGGTGCTGATGGTCTACGGCGTGGCCTATCTGCTAGGCGGCGTGGTGGCCTCGTTTCTGCAAAAACGCATCTCGCTGTCCCGGCAAATCAATATCGGCCTGGGGTTACTGCTGGTGGCCGGTGTGCTACTGATGCTGATCGTCAGCCTTGACGCCATCACCACCATAACCCTGCTGATCCCGATGCTGATCAGCGCCCTGGCCGTGACCCTGGTGCGCCCGGCGGCGATTTCGGCGGCGATGCTGTTGTTCTCAAGCAGCGCGGGCACGGCCGCCTCGGCGGGCAACAGCATCATGTTCCTCACGGCCGCGATCAGCAGTGCCGCCCTTGCGCAAACCGGAACGCATTTGCTGATGACCATTGCCGCAAGCTTCATCGCCTTCAGCCTCTGGGGCTGGCTGACAAATACGAGGGTCGGGCGATAAAGCCCCGGGACATGCTTCTCGCCATTCCCTCCCGACGCCAGCGGTGTAGAATCGACCCTATTCATCGCCAGTCATCCCCCGGCGGGTTTATGAGCTCGAGGCCCAAGCAAGCGGCGATCCCGCGATGCGAGTGGCAACTTCCGGACACACGGCCATTTTTCGGGTGTTCCAGTCGTCAATTAGAAGCTCACTCCCCTTTAGTACTTGATTAGCCGCCCGGAGTGCTCCAATGCCAGATTACCGCTCGAAAACATCCACCCATGGCCGCAACATGGCCGGCGCCCGCGCACTGTGGCGTGCCACGGGGATGAAAGATGACGACTTCAAGAAGCCGATCATCGCGATTGCCAACTCGTTCACCCAATTCGTACCGGGCCACGTCCACCTCAAGGACCTGGGCCAACTGGTCGCCCGCGAGATCGAACGTGCTGGCGGCGTAGCAAAAGAATTCAACACCATCGCCGTGGATGACGGCATCGCCATGGGCCATGACGGCATGCTGTATTCCCTGCCGAGCCGCGAGATCATCGCCGACTCCGTGGAATACATGGTCAACGCCCACTGCGCCGACGCCATCGTCTGCATCTCCAACTGCGACAAGATCACCCCTGGCATGCTGATGGCCGCCCTGCGCCTGAACATCCCGGTGATTTTCGTCTCTGGCGGCCCGATGGAAGCCGGCAAAACCAAGCTCGCCTCCCACGGCCTGGACCTGGTTGACGCCATGGTCATCGCCGCCGATTCCAGCGCTTCTGACGAGAAGGTCGCGGAATACGAGCGCAGCGCCTGCCCGACCTGCGGTTCGTGCTCCGGCATGTTCACCGCCAACTCGATGAACTGCCTGGTGGAAGCCCTCGGCCTGGCCTTGCCGGGCAACGGTTCGACCCTGGCCACCCACAGCGACCGCGAGCAGTTGTTCCTGCAGGCCGGCCGCACCATCGTCGAGCTGTGCAAGCGTTACTACACCGAGAACGATGAGTCGGTGTTGCCGCGCAATATCGCCAACTTCAAGGCGTTCGAAAACGCCATGACCCTGGATATCGCCATGGGCGGTTCCACCAACACCATCCTGCACTTGCTGGCCGCAGCGCAAGAAGCCGAGATCGACTTCGACCTGCGCGACATCGACCGCCTGTCCCGCCACGTGCCGCAGTTGTGCAAGGTCGCGCCGAACATCCAGAAGTACCACATGGAAGACGTGCACCGCGCCGGCGGGATCTTCTCGATCTTAGGCTCCCTGGCCCGTGGCGGCCTGTTGCACACCGACCTGCCGACCGTGCACAGCAAATCCCTGGCCGAGGGCATCGCCAAGTGGGACATCACCCTGACTGACGACGAAGCCGTGCACACCTTCTTCAAGGCAGGCCCGGCCGGTATCCCGACCCAGACGGCCTTCAGCCAGTCGACCCGCTGGGACACCCTGGACGACGACCGTGAAAACGGCTGCATCCGCAGTGTCGAACACGCCTACTCCAAAGAAGGCGGCCTGGCTGTGCTGTACGGCAACATCGCCCTCGACGGCTGCGTGGTGAAGACCGCTGGCGTGGATGAGTCGATCCATGTGTTCGAAGGTCGCGCCAAGATCTACGAAAGTCAGGACAGCTCGGTACGCGGCATCCTCGCCGACGAAGTGAAAGAAGGCGACATCGTAATCATCCGCTACGAAGGCCCGAAAGGCGGCCCGGGTATGCAGGAAATGCTCTACCCGACCTCGTACCTGAAGTCCAAGGGCCTGGGCAAAGCCTGCGCGCTGCTGACCGACGGGCGTTTCTCCGGCGGTACTTCGGGCCTGTCCATCGGCCACGCTTCGCCAGAAGCCGCTGCCGGTGGCGCGATTGGCCTGGTGCAGGATGGCGACAAGGTGCTGATCGACATTCCGAACCGCTCGATCAACCTGTTGATCAGCGATGAAGAACTGGCGGCACGCCGGGTCGAGCAGGACAAGAAAGGCTGGAAGCCGGTGGAGAAGCGTCCGCGCAAAGTCACCACCGCCCTGAAGGCCTACGCCCTGCTGGCCACCAGTGCCGACAAGGGTGCGGTGCGTAACAAGGCCATGCTCGACGGCCTGTAAGCCCCACCCATAAAAATGCCCCGCCAAGTGCGGGGCATTTTTTTGCCTGCCTGAATCGCCAAACCACAGGAGATCAACTGTGGGAGCTGGCAAGCTCCCACAGGGTTACTGGATTTCGTCGGGCTTGACGATCACCCAGTTTTTATCCGCCGTCACCGCCAACCCTTCCTTGGCCTGGGCCGCCGCATGCTTGGCCATCATGCCGTTAATCTGGGTCATGTACTTGTCCTTGCGGTTGATCCACAAGTGGATGCCACCCTTGGCCACGTCCACATCGTGAAACAGCATGTAGCCGTCGCTGGTGGGGGTGTCGCCGCCGACCAGCACCGGTTTTTTCCACTCGTCGATGTAGGTGAGGATCGCCGCATGCTTGCCGGCCATCCAGGTTGCCGGGGTCCACAGGTAGGGGGTCAGTTCCAGGCCGAGGTTGGCCTTTTCGTCGTATTTGCCGGCGCTGATCTGCTTGCGGGCGGTTGTCAGCTCGCCAGTCTTGCGGTCCTTGAGCAACAGGCTGACGCCAATGACGTTCTGCGGCTTGACGTTGTAGCCGTACTTCGGATCCGAGGCGACCATGCGCACCAGCTCTTCAGAGGCAGCGGTCATCACGTACACGTCGATGCCGTTTTCCATCAGCTTGTTGTACAGCTCGGTCTGGCCGGTGAAGATTTTCGGCGGCTGCACCTCCATGTTCTTCACCACGTCGCCTTCGAAGTAGGTGACCGGCACCGGTTTACCGGAGGCCATCAGCTCATCGACGTAGCCCTTGAGTTCCTTGAGGGTAAAGCCTGAAAACACCTGGGCAACCCACGGGTAGCAGACCATGTCGTCCACTTCGCACAGGCGATAGTAGTAACTGAACAGACTTTCCTTATGGTCAGCGGTGTCTTTGAACGGCATAAGTTTGAGCGACGGATCGAGACTGTCGCGGGTGATCAGGCCCTTGTTTTCCATGTACGGCAACAGTGACTCTTCGAGGTCGAAGCGGTAGCTGGTGTTGTCCATGTCGAACACCGCGTAATTGCCCTTGTTGGCGTTGGCGGCAATCATTTCGTTGAGTTGCTTGGCGGCGGGTGCCGGCCAGTGTTTCAACTCGGTGGCGGCCATGACCTGGCTGACAAGCCCCAGGCATAGCGCGGCGGCAAACAGTCTCGGCGCGAGCTTCATGTGCGTTTTCTCCCTGAGTGAAAGGCATAAACGCTAACAAATCCTTATGACCGTTCCCGGCGCCAGCGCGACCGTCTGCGTCCTGATACCGCCACCGGCGTACGTCTGGGCGCCAAAGCCTTATTCCAAAAACGACAGTAGTCATTCCATAAAGGTATTAAATCAATATATTTCAAGCTGTTAGGCTTTCCGGTTCGCAGTCGCACGCTCAGGCGACTGGCAGCCATTTAATTGGAGCTTCAATGAATCTGCCGCTGATTCTCAATTTGCTGGTGTTCCTGGCGTTACTGCTAGGCCTGGCCCAAACCCGTCGCACCCACTGGAGCCTGGCCAAGAAGGTCCTGCTGGCACTGGTGCTCGGGGTGGTTTTTGGTGTGATCCTGCACACCATTTATGGTGCTGGTCACCCGGTACTCAAGGCCTCGATCAGTTGGTTCGACCTGGTGGGCAATGGTTATGTGCAACTGTTGCAGATGATCGTGATCCCGCTGGTGTTCGCCTCGATCCTCAGCGCCGTGGCCCGCCTGCATAACGCCGCGTCCCTGGGCAAGATCAGTTTCCTGACCATCGGCACGCTGCTGTTCACCACCGCCATTGCGGCGCTGATCGGTATCGGCCTGACCAACCTGTTTGGCCTCACCGCCGAAGGCCTGGTGGCCGGCACCCAGGAGCTGGCGCGCCTGCAGGTGATCCAGAGTGACTACGCAGGCAAGGTCGCCGACCTGAATATCCCGCAGTTGCTGCTGTCGTTTATCCCGCAAAACCCGTTCGCCGACCTGGCCCGGGCCAAGCCGACGTCGATTATCAGTGTGGTGATCTTCGCCGCGTTCCTGGGGGTTGCCGCGCTGCAACTGCTCAAGGACGACGTGGAAAAAGGTCAGAAAGTGATCAACGCCATCGACACCCTGCAAGCCTGGGTGATGCGCCTGGTGCGCCTGGTGATGAAGCTGACCCCTTACGGCGTACTGGCGCTGATGACCAAAGTGGTCGCCAGTTCCAACCTGCAAGACATCATCAAGCTCGGCAGTTTCGTGCTGGTGTCCTACCTGGCGCTGGGGCTGATGTTCATGGTCCACGGCCTGCTGCTGTCCCTGGCCGGGATCAACCCGCTGCGCTTCTTCCGCAAGGTATGGCCGGTGCTGACCTTTGCCTTCACCAGCCGCTCCAGCGCGGCGAGCATCCCGCTGAGCATCGAAGCGCAGACCCGCCGCCTGGGCATCCCGCAGTCCATCGCCAGCTTCGCCGCCTCGTTTGGTGCGACGATTGGCCAGAACGGCTGTGCCGGCCTGTACCCGGCGATGCTGGCCGTGATGGTGGCGCCAACCGTGGGCATCAACCCCCTGGACCCGCTGTGGATCGCCACCCTGGTGGCGATTGTGACCCTGAGCTCGGCCGGTGTAGCGGGCGTGGGCGGCGGTGCGACGTTTGCCGCGCTGATCGTGCTGCCGGCCATGGGCTTGCCGGTGGCGTTGGTGGCGCTGCTGATTTCCGTGGAGCCGCTGATCGACATGGGCCGTACGGCGTTGAACGTGAATGGTTCGATGACGGCGGGGGCGATTACCAGCCAGATCATGCAGCAGACGGATAAAGAGCTGCTCAATGCCGATGAGCATGCTGAGTTGGCGCAGGCCTGATAGACCGCTATCGCGGGCAAGCCCACTCCCACAGTTGACCGATTTTTACTGAAGAAACCGGTTCAACGGTGGGAGCGGGCTTGCCCGCGATGCTTTTAGGCTTTTTCCCAAACTTCGAAGTTATAGGCCGGCTTGTCACCTTCAGCCGGATTCTGCACATTCGACACCAGCTTCCATTGGCGGGTATCAAACTGCGGAAACCACGCATCCCCTTGCGGGCTCAACTCCACCCGCGTCAAATACAGGCGATCCGCCTGCTCCAGCCCCTGCGTATACAGCTGCGCGCCGCCGATCAGCATCAGCTCATCCACGCCCTGCTCCAACGCCCAGGCCTCGGCCCGCGCAACGGCTGCATCGAGGGACGGAAAAACTTCCGCACCTTCGAGCACCAAATCGGTCTGACGGCTGACCACAATGTTCAAGCGACCCGGCAACGGTCGACCCAGGGAATCCCAGGTCTTGCGCCCCATGATGATCGGCTTGCCCAGGGTGGTGGCCTTGAAATATTTGAAATCCCCCGGCAAATGCCAGGGCATGCTGTTGTCGACGCCGATCACGCGGTTTTCACCGAGGGCTGCGATCAGGCTTAAAGGGAGAGTTTTTTTCATGGCGACGAGAATACCAGAGGCGCGGGCCAGCGGTTATGCTCCAGGCTCACTGACACAACAGGATGGCGCGTGACTGCACTTACACCTCTGCACACACTCTGGCTGACGGAAACCGTGCGCCTGCGTGAAGAACACGCTGGCCCCCTGGAAGACCAGGAAGCCAATCGCCTGGCCCGCAGCCACGGCGGCGATCTGCCGACGCGCATTCAAAACCGCGCACTGTGGCTGGCCGAACGTGACGGCCTGCGCGCCGCCCTGCTCCACTGGCTGCAAGGCGCACGCCTGGCGCTGATGGTGCTGATGGTGCTGGCCATCGTCAGCGGCGCCGGCCTGGCCTTCGCCGCCCTGGGCAACGGCCAGGCCCCGGTCAATGTGTTCTGGGCCCTGGGCAGCCTGCTGGGCTTGAACCTGATCCTGCTGCTGAGCTGGGCCCTGGGCCTGTTGTTTGCAGGAGAACACAGCGCCAGCCTCGGCCGTCTGTGGTTGTGGCTCAGCGAAAAACTTGCCCGCGATGCCAAGGCCGCACAACTGGCGCCGGCGCTGTTGTTGCTGCTGCAACGCCAGAAGCTCAACCGCTGGGCGGTCGGCGTGCTGGTCAATGGCCTGTGGCTGCTGGCGCTGTGCAGCGCGCTGGTGATCCTGCTGACCTTGATGGCCACCCGGCGCTACGGGTTTGTCTGGGAAACCACCATTCTCGGGGCCGACACCTTTGTCAGCGTGACCCAGGCCCTGGGCAGCCTGCCCGCACTGCTCGGCTTCAGCGTGCCCAGCGTGGAGATGATTCGCACCAGCGGCGATTCGGCGCTGACTATCGAAAGCGCCCGCCAGGCCTGGGCTGCATGGCTGGTGGGGGTGTTGCTGGTCTATGGCCTGCTGCCCCGGTTGATTCTCGCCCTGTTGTGCCTATGGCGCTGGAAACGCGGGCGCGCGGCCTTGGGCCTGGACCTCAACCTGCCCGGCTACAGCCACTTGCGCGATGCCTTGATGCCCAGCAGCGAACGCCTTGGCGTCAGCGATGCCGCGCCTGAGCAGTTGCACCACGTCAGCGGCGGTGCCAGCGAACTGCACAGCGATGGCGCCCTGCTGGTGGCCATCGAACTCGACGACCAGCACCCCTGGCCGCCCAAACTTCCGGCCATGGTCAAGGACGCCGGCATCCTCGACAGCCGTGAGTCTCGCCACAAACTGCTGGAGCAACTGACCCGCTTCCCGCCCGCACGCCTGGTGATCGCCTGCGACCCGCGCCGCTCGCCGGATCGCGGCAGCCTCGCGCTGATTGGCGAGCTGGCCCGCAGCGCCAGCGCCACCCGGGTCTGGCTGTTACAAGCGCCACCGGGCCAGGCGCTGGATGCCGAGCGCCTCGGCGATTGGCACACGGCCTTGCAGCAACTGGACCTCCCCTTCGCCGACTGCGCGCCGCTCACCTGGCTGGAGACGGGCCATGACTAAACCCCTGAAACTGGCCGTGGTCGGCCACACCAACGTCGGCAAGACCTCGCTGCTGCGCACCCTGACCCGGGACGTGGGCTTTGGCGAAGTGTCCCACCGCCCCAGCACCACCCGGCATGTCGAAGGCGCACGCCTGTCGGTGGACGGTGAAGCCTTGCTGGAGCTGTACGACACGCCGGGCCTGGAAGATGCCATCGCCCTGCTCGATTACCTGGAGCGCCTCGACCGCCCCGGCGAACGCCTGGATGGCCCGGCCCGCCTGGCGCGCTTCCTCGAAGGCAGCGAAGCCCGCCAGCGCTTTGAGCAGGAGGCCAAGGTGCTACGCCAGTTATTGGCGTCCGACGCCGGTCTGTACGTGATCGACGCCCGGGAACCGGTGCTGGCCAAGTACCGCGACGAGCTGCAAGTGCTGGCCAGTTGCGGCAAACCGCTGCTGCCGGTGCTCAACTTTGTCAGCAGCGCCGAACACCGCGAGCCGGACTGGCGCGAAGCCCTGGCCCGCCTGGGCCTACATGCGTTGGTGCGCTTTGACAGCGTGGCGCCCCCAGAAGATGGCGAGCGGCGGCTGTATGAAAGCCTGGCCCTGTTGCTGGAAAGCTCACGGCCACAGTTGGAGCGGCTGATTCTCGACCAGGAGGCCCAACGCCAGGCGCGCCAGCAAAGCGCCGCACGCCTGATCGCCGAGCTGCTGATCGACTGCGCCGCGTGCCGGCGCAGCGTGGTCATCGAGGATGAACAGCAAGCCGTCAGCGATCTGCGCAAAGCCGTGCGCCAGCGCGAACAGCGTTGCGTCGAGGCCCTGCTTAAACTCTACGGCTTCCGTGCGCAAGACGCCGCTGCCAGCGACTTGCCGCTGCTGGACGGACGTTGGGGCGATGATTTGTTCAACCCCGAAACCCTCAAGCAACTGGGGGTGCGGGTCGGCGGCGGGATTGCCGCGGGAGCTGCGGCCGGTGCCGGTGTGGACTTGCTGGTCGGCGGCCTGACCCTGGGCGCCGCCGCCCTGGCCGGGGCGATTGCCGGGGGCGCCCTGCAAACCGCGCGCAGCTACGGCAGCCGTTTGCTGGGCAAGATCAAGGGCCAGCGCGAGCTGACCGTGGATGACAGCGTGTTGCGCCTGTTGGCCCTGCGCCAGCGCCAGTTGCTCAAGGCCCTGAACCTGCGGGGGCATGCGGCGATGCACAGCATCAAGGTCGACACCCCGCAGGACAAGAGCTGGCGCGAAGGCAAACTGCCCGAGGCCCTGCACAAGGCGCGTGCCCATCCGCAATGGTCATCGCTCAACCCCCATGCACGGTTGAGCCAGGCCGAGCGCCAGGAACAGATCGAAGCCCTGGCCCAGCGCCTGGACGAGGCTTAAGCCGCCAGCAGGTGCCGGGCCTTGGCCTTCAACACCTCAAGGTCGAGCACCGGCACGTGCATTGCCTTGGCCTGCTCATCCCAGTGGCGCATGCGCAGGCTCACCGCACACAGCGGGTCCTGCTCAAACACACGGGCCTCGTCGGCCGTCATCACCCCGCCCTGGTAACCCAGGGTGCGGCGGCTGGCCTCGCTCAAGCGCGCATAGTAGTCCGGCTGGCTGAAGGTCAGGTAACGCTTGGCCTGCACGTGATACTCCACCAGTTTCGCCAGGCGCTCGCTGAACCCGGCACGCCGCAAGTAATCGGCGCCCAGGCGTTCGTGACTGACCACGCCGTAGCCGCCCATGTTCTCCTCACCCTGGCCGCAGATGTGCCCGATATCGTGGAAGAACGCCGCCAGCACCACTTCATCGTCAAAGCCTTCAGCCATGGCCAGTTGCGCGGCCTGGGACATATGCTCGATCTGCGACACCGGCTCGCCAATGTAATCGGCAGCGCCATGCTGCTCGTACAGGCCAAAGACTTCAGCGACCACCTGCTCAGCGTTCATTACGCCTGCCCCCACAGTTCAGTGATATTGCGCTCGGCCAGCGCCGGCCCCACGCTCATGCCCACGCCGGTGTGCATCAACGCCACGCTGACCCCCTCGGCGGCGCGCAGGAACGAAAACGGCCCCGGCCCACGGGAACCATAGACCCCTTGCCAGCGCTCGACGACCTGAATCTGACAGCCCAGGGTCTGCTCGGCCAGCTCGATCATCCAGTTGTCCACCTGTTCGGCGTTGAATGGCGAAGGATCGCTGCCGTAATGGTGGGAATCCCCGATGATCAACTCGCCATGGGGCGTCGGGCTGATCAGCAGGTGGATGCCATGTTCATGCAGGTGCGGTGTATCGCGCAGGATCTGCGCCTGCACGGGCGCCGCTTCCGGCAAGTCGGCAAAGGCGCCGTAGTGCACACAGCTCAGGCCGGTCAGCAGCGCGTGTTGCAGGTTCAGCTCCACCTTGGGCCGGGCGCGCAGCATTTGCAGTTGGCAGATTTGCGGCTGGAGTGCGGCGATCTGTTCGGCCAGCAGGGTTTGGTAGTCGTGGCCGGAGCACACGATGATCTGCTTGCCACGAAAGCTGCCGGCGGTGCTGTGCACCTGGCCCGGCGCGATGTCGCGCACCAGGGTGGAGAAGTGGAACTCCACCTTGAGGTCGCGGCGCAGGTACTCGATCAGCGCCGGCAGCGCCTCACGGGAATACAGTTGCTGATCGTCCAGGCCGTGCAGCGCGGCGCGGTGATGGCGGAACTGGCCGCCATACAAGTCGTTCAGCGCTGCGCCTTGCAACAGGTTGACGCGGTAGCCATGCGCCTTGGCGCGCCCGGCGCAAAAAGCCTCCAGCAGGTGCTCTTCGGCTTCGGTGCGGGCAAACAGGTAAGAGCCATTGCGCTTGAGTTGCAGGTTCGCCTGTTGCGCCCACTGGCCCCAGATCTCGCGGCTTTGCCGGGCCAGGTCGAGCATCTGCCCCGGCGGTTGGCCGGTGACCAGGGCCTGGCCGAAGTTGCGCACCGAGGCGCCCAGGGGCGTGGCCGTGCGCTCGAACACCGTGACCTTGAGGCCGCGTTTGGCGGCGGCGTAGGCATGGGACAGGCCGAGGATGCCGGCGCCGATGATCAGCAGATCGCTGTGGTGTGTCATTAAGTGATGTCCTGAATTTGAGGCCGCAATCGCCGGCAAGCCAGCTCCCACAGGGTGAATTGTGAACACCTTCAAATGTGGGAGCTGGCTTGCCGGCGACGAGGCCATCAGCCCCAACGAATATTATTGACCTGCCACTTTCTCCGACTTGCCGTCATAGCGCTTACGCCATTCAGCCAGGATGTTATCGCGGTTTTTCGAGGCCCAGGCAAAGTCATTCTTGATCAGGCGCTGCTCATAGTCCGCCGGCAATTCTGTCTGTGGCTTGGCAATGCCTGGCTGGGCCAGCACGGCAAAGTTTTCCTTGTACAGCTCCATCGCTGCGGGGCTTGCAGAGAAATCGGCGAGCTTCTGTGCCGCTTCCGGGTGGGCCGTGCCCTTGATCACCGCAGTGGCTTCGATGTCCCAGCCCAGGCCTTCCTTGGGCAATACGATATCCAGTGGCGCGCCCTGGCGCTTGAGCTGCACCGCTGGGTATTCGAAGGAAATGCCGATTGGGAACTCACCGGAAGCCGCCAACTTGCATGGCTTGGAACCGGAGTGCACGTACTGGCCGATGTTCTGGTGCAGGTCATCCATGTACTGCCAGCCCTGCTTCTCGCCGAAGGTCTGCAACCAGGCGCTGACGTCGAGAAAACCGGTGCCGGACGACGCCGGGTTAGGCATGACGATCTTGCCCTTGTACTCAGGCTTGGTCAGGTCTTGCCAACTGATCGGCTTGCTCAGGCCCTGTTTCTCGGCTTCGACAGTGTTGAAGCAAATGGTCGCAGCCCACACGTCCATGCCGACCCAGGCCGGTGGGTTGGCGGCGTCGCGGTAGTTCTTGCCAATTTTGTCCAGATCCTTCGGCGCATAGCTTTGCAGCATGCCTTGCTGATCGAGGATCGCCAGGCTGGAGGCCGCCAGGCCCCACACCGCATCGGCTTGTGGGCGGGCTTTTTCTGCCAGCAGCTTGGCGGTGATGATGCCGGTGGAGTCGCGCACCCACTTGATCTCGACGTCCGGGTTGGCCGCTTCGAAGGCTTTCTTGTAGGTCTTCAACTGCTCGGCTTCAAGGGCCGTGTACACGGTCAACTCGGTCTTGGCAGCAAAGGCATTCAGGCTGAACGCGGTGAGCACAGCAGCGGCGAGGGCCAGGGGCTTGAACATGGTGCGTTTCCTTGTGTGGGGCAGAGTTATTGACCGGGCGCGGTTTGGCGCCAGGCCTGGGAGCGGCGCAACAAGCCGCGTGAGGCCCACGCCAGCAGCAGCGAGACGCCGGCTGAGGTGAACAGAATCAGGGTCGACATGGCCGCCGCGCCGCCCACGTTGCCGGCGTCGTCCATGTTCAGCACCGCCACCGCCGCAAGGATGGTGTCGGGGCTGTAGAGAAAGATCGCGGCCGATACGGTGGTCATCGCCGAGACAAACAGGTAGCGCAGGATGTCCAACAGCGCCGGCAGGCAGATCGGCACGGTGACCCGCATAAAGTGGCGGTACAGCGGCGCCTTGAGCGACAGCGCGGCGGCTTCGAACTCGGCGTCGAGTTGGCGCAGGGCGGTGGTGGCGGTCATTTGCGCGGTGGTCAAATAGTGAGCAATGGTGCACACCACCAGCAGCGTCATGGTCCCGTAGAGCACATGCAGCGGGTTGCCGTTGAGGTTGAAAAAGAACACGTAGCCCAGGCCCAGCACCAGGCCAGGCACCGCCATCGGCACAAAGCTGAGCATGCGCAGCGCCAGGTTCAAGCCCTTCTGCCCCTTGGTCTTTTCCATCAGATAAGCGCCGGTGAAGATCAGCACGCTGCCAATCAGTGCGGTGCAGATCGCCATGGTCAGGCTGTTGCGATAGGCCAGCCAGCCGCCGCCAGCGGTGTCGTTGAACTGGTAGTGGTTGAGCGACAGCGACAGGTTGTACGGCCAGAACTTCACCAGCGACGAGTACACCGCCATGCCGAACACCAACAGCAGCACCGCGCAGATCAGCAGCACAATCGCCAGGTAGCAGCCATCACGCAGACGCGATGGCGCCGGCTGGAACACCTGGGCGCGGCCGCTCATGGAGTCGCCGTGGCGCCGGCGCAGCCAGGTATCCACCGCGAAACTGAGCAACGCCGGCAGCAGCAGCACCATGCCGATCAAGGCGCCGCGACCGAACTGCTGTTGGCCAACCACGGCCTTGTAGGCCTCCAGCGCCAGCACTTGATAGTCACCACCCACCACCACCGGTACGCCGAAGTCCGTGATGGTCAGGGTGAACACCAGGCAGAACGCGGCGAACACGGCCTGGCGCGTCGCCGGCCAGGTGATGCTGCGAAACGCCCGGGCCGGGCTGGCGCCCATGCTCGAGGCGGCATCGAACAACCGCGCATCCGCCAGGGACAGCGCCGACAGCAGGATCATCAGCGCATGGGGAAAGGTGTAGATCACTTCACCGAGGACAATCCCCCAGAAGCCGTAGATGTTGTCGGACAGCAGGCCGCGCAACATGCCCTGGTTGCCGAACAGGTACACCAGGGCGATGCCCGGCAGCATCGACGGCGCCATCAGCGGCAGCAACGACAGGCCGCGCCAGAGGGTCTTGCCGGGGATCAGCGTGCGTTGCAAGGCGTAGGCAAACAGGTAGGCCAGGGGTACGACAATGATCGCGACGCTCAGGGAAACCTTCAGGCTGTTGCCCAGCAGCCAGTGGAAGTTGGCGCTGGTCAGCAGCTCACGCGCCGCCACCAGCCCGCCGCCCTGGCCGTCTTCGGCGCTGAAACCGCGCCAGAAGATCGCCAGCAGCGGCAACAGTACGGCGAGGCCCAACAGGCACAGCAGCAGTAGCTTGCCGCCCAGTACGAAGATACGGTCGCCGATTTGCGCACGGGAAGCCTGACGCGCCACACGGCCGGGTACTGGCAGGGTCATATCAGTGGCCATCTCAGGCAAACACCTGCAGGCTGCGCGGCGGCAGCGCCACCCAGATATCCTGGGCGCCCAGACGTGGCATGGCTTCCGGCGCCAGTTCGGCCAGCAGCGGATGACCAGGCAACTGGTCCAGTTCAAAGCTCATGCGGCAACGGTTGCCGAGGAAGGTGATCTCGCGGACCTTGGCCGGGAACAGGTTTTCCTCGTGTACGGGCGGGTTGACGCTGATCGCTTCCGGCCGGCAGAACAGGCGGCCCGACGCGGCCTTGCCGCTGTCTTCGGCCAGGCGCACATTCATCCCGCCAACCTGGGCGTGGCTGGCGCTGTTGCGGCTGAAGGGCAGCCAGTTGCCCTGGCCGACAAACTCGGCCACGAACGGGGTGGCCGGGCGGTCATAGATCTCTTGAGGGGTGGCGTACTGCTCGACCTTGCCATTGTTCATCACGGCGATGCGGTCGGCCATCAGCATGGCCTCGTCCTGGTTGTGGGTGACCATCAGGGTGGTGATGCCCAGGCGGCGTTGCAACTGGCGCAACTCGGTGCACAGGTGCTCGCGCACCCGGGCATCGAGGGCCGACATCGGCTCATCCAGCAGCAACAGCGACGGGGCCGGCGCCAGGGCACGGGCCAGGGCGACCCGTTGCTGCTGGCCGCCGGACAGTTGGCCGGGGTATTTCTTTTCGCTGCCGGTCAGGCCCACCAGTTCCAGCATCTGCGCCACGCGTTTGCGCACTTCATCGCGACCGCTGCCGGCCAGGCCGTAGCCGATATTGGCCTCGACGCTGAGGTTAGGGAACAGCGCGTAGGACTGGAACAGAATGCCGTAGTCCCGCGCCTGGGGTGCCAGAAGGGAAACGTCACGATCACCCAGGTACAACTCGCCGCTGTCCTGGCGCTCCAGGCCGGCGATGCAGCGCAGCAAGGTGGTCTTGCCGCAGCCCGAGGGGCCGAGCAGGCACACCAGTTCACCGGCGGCGACGTCCAGGGACACATGGTCCAGGGCAGTAAAGGCGCCAAAGCGCTTCTGGATACCACGCACCGTCATCGGCGCGCCGGGGTTGAGCTGGGCTGTGTTCATGGTGGCACCTCATCAAACTGATGAAGGCCATGCTAGGCAGCAAATGCGTCCCTGGTGTGGCAGGAAGGCAAAAGCGGGTGATAGTGGTATTGGTGGATTTGGGTAGGGGCAGAGCCATGGGGTGTTGGGTCTACCGCTATCGCAGGCAAGCCGGCTCCCACATTTGGAGCTGTGAATACCTTCACATGTGGGAGCTGGCTTGCCTGCGATGGCGATTTCAAAACCACCCAAAATCTTTCAGAGCGGCGACATTTCCTGCGCCAACCCCAGAAATGCCGCCGGCAACCGCGCACCTTTACGCTCCTTGAGGCAGTACAGGTATTCAGGAATCTGCGGCGCATTCTCGATGGTCAGCACCCGCAGTTGCGGGTCATGGGGCACTTCCTGGCGGGCGATGATGCTGATGCCGATATTGCGCAGCACCGCCTCGCGGATCGACTCACGGCTGCCGATTTCCAGCAGCGGCCCATAACCCACGCCAGCGCCTTTGAGCATCTCTTCGGTCAAGCGCCGGGTGGTGGAACCTGCCTCGCGCATCAACAGGGTATGCCCCGCCAGCGCACTGAGCGGCACATGTTCCAGCACGGCCAGCGGATGATTGCGATGCACCGCCAGCACCAGCGGGTCGGAGCCCAGCACCCGGCGGATCAGGCGCGGGTCTTCCAGCAATTGCGAGGAGGCGGCGACGTCCACCCGGTAATCATCCAGTGCTTCGAGGACCTGCTGGGAGTTGCCGATTTCCACTGCCACTTCCACGTGGGGCAAGCGTTCGCGGAAGGTTTTCACCAGGTCGAGGATGTAATAGGGCGCGGTCGCGGCGATGCGCAACGTGCCCTGCACCTGGCCGCTGTTGCGCAGGAAAAACTCGATATCCGCCTCCTGCTGCAACAGCGCCTTGACCATCGGCAACAGCCGCGCCCCTTCGTCGCTGACGGTGAGGCGGCGGCCACCGCGATAGAACAGCTCAACCGAGTACTGGCTTTCCAGATGGCGGATCTGGGTGGTCACCGTAGGTTGGCTCAGGCCGAGTTTTTTCGCCGCCTGGGTAATGCTGCCCAGGCGGGCGACCATGTAAAACGCCTTCAACTCGGCACTCAGCACACCACCCTCTCATCGACTATTTGCGCAACAAGCGCAGACCATTGAATACCACCAGCAGGCTCACGCCCATGTCAGCAAACACCGCCATCCACATGGTGGCCATGCCCATGAAGGTGACGGCCAGGAAGATCGCCTTGATCACCAGCGCCAGGGCGATGTTCTGCTTGAGGATACTCGACGTTTGTCGCGACAAGCGTATGAATGCCGGAATCTTGCGCAAATCATCGTCCATCAGCGCCACGTCGGCGGTCTCGATGGCCGTGTCGGTGCCTGCTGCGGCCATGGCAAAGCCAATTTCGGCGCGGGCCAGGGCCGGGGCGTCGTTGATGCCGTCGCCGACCATGCCGACCCGGTGGTTTTTCCCGTACAGGTCCTCGATAGCCTTGAGCTTGTCGGTGGGCAACAGATCGCCCTGGGCCTGGTCGATGCCCACCTGGGCGGCAATTGCCTGGGCGGTGTGGGTGTTGTCGCCGGTGAGCATCAGGGTCTTGATGCCCAGGTCGTGCAACTGCTGGATGGCTTCGCGACTGCTGTCCTTGACCGTATCGGCCACGGCGAACAGCGCCAGCGGGCCGGATTTGTCGAGCAGCAGCACCACGGACTTGCCTTGTTTTTCCAGGGCGAAGAGTTTTTCTTCAAGGGCCGGCGAGCACAGGCCCAGCTCTTCCACCAGGCGGTGGTTGCCCAGGTGATAGACCTCACCGTTGATCTCGCCACGGACCCCGCGCCCGGCCAGGGCCTCGAAGTTATCCACAACCTGCAGCGGGAGTTTTTTATCCACAGCCGCATTGGCGATCGCCAGCGACACTGGGTGGTCGGAACGCGCGGCCAGGCTGGCGGCCAGGGCCGGCGCGTTGTCTTCTACATTGGGGAACAACGCCAGGTAGTCGGTCTGCACCGGCTTGCCGTGGGTGATAGTGCCGGTCTTGTCCAGGGCCAGGTAGTCGAGCTTGTAGCCGGCCTCCAGGTACACGCCGCCCTTGATCAGGATGCCTTTGCGCGCTGCCGCCGCCAGGCCGCTGACGATGGTCACCGGGGTGGAAATCACCAAGGCACAAGGGCACGCGACCACCAACAGCACCAGGGCGCGGTAGATCCAGTCAAACCACACCGCGCCCATGAACAGCGGCGGGATCACGGCCACGCCGAGGGCAAACAGGAACACCGCCGGGGTGTAGATTTTCGAGAAGCTATCCACAAAGCGCTGGGTCGGCGCCCGCGAGCCCTGGGCCTGTTCCACTGCGTGGATGATGCGCGCCAGGGTCGAGTTATTGGCGGCAGCGGTCACCTGGTATTCCAGGGAACCGGCCTGGTTGATGGTGCCGGCGAAGACTTTATCGCCCACGGTTTTCTCGATCGGCAGGCTTTCGCCGGTGATCGGCGCCTGGTCGATGGTGGACTGGCCGGCGGTGACTTCACCATCCAGACCAATGCGCTCGCCGGGGCGTACCCGCACGATGGCACCCAGTTCAATGGTCTTGACCTCTTGTTCGACCCAGCTACCGTCAGCCTGGCGCACCGTGGCCTGCTCCGGGGTCATTTGCATCAAGCCACTGATGGCATTGCGCGCACGGTCCAGGGACTTGGCCTCGATCAACTCGGCCACGGTAAACAGGAACATCACCATCGCCGCTTCCGGCCACTGGCCGATCAGGATCGCACCGGTCACGGCGATGCTCATCAGCGCGTTGATGTTCAGGTTGAGGTTTTTCAGGGCAATCCAGCCCTTTTTGTAGGTGGTGAGGCCGCCACTGAGGATCGACACCAGCGCCACCAGCGCCACCACCCAGGTCGGAGCCGCGTCGGTGAAATGGATCACCTCCGCCGCCAGGGCGCAAAAGCCGGACAGGGCCAGCGGCCACCAGTGCTTCTTGGCCGGTGGTGCGGCGGCCGGCACGCCCTCCTCGATCGGATCGGCCTGCATGCCCAGGGACTTGATGGCCTCGACGATCGGCGCGGTGCTCGGCAGGTCGTGGGTGACACCGAGGATGCGGTTGATCAGGTTGAATTCCAACTGCTGCACACCGGCCATCTTGCCCAGTTTGTTCTGGATCAGCGTTTGCTCGGTGGGGCAGTCCATGGCCTCGATGCGGAAAGTGCTCAGGCGCGCGTTGGCGCTGGTTGTTTGCGTCAATGTCACCAACGAGGGGGCTGCCGCGCCGGAACAGCAGGAGCCGCCGCCATGATCATGCTCTTTCACAGGGGCAAGCTTTTGCGCGTGATCATGATGGCTGTGGTCATGATCATGGCCGTGGTCGTGATGGCTATGATCATGGTCGTGATCATGATCGTGGCTGTGGTCGTGCTTGTGCGGGGTGCGCAGGGATTCGCTCATTGTGTCGCGTCCATGAAGGTGCCTGTTGCCAAGTAAAGACCCTGTAGCCACTATAGGGTCAAGCACCCTTTTGGAGATTGCTGCGATGAAGATCGGTGAATTGGCCAAACTGACCGACTGCCCGGTGGAGACCATCCGTTATTACGAGAAGGAAGGCCTGCTGCCGCCACCGGCGCGCAGCGAGGGCAACTACCGCCTGTACACCCAGGCCCACACCGAGCGCCTGACGTTTATCCGCAACTGCCGCAGCCTGGACATGACCCTGGAGGAAATCCGCAGCCTGCTGGGCCTGCGCGACAGCCCCCAGGACCAGTGTGAAAATGTAAATGCGCTGATCGACGAGCATATCCATCACGTCAAGGCGCGGATTGATGGGTTGCTGGCCTTGCAGAAACAGTTGATCGACCTGCGCCAGCGCTGTGGCGAAGGGCCGGAGATCGACCAGTGTGGGATTTTGCAGCGGCTGGAGGTCAGTGGGAGTGTGGCGGCCAGTGAGGCGGAGCATTCACATGTGGGTCGTAGTCACGGGCATTAGATAATGGGGTGACTGAGTTGACGCCATCGCAGGCAAGCCAGCTCCCACATGTGCCTGTGTACTCGGTCACTTGTGGGAGCTGGCTTGCCTGCGATGCAGACGATGCGGTCTCGACTAGACCGCCATCGGCGCCGTCATCGGCGCATGGTGCTCATAGCCTTCCAGCGAGAAATCGCTCGGCTCGATCAGCTCCAGCCACTCCGGCTGGTACACCCCGGTCTTGGCAAACTCCGGCACGCGCTCGCTGATCACCAGCTTCGGCGCGGCGAAAGGCTCGCGCTTGAGCTGTTCGTTGAGCATGTCCAGGTGGTTTTCGTAGACGTGCGCGTCACCGATGAAATAGGTGAACCAGCGCGGCGTGTAGCCAGTCAGGCGGCCGATCAGGCTCAGCAGTGCGGCGCCTTCGGTGAGGTTGAACGGCGTGCCCAGGCCCAGGTCGTTGGAGCGGATGTAGAGGGTCAGGGAAATCTCCCTGGTCTCGACATTCGGGTGGAACTGGTACAGCAGGTGGCACGGCGGCAAGGCCATTTCATCGAGCTGGGCGCAGTTCCAGCCGTGGAACAGGATGCGCCGGCTGCCCGGGTCCTTGATGATGGTGTCGACGCACTGGCGAATCTGGTCAATGGCCTTGTACAGCACCACATAGGCCTGACCGTCTTCCTCGCCTTCGGCGATCTGGCGATAGCCCTGGGCCAGGGTCTGCTCGATAGCGGCCTGGTTGCTCAACGGGATCTGCTTGTACGCCGGCCATTTGCGCCATTGCACACCGTAGATCTCGCCCAGGTCGTCCTCGCCCTGGCGGAACGGGTTGGCCAGCCACTGCGCGTTTTCGTTAGCGTTCTGGTCCCACACCTTGCAGCCCAGGGCGCGGAATTCGGCGGCGTTGTTCACCCCACGCAAAAAGCCACACATCTCGCCAATCGCCGACTTGAAGGCCATTTTGCGAGTGGTGATGGCTGGGAAACCTTCCTGCAGATCAAAGCGCAACATCGCACCGGGGAAGCTGATGGTGTTCACGCCAGTGCGGTTGGCCTGCTTGGTGCCGTTGTTAATGACGTGGGAAACCAGCTCGAGATATTGCTTCATGACATTACCTGTATCGGTGAAGCCGAGGCCCTCAGGCCCCGGCGTTCGAATTTATAGCGCGCTGGTCTTGATCGCCTGCGGGCGGTTGTAAGCCCACCAGAGCAGGCCCAGGCCAGCAAGAATCATCGGAATGCTGAGAACCTGACCCATGGTCAGCCAGCCGAACGCCAGGTAGCCCAACTGCGCATCCGGCACCCGCACGAACTCGACGATGAAACGGAAAATCCCGTAGAACAGGGCGAACATCCCCGAAACCGCCATGGTTGGGCGGGGTTTGCGCGAGTAGATGTAGAGGATCAGGAACAGCGCCACGCCTTCCAAGGCGAACTGGTACAACTGCGACGGATGGCGCGCCAACTGCGCCGGGTCGCTGAACGGCGGGAACACCATGGCCCACGGCACGTCGGTCGGCTTGCCCCACAATTCGGCGTTGATGAAGTTACCGATACGCCCGGCACCCAGGCCAATCGGCACCATCGGCGCGATAAAGTCCATCAGTTGGAAGAATGACTTGCCATTGCGTCGGCCAAACCACCAGGCCGCGAGCATCACGCCGATAAAACCGCCGTGGAACGCCATGCCGCCCTTCCACACCTCGAAAATCAGGGTAGGGTTGGCCAGGTACGCGCTCAGGTCGTAGAACAACACATAACCCAGGCGCCCGCCGACAATCACGCCCATCGACATCCAGAACACCATGTCGGAGAGCTTCTCCTTGGTCCAGGTCGGATCAAAGCGGTTCAGGCGTCGGGAAGCCAACAGCCAGGCGCCGCCGATGCCGATCAGGTACATCAACCCGTACCAGTGGATTTTCAGCGGACCGATGGCCAGGGCCACCGGGTCGATCTGCGGGTAAGGCAGCATTGCGACTCCTCGTTAAATCATTCGTTATTGCGCACGGACCTTGCCGGTGGACGATTAAGCCTGCGTTACAGCGGCTCGATCAAATGAAGAAGTTCGCACCCGCGCCAAGCAGCCTGGCATGTTAACGGATGGGAGGCATCTGGCCCAACTTGGATACGATGGATAGCCGGCGGTTCTATGGGTAGAGTGAGCAAAACACAAAAGGATCGCCTTATGTGCCTGATTGTTTTCGCCTGGCGGCCGGGCCATGCCCAGCCCCTGATCGTCGCGGCCAACCGTGACGAATTCTACGCCCGGCCCAGCCTGCCCTTGGCCCAGTGGCCCGATACACCGCAGGTGTATGCCGGTCGCGACCAGGAAGCCGGGGGCACCTGGCTGGGGATCGGCGCCGACGGACGGTTTGCCGCGCTGACCAATATCCGTGACCCGCACCAGCCACCGGCGCGCAAGTCCCGGGGCGAGTTGGTGGCGCGTTTTCTCCACGGTTCCCTGCCGATTGACCACTATTTAGCCGATGTTAACGGCAGATCAATTGAATATGCCGGCTTCAACCTGCTGATTGGCACGCCGCAAGAGCTGTGGCACTACAACGCCAATGAGTCGACGCCTACCCAACTGACGGCCGGGATCTATGGCTTATCCAATGCCGGGCTGGATACGCCCTGGCCAAAGCTGCTCAAGGCCAAGGCAGCACTGGCCCAAGTGCTGGATGATCCGCACCCTGAAGCCTTGCTGGGGATTTTGAGCGACCCACAGACCGCACCCTTTGCCGAACTGCCGGATACCGGTGTCGGGTTGGCCACGGAAAGTCTGTTATCGAGTGTGTTTATCGCCAGCCCCAGTTACGGGACGCGAGCGAGTACCGCGCTGATTGTGCATGCCGATGGGCTGCGGCACATGGTCGAGCGCAGCTTTGGGCCCCATGGCGGGCGGCTGGGCGAGGTGGAACTGAGGATTTAGTGGAGACTGGGCCACCGTCATCGCAGGCAAGCCAGCTCCCACCGTTTGAAATACATTCCAAGTGTGGGAGCTGGCTTGCCTGCGATGGCCCCCCCTCGGTCTAGAGGGTTTTGGTCGCAGACGGATTGATCATCCGCGCCAACCCCAGGCTTTTCAGGGCCAACTGCAGCGAGCTGTGGATAACTTGCGGGTTGTCGATGGTCATCAATTCCGCCAGCAGATCCTTGGCCTTGCTCAGGTTGATCTGGCGCAGCATCCACTTGACCTTCGGCAGGTTGGTGGCGTTCATCGACAGGCTGTCAAAGCCCATGGCCATCAACAGCACCGCCGCCGCCGGATCACCGGCCATTTCCCCACAGATACTCACCGGCTTGCCTTCGGCATGGGCATCGCGCACCACGTTCTGCAAGGCTTGCAGCACCGCCGGGTGCAGGTAGTCGTAGAGGTCGGCCACCCGTGGGTTGTTGCGGTCCACGGCCAGCAGGTATTGGGTCAGGTCGTTGGAGCCCACCGACAGGAAGTCCACCTGCCGTGCCAATTCCTTGGCCTGGTACACCGCTGCCGGGATTTCGATCATCACGCCAACCGGCGGCATCGGCACGTCGGCGCCTTCGTCGCGCACTTCGCCCCAGGCCCGGTGGATCAGGTGCAGGGCTTCTTCCAGCTCGTGGGTGCCGGAGATCATCGGAAGGAGGATGCGCAGGTTGTTCAGGCCTTCGCTGGCCTTGAGCATGGCGCGGGTCTGGACGAGGAATATTTCGGGGTGGTCGAGGGTAACGCGGATGCCGCGCCAGCCAAGGAAGGGGTTGTCTTCCTTGATGGGGAAATAAGACAGTGACTTGTCGCCGCCGATATCCAGGCTGCGCATCGTCACCGGTAACGGATGGAAGGCGGACAGTTGCTCGCGATAAATCGCCAGCTGCTCCTTCTCGCTCGGGAAACGTTGGTTGATCATGAACGGCACTTCGGTGCGGTACAGGCCCACCCCTTCAGCGCCACGTTGTTGCGCACGCGCCACGTCCGCCAGCAGGCCCGTATTGACCAGCAGCGGTACACGGTGGCCGTCGAGGGTCACGCAGGGCAGTTCGCGCAGGGCATCGAGCCCCTGGGACAGCTGGCGCTCCTCCTCGACGATTTCGGCGTATTGCTTGCGCAGCACTTCGCTGGGGTTGGTATACACCTCACCACGGTGCCCGTCGACGATCATCGAGATGCCGTCGACCTTGGAATACGGCAGGTCCACCAGGCCCATCACCGTCGGGATGCCCATGGCCCGGGCCAGGATCGCCACGTGGGAGTTGCCCGAGCCCAACACCGAGACCAGGCCCACCAGTTTGCCTTCCGGCACTTCGCCGAGCATGGTGGCAGTCAGCTCTTCACTGATCAGGATGGTGTTGTCGGGGTAGACCAGGTTGGTGGTGCGGTCTTCCTGCAGGTAGGCCAGCAGGCGCCGACCGAGGTCGCGCACATCCGAGGCGCGCTCGCGCAGGTAGGCGTCGTCCATCAGTTCAAAGCGGTTGACGTGATCGGTGACCACCTGGCGCAGCGCGCCCTGGGCCCACTGGCCGGTCTTGATCACGGTCTTGACTTCGTTACCCAGGGACGCGTCGTCGAGCATCATCTGGTACACGTCGAACAGCGCCCGTTCCTCGGGGCGCAGCTGGGTGGCCAGCTTGGTCGACAGGTTGCGCATGTCGGCGCGCACGCCTTCCAGGGCGGTCTTGAACAGTTTGATTTCTGCGTCGATGTCGTCGACGGACTTGTCCGGCACCACGTCCAGGTCGGCCGGGGGCAGCATGACCACCGCAGTACCGACCGCCGCGCCAGGTGAACCCGGCACGCCGACGAACTTGGCTTCCTGGATCCCCTTGCCCTGGCGCCCCAGGCCGCGAATCGAGCCGGTGGCTTCGGCATGGGCGATCACCCCGGCCAACTGCGCACTCATGGTCACGAGGAAGGCTTCTTCACCTTCATCGAACTGGCGGCGCTCTTTCTGCTGGATGACCAATACGCCGACAACGCGGCGGTGGTGGATGATCGGTGCGCCGAGGAATGAGGCGTAGCGCTCTTCACCGGTTTCGGCAAAGTAGCGATAACGCGGGTGATCGGCCGCGTTTTCAAGGTTCAGGGGTTCTTCACGCGTCCCCACCAGGCCCACCAGACCTTCATTGGGCGCCATGCTGACCTTGCCGATGGAGCGCTTGTTCAAGCCCTCCGTGGCCATCAGCACAAAACGGTTGGTCTCGGGGTCCAGCAGGTAAACCGAGCAGACCTGGCTGCCCATGGCTTCCTTGACGCGCAACACAATAATCCCCAACGCCGCCTTGAGATCCTTGGCGGAGTTAACTTCCTGGACGATCTTGCGCAGCGTATTGAGCATGGCTCGGGGTCGAACTCCGTCGTCAGTCGCGCGATAAAAGGCGCGGGGCAAGCTCTTTGAGAGCGCGACGATAAACCTCGCGCTTGAATGTCACCACCTGGCCCAACGGATACCAATAACTGACCCAGCGCCAGCCATCGAACTCCGGTTTACCGGTCAAATCCATCCGCACCCGCTGCTCGTTGGAGATCAGGCGCAGGAGAAACCACTTTTGCTTCTGGCCGATGCACAGCGGTTGGCTGTGGGTACGCACCAGGCGTTGCGGCAAACGATAGCGCAACCAGCCTCGGGTACAGGCCAGAATTTGCACATCTTCGCGCTCCAGGCCGACTTCTTCGTTCAACTCACGGTACAGGGCGTCTTCAGGGGTTTCGTCGGGGTTGATCCCACCCTGGGGAAACTGCCAGGCATCTTGGTTGATTCGGCGAGCCCATAGCACCTGTCCGGCATCATTCGTAAGAATAATCCCGACATTTGGACGGAAACCATCGGGGTCGATCACGGCAACAACCTCGCAAACGCATGTCGCCGCATTGTTCCACAAAGCTTGTTGCAGCGGCAACGAGGCTGCTTACCTTATGTGCACTCTTGTGAAAAGACCGTATTCTGGACGCCTTTTTACAGACTTTTCAGCGAGTAACCGCAATGCGCCTGGCTTTATTCGACTTGGACAACACGCTTTTGGGCGGCGACAGTGACCACGCCTGGGGTGATTACCTGTGTGAACGCGGCATCCTCGATGCCGTTGCCTACAAGACCCGCAACGACGAGTTCTACCAGGATTACCTGGCCGGCAAGCTGGATAACGCCGCGTACCTGAACTTCAGCCTGGAAATCCTCGGCAGCACCGAGATGGCCCAGCTCGACGAATGGCACCGCGACTTCATGCGCGACTGCATCGAGCCGATCATCCTGCCCCAGGCCGTGGAACTGCTGGCCAAACACCGCGCCGCCGGTGACACGCTGGTGATCATCACCGCCACCAACCGCTTTGTCACCGCGCCGATTGCCGCACGGTTGGGGGTTGAAACCCTGATCGCCACCGAATGCGAGATGGCCGATGGCCGCTACACCGGGCGCAGCACCGATGTACCGTGCTTCCGTGAGGGCAAGGTGACGCGCTTGAATCGGTGGCTGGAAGAAACCGGCTTTAGCCTGCAAGACAGCTATTTTTACAGCGATTCGATGAATGACCTGCCGCTGCTGGAGCAGGTGACTCATCCGGTGGCGGTGGATCCGGATGCGAATCTGCGGGCCAAGGCCCAGAAGCGTGGTTGGCCGGTGATTAGCCTGCGCGGCTGATAAAGCTTTCGCGAGCAAGCCCGCTCCCACATTTGATCGGGTTCCACCTCTGGAATGCAATCGAATGTGGGAGCGGGCTTGCTCGCGAATGAAGGCGACCCGGTTTCAAGCCTTAAACGGGTTTGGCGCCCATCAACCCGGCAATCGCCACAAACCCCACCAGGCTGACAATCGCCAGGGCCAGGGTGAACTTCGCACTGCCCGTACCGCCCAGCCGCAGGCGATTGAGGCGCACCACCAGCCAGAACCAGGCCAGCGCCGCGACGCTGTAGATCACGCTGGAACCCAGGATCCACGTCTGCCCCAGCGGCCAGCCGACCAGGTGCACCAGCCACCAGCCGGTAAACGGCATGCTCACCAGGCTTACGCCCATCAACAACCAGACAAACAGCCATGGCCGATGCAACGTAACCGCCGGGCCAGCGGCGCGCTTGCGCCAGCTCAGCACGGCCAGGGCCAGGCCACTGGCCAACAGCAGCACCGTTGCCACCATGTGGATCGTCTTGAGGGTTGTCAGATATTCCATGCTCTCGATTCCTTAAAGGCCGCCCAATCAGCGTAGTCGCTCAACCGAGGAACAGCTGATAGGCCGGGTTGTCGCTTTCATCCCAATACGGGTAACCAATCGCTGCCAACGCCGCCGGCACCAGATGGCGCTCGTTGGCCGGCACTTGCAGCCCGGCGACCACACGGCCGTCGGCCGCGCCGTGGTTGCGATAGTGGAACATCGAGATGTTCCAGCGCCCGCCCAATTTGTTAAGAAAGTTGAACAAGGCCCCCGGACGCTCCGGGAACTCGAAGCGGAACACCAGCTCATTGCTGACGTGCGCCGCGTGGCCGCCGACCATATGGCGGATGTGCAACTTGGCCAGTTCGTTCTCGGTCAGGTCCAGCACCGGGAAACCCTGCTCGCTCAGGCTGGCAATCAGCGCGCTGCGCGGGTCGGTTTCCGGGTGGGTCTGCACCCCGACAAAAATGTGCGCTTCGCTGCCGGAATGGTAGCGGTAGTTGAATTCGGTGATCTGGCGCTTGCCCACAGCCTCGCAGAAGGCCTTGAAGCTGCCCGGGCGCTCGGGAATGGTCACGGCAATGATCGCCTCGCGACCTTCACCCAACTCGGCGCGCTCGGCCACATGGCGTAGGCGGTCGAAGTTGACGTTGGCCCCGGAATCTATGGCGACAAAGGTCTGGCCACTGACACCACGGGTTTCTACATACTTCTTGATCCCCGCCACGCCCAATGCCCCTGCAGGCTCGGTGATGGAGCGGGTGTCGTCGTAGATATCCTTGATCGCCGCGCAGATTTCATCGGTGCTGACGGTGATCACTTCATCCACATAGTCCTTGCAGATATCGAAGGTGTGCTGACCGATCTGCGCCACCGCCACGCCATCGGCAAAGATCCCCACGGCCGGCAGCACCACGCGTTCGCCCGCGGCCATGGCAGCCTGCAGGCAGTTGGAGTCGTCCGGCTCGACGCCGATGATCTTGATCTCCGGGCGCAGGTACTTCACATACGCCGCGATACCGGCAATCAGGCCACCACCGCCCACTGGGACGAAAATCGCGTCCAGCGGCCCCGGGTGCTGGCGCAGGATCTCCATCGCCACGGTGCCCTGCCCGGCAATGGTGTGTGGATCATCATAGGGGTGAATGTAGACGTAGCCTTTTTCGTCGACCAGCTTCAGCGAATACGCCAGCGCTTCCGGAAAGGAGTCGCCATGCAGCACCACTTTGCCGCCACGGGAGCGTACGCCTTCGACTTTGATTTCCGGGGTGGTCTTGGGCATCACGATCGTGGCCTTGACCCCCAGCACCTTGGCCGCCAGGGCCAGGCCCTGGGCATGGTTACCCGCCGAGGCGGTGACCACGCCACGGGCACGTTCTTCGGCCGTCAGTTGGGTCAACTTGTTGTAGGCGCCGCGAATCTTGAAGGAAAACACCGGCTGCAAGTCTTCGCGCTTGAGCCAGACCTTGTTGCCCAGGCGCTCGGAGAGCTGGCGGGCGGTCTGCAACGGGGTTTCCACGGCAACGTCGTAAACGCGCGAGGTGAGGATCTTTTTGACGTACTGTTCGAGCATCGGAAAGCATCACTGGGCGGGTTGGGCAGGGCCGAGGAGTCTAACCCGCCTTTTGGCCGGACGACCACACGAATCCAGAGGTTTTGTTGGGTTATACTCGCGCCCCTCTTTACTCCCCGCCCGTTCCGGAGCCCGCATGACCCAGGATCAACTCAAACAGGCAGTGGCCCAGGCCGCCGTCGATTTAATCCTTCCTAAACTCGACGATAAAAGCATCGTCGGCGTCGGCACCGGCTCCACCGCCAATTGCTTCATTGACGCGCTGGCCTTGCACAAGGGCGCATTCGACGGCGCCGTGGCCAGCTCCGAAGCCACCGCCGCGCGCCTCAAGGGCCATGGCATTCCGGTGTACGAACTCAATACCGTGAGCGACCTGGAGTTCTACGTCGACGGCGCCGATGAAAGCGACGAGCACCTGAACCTGATCAAGGGCGGCGGCGCAGCCCTGACCCGCGAGAAAATCGTCGCGG
Source organism: Pseudomonas sp. WS 5410 (assembly GCF_012985645.1). Lineage (NCBI taxonomy): Bacteria > Pseudomonadati > Pseudomonadota > Gammaproteobacteria > Pseudomonadales > Pseudomonadaceae > Pseudomonas > Pseudomonas sp. WS 5410. The sequence goes on along the minus strand of NZ_JAAQWS010000004.1, from coordinate 38,561 downwards.
CCGTGGCCAAGACCTTTATCTGCATCGCCGACGCCAGCAAGCTGGTGCCGGTACTGGGCAACTTCCCGCTGCCCGTCGAAGTGATCCCCATGGCCCGCAGCCACGTGGCTCGCGAGCTGGTGAAACTGGGCGGCGACCCGGTGTACCGCGAAGGTGTGCTGACCGATAACGGCAACATCATCCTCGACGTGTTCAACATGCAGATCACCAACCCGGTGGAGCTGGAGACCCAGATCAATGCCATCGTCGGTGTGGTCACCAATGGCTTGTTTGCGGCACGGCCTGCGGATGTGCTGCTGCTGGGGACCCGTGAAGGCGTGAAGACCCTCAAGGCCTAAGTACACACAGAACCCCTGTGGGAGCGGGTTTGCTCGCGAATACGGTGTGCCAGTCACCGATTTTGCTAGCTGACACACCGCATTCGCGAGCAAGCCCGCTCCCACATTTTTGACCGCGCTCCATCCGATGGACATGTAACAAAAACGCTACTTTTCGCAGCAACCCCTCCCCCGCTTGCCCCAATCTGTGCGCCAGGTCACGGCAGCCCCCGCCGCATCTGGTATCAAATCCGTTACAACTTATAGCCAGGCGACCCCCACTTCCAACAACGCGCCAATTCGCGCTTGCCCCATGGAATGAGGCGCGCATTGTGCAATCGGTCCCGCCGAGCCACTCCCTCAACCACCTCAAGGAAGACCTTGTGATCAAGCCCCTAGCCCTCGCTGTCAGCGTTGCCTGTGCCCTGCTGTCGACTCAATCCCATGCCTACGACTATGGCGAGCACGCCAATGTCACCCTGGAAAAGCTGATCACCGACTACCCCGGCCGCTATCGCGGCACGGCCAACTTCGCCGGGGCCGCCGACTGGATGCAGAGCCAGATGGGCAGCGCCTATGACATCAGCCGCCAGGATTTCACCTGGAATGGCGGCAGCCGCGCCTCGCAGAACGTGGTGGCCTACGCCGCCGGCACCAAACCGCAGTACGTGGTGATTGGCGCGCACTTCGATACCTACTTCGGCCGCCCGGCCCTGCAAGGCCTGGACGACAACGGTTCCGGCGCCAGCGTGCTGACCGAAGTAGCGAAGAACCTTGGCGGCCTGCAACTGGAAAACGGCTTGCAGATCGTCGGCTTCGGCGCCGAAGAGGAAGGCTTGCGTGGCTCCAAGGCGTTTGTCGATTCGTTGAGCGCCAGCCAGCGCGCCAATATGCTGGCCATGATCAACCTCGACAGCCTGATCACCGGCGACATGATGTACGCCCACGCCGGCCAAAACAGCACCGCCAACCCGGCCCTCGCCTCATTGCGCGAGCACACCTTCCAGATCGCCAAGGAGCTGAACATCAACCTGTTCACCAACCCCGGCCTGGACGCGCAATACCCCGCCGGCACTGGCTGTTGCAGTGACGGCGAAGCCTTCGAGGGGCTCAATATCCCAATCCTGTATGTGGAAGCCACCAACTGGGAACTGGGTGCCCTGGACGGCTACACCCAGACCGACAACCCGGCGATCCCCGGCGGCTCGACCTGGCACGACCCCACCGAAGACAACAAGACGGTCCTGACCAACGCCTTCGGCCAGGAACGCATCGACCAGCGCCTGCGCGACTATTCGCGCCTGCTCAGCCGCCTGGTGCTGGAGCTGACCAATGCCGACTTGATGGCTTCCACCAGCTCGGGCGGCGCGGTTGCGCGCAATATGCAGGACAACCTGCAGCGCCAGCACCAAGCCATGGTGCGCCTGCATGACCGGCGCTGGCTGACCCTGCAATCGGTCAGCCGTGAAGTGGGCAGTTTCGATGGCGAGATCGGCGTAGACGGCGAATACAACCCGGACAGCGGCTTCGACACCGCCCCCAACCCCGAGGCCCGGCGCCTGGGCCTGCATGCCCTGGGCGACTATCAACTGAGCAGCAGCCTGAACATCGGCGCCAGCCTCAGCTACCTCAACGGCCGCGACAAGCTGGAACACCGTGGCAAGCTGCAAAGCGACACCTGGCAAGCTGCGGTCTACGCCCTGTTGAACGATGGCGGCCCGACCTGGCTGGCCGGCGACCTGAGCGTGGGCCACAGCAGCTTCGACTCAAAACGCAACCTGCTGATCCAGGCCAATGGTGGCCCCGTGCTGCTTAACCAGCAACTGACTGGCGAGACCGACGCCCTGTCCCTGGGTGCCCGAGTGCTCGGCGGTTATGACTTCGATCTGGGCGCGATCAAGACCGGACCGTTTGCCGGGCTCGATTACAGCCACTCGCGCATCGACAAGTTCCACGAGAAGCAGAACCTGCGCACCGCCCTCGAATATGAAGAGCAATCCTTCGACTCCCTGGAAGCCAGCCTCGGCTGGCGTGTGCGCGGTGCCGTGGCCCTGCCTTACGGCCTGAGCCTGATGCCCTACGGCGACATCGCCTGGGTCAAGGAATTGGCCGACGGCCGCCTCGACGATCTCGAGCTGACCGCCCGCGCCGACGGCCAGGCCCGCACCGCACGCCTGGGTTCAGTGGACAAGAGTTTCGGCCGCGCGCAGGTCGGCAGCCAATTGGCGATCACCCCGCAGCTTGGGGTGTACGCCGAAGTGAACGGCCGCCTGGGCCATGCCGAAGGCAGCCAGACCGGCTATTCGCTGGGTGTGCAGTGGATGTTCTGATCCGCGTCTACCGCTGCTCGGGCTTTTTCTTGAAGACATAGAACAGGTTCGGCTCACTCACCAGGTACAACGTGCCATCGTCATCCATGGCGATACCCTCGGCTTGGGGCACGCGTTTTTTCAAGCCATTGCGCCCCTTGAGCAGCGACAAGCTGCTCAAGGGACGACCGTCGATATCCAGCTCCAGCACCAGGTACGACTCATCGGACAGCGCCAGTAAATGGCCGCTGCGCTCGTCGTATTGCAGGCTGGACAGGTCGCGTACAAACAGCCCGGCATCGCGTCGGGGGTTGTTGACTACGTGGACCGAGTAGGTTTTTTCCGGTTTGAAATGGGGAAAGCCGTGCACTTCGTAGATCAACATCGGGTCCCGCTCCTTGGCGACAAACAGGCGCTTGCCCACCGAGTCATAGGCCAGCCCTTCAAAGCCTTTATTGCCCTTCAGGTGCACACCCAGGGTCATCTGCTCGGCCTCGGCCGCGTCGAGAAACTGCGTGTCGTCCTCCAGGTGAATCTTGATCAGCCGCTGCTGACGCTCATCGCTGACCACATAGGTGTTCTCGCTGATGAACTCCACCGCTTCGGCATCGCCAAACCCCACCAGGTTGATACGCCGCAGGATCTTGCCGTCCAGGGACAGTTCAACCAGTTCGGCGTTTTGATTGGTCACGGTAAACAGGCTCTTGCGCACCGGGTCGTAGGTCAGCGCCGAGACATCATCATCCAGGCCCTCAATCACCTGGGCTTCCAGCACCACCTCATAGTCCGCCAGGCCAATGGAGCGTTCATCCAGCGGCTGGCGCCAGGTCTGCCAGTTGAACCAGGCGCGCTCGAATAATCGAAACTGCTGGGCGACCACGCCCACGGCAACCAGGGCGATCAGCAACAGAATAAGAAGGGCAGGTTTGGGGCGGGCAAATCGGCGCATGGGGGCTGGCTCAAAGTCAAAACTGGCAAATGAATATCACAGCCGTCTGAATTTAAACTTAAACGCAGCTCAATGTCTGGGGAATGCCGCGCATAGAGAAGAGTCCGACGTATTAGTCGGCTATTTCTGCTTATCGAACCGATAAAACAGATTGGGCTCGCTGACCATGTACAGCGTGCCGTTTTCGTCCATGGTCACGCCTTCGGCGCGGGGGATCGTGTTTTTCAGGCCATTGAAGCCGCCCAGCACGGTCATGAAGCTGACCTGTTGACCCTTTTCGTCCAGCTCCAGCAGCAGATGAGAGTCGGCGGACAGCACCAACAGGTGGCCGGTACGCGGATCGACACTCAAGGCCGAGAGGTTGCGGATATCCAGTTCGGAGCTGGGCAACTTCTGCTTGTCGCCCGCCAGGACCTGGCCGCCGTCGCTGGCCCAGGTAAACAACTGCGCCGGACGCTCGATACCCAGCACCAGCTGTTGATTGCGTTTGTCCCAGGTAATGGCCTCGAATGCCTTGTTCTGGTTCTCGGAGGGGCCCAGGTCGTAGCTTGGGAAGTCGGCGAAAGCCAGTTGGCGCGTGTCGGCATCCACCTTGACCAGCGTCACGTTGTGCCTGCGCTCATCCACGATGCCCAGCACGCCGTTTTCCATGACCGTCACGCCTTCCGGGTTGCTCCAGCCCACCAGGGGAATCTTGCGCAGCACATCGCCCTGCAGGCTGAGTTCCACCAGGAACGGGTTGCGCCCCATCACTGCGAATAAGGTTTTGGTCTGCGGGTTGTAGGCCAGGTCCGACGCTTCGTCCTTTTCCATGCCGGGCAATGGCTTGGCGTCGATCACCGCCTGGTAATCCGGAAGCCAGACGCTTTCTCGGCGTTCGACCGGGCTTTCAAAGCGCTCCAACACCCATAACGCGCCCCGGTCATCCCAGTGCATCAACCAGGAAACCCCATACATGATCACCCCGGCCAGCAACAGCCAGGAGTACCAGCGCATATTCAGGCGCGGGCGCGGGGTGGGATTCGCAGAAGAAAGGGGTACGGCCATGGAGGCATTCCAGATAATCGGCTGTCGGTGATGGCCCAGGGCTCAGAGCGCCTGGGTGCCATATGGCCGAGGATTATCCGGATGGCGTGTGAAAAAAATGCAAAACCCCGATGTGCGCAGCACGCACAAATAATCTGTGTACGGGCTTGTGTGGGAGCCGGGCTTGCCCGCGATGCAAGCACCGTGGTGTATCAGGCACACCGCGGTGATGCTATCGCAGGCAAGCCAGCTCCCACACAAGCCGGCTCCTACAGAGAGATGGGGTTAGCGTACGGCGCTTTCGAAGCGACTGACACCCGGCAATTCCAGCACCAGTTCGTCACCCACTTGCAGCGGGCCCACGCCCACAGGGGTGCCGGTCAGGATCACATCCCCGGCCTGCAGCGAGAAGCAACCGGCCATGTGCTGGATCATCGGCACGATCGGGTTGAGCATCTGCGCGCTGTTACCGTCCTGGCGCACCTGGCCATTGATGGTCAGGCGAATGCCGATATCGGTAAAGTCCGGGAAGGTGCTGCCCACCACGAACGGGGCAATGACCGCCGCGCCGTCGAAGGACTTGGCGATTTCCCACGGCAGGCCCTTGGCCTTGAGTTCGGCCTGCTTGTCGCGCAAGGTCAGGTCCAGGGCCGGGGCGAAGCCGGAGATGGCGTCCAGCACTTCTTCACGGCTCGGGGTTTTCGACAGGGGTTTGCCGATCAGCACCGCGATTTCCGCTTCGTAATGCACCGAACCGCGCTCGGCTGGAATGGCAAAGCCGCCTTCCAACGGCACCACGCAACTGCCCGGCTTGATAAACAGCAGAGGCTCGGTCGGCACCGGGTTATCCAGTTCCTTCGCGTGTTCGGCGTAGTTGCGCCCGATGCAGACCACTTTACCCAGTGGAAAGTGGATGTTGGTGCCGTCGACGTACTTGTGCTGATAGCTCATGGCCCGCTTCCTCTTTCGTGATGGTTAAACAGCGAAGATCTTGCCCGGGTTCATGATCCCGTTCGGGTCGAACACCGCTTTCACTGCCTTCATATATTCGATTTCAACCGGGGAACGGCTGTACGTCAGGTAGTCGCGCTTGGTCATGCCCACGCCATGCTCGGCGGAGATCGAGCCGTTGTACTTCTCGACGGTCTCGAACACCCACTTGTTGACGGTGGCGCACTTGGCGAAGAACTCGTCCTTGGACAGGTTTTGCGGCTTGAGGATATTCAAGTGCAAGTTACCGTCACCGATATGGCCGAACCAGACAATTTCGAAGTCTGGGTAGTGTTCGCCGACGATCGCGTCGATTTCCTTGAGAAATGCCGGCACTTTCGACACGGTGACCGAGATGTCGTTCTTGTACGGCGTCCAGTGGGAGATGGTCTCGGAGATGTACTCGCGCAGCTTCCACAGGTTGTGCAACTGGGTTTCGCTCTGGCTCATCACGCCATCCAGCACCCAGCCCTGCTCGACGCAGTGTTCGAAGGTTTCCAGGGCGTGGTTGGCCACTTCTTCGGTAGTGGCTTCGAATTCCAGCAGGGCGTAGAAAGGGCACTCGGTGTCGAACGGCGCCGGCACATCGCCACGGCCGAGGACTTTGGCCAATGCCTTGTCGGAAAAGAACTCAAAGGCGGTCAGGTCCAGCTTGCTCTGGAACGCGTGCAGTACCGGCATGATCGAGTCGAAGTCAGCAGTGCCCAACACCATGGCGGTGAGGTTTTTCGGCGCCCGGTCCAGGCGCATGGTGGCTTCGACCACAAAGCCCAGGGTGCCTTCGGCGCCGATAAACAGCTGGCGCATGTCATAGCCGGTGGCGTTCTTGATCAAGTCGCGGTTCAGTTCCAGCACATCGCCCTTGCCGGTGACGACCTTCATGCCCGCCACCCAGTTGCGGGTCATGCCGTAGCGAATGACCTTGATCCCGCCGGCATTGGTGCCGATATTGCCGCCAATCTGACTGGAACCGGACGAGGCGAAGTCCACCGGGTAGTACAGGCCGTTTTCTTCGGCGACGTTCTGCAACTGCTTGGTGACCACACCCGGCTGGCACACGGCGGTGCGATCGGTGAGGTTCACGTCGAGGATCTGGTTCATATAGTCGAACGACACCACCACTTCGCCATTGGCCGCCACGGCGGCCGCCGACAGACCGGTACGCCCACCGGATGGCACCAGCGCCACCTTGTGCGTGTTGGCCCAGCGGACAATGGCCTGCACCTGTTCAATGGTCTTGGGGAAGACGATAGCGGTCGGGGCGGGGGCGAAGTGCTTGGTCCAATCCTTGCCGTAAGCCTCCAGGGAGTCGGCATCGGTCAGCACTTTGCCGGGCTCAACCAGGGTCTTTAGCTCATCAATCAGGGCAGGATGGGTCATCGACAGAACTCTCGAACAATTCATGGTCATCCTGAGAACGCTTCACGTCGCAGGAATGAGTGTTTAGCGGGGCGCGTATGCTAGCATACCGCCCCCGCAGGACAGAGCCCAAGGGCGTTTCTGCGGTGACGGCTTTCCTGCCGTCCGGGTCAGCTTAAGCGATCCGATTCCCTGCCATTTTTCTCCGGGATACAGGTTTACGCAGATGAGCAAGACTTCTCTCGATAAGAGCAAGATCAAGTTCCTTCTTCTGGAAGGCGTCCACCCATCGGCCGTCGACGTCCTAAAGGCCGCCGGGTACACCAGCATTGAGTACATCACCAGTTCTCTGCCGGAATCCCAGCTCAAGGAAAAGATCGCCGACGCGCACTTTATCGGCATTCGCTCCCGCACCCAGTTGACCGAAGAGATCTTCGACCACGCCAAGAAGTTGGTGGCGGTCGGCTGTTTCTGCATCGGCACCAACCAGGTCGACCTCAATGCAGCGCGCGAGCGCGGTATCGCGGTGTTCAACGCCCCGTACTCCAACACCCGTTCCGTGGCGGAGCTGGTGTTGGCGGAAGCCATCCTGCTGTTGCGCGGTATCCCTGAGAAGAACGCTTCCTGCCACCGTGGCGGCTGGATCAAGAGCGCGGCCAACTCCTTCGAAATCCGCGGCAAGAAGCTGGGTATCGTCGGCTACGGCTCCATTGGTACCCAACTGTCGGTACTGGCTGAAGGCCTGGGCATGCAGGTGTTCTTCTACGACACCCTGACCAAGCTGCCGTTGGGCAACGCCACCCAGGTGTCGAGCCTGACCGAACTGCTGGGCATGTCCGACATCGTTACCCTGCACGTGCCGGAAACCGCTGAGACCCAGTGGATGATCAGCGAGAAAGAAATCCGCGCCATCAAGAAGGGCGGGATCCTGATCAACGCCGCGCGCGGCACCGTGGTCGAGCTGGATGCCCTGGCCGACGCGATCAAGGACAAGCACCTGATCGGCGCCGCCATCGACGTGTTCCCGTTGGAGCCACGCTCCAACGACGACATCTTCGAAAGCCCGCTGCGCGGCCTGGACAACGTGATCCTGACCCCGCACATCGGCGGCTCCACCGCTGAAGCCCAGGCCAACATCGGCCTGGAAGTGGCAGAGAAGCTGGTCAAGTACAGCGACAACGGTACGTCGGTGTCCTCGGTCAACTTCCCGGAAGTGGCCCTGCCGGCTCACCCTGGCAAGCACCGCCTGCTGCACATCCACCAGAACATCCCGGGTGTGATGATGGAGATCAACAAGGTTTTCGCGGAAAACGGCATCAACATCTCCGGTCAGTTCCTGCAGACCAACGAGAAGGTCGGCTACGTGGTGATCGACGTCGACGCCGAGTACTCGGACCTGGCGCAAGAGAAGCTGCAGCACATCAGCGGCACTATTCGTAGCCGCGTGTTGTTCTAAGGTTTCAAGCGTGTACGAAAAAGGGAGCCCCTCGGGGCTCCCTTTTTTTCGTCTGAACAAATCTTACTTGACGGTAACGGTGATCACTTTTGAGGCTACAGTAGGCTCGAACTGACGATGCAGGTTATCGCCCGCCACCAGTTGCAGGGTGTGCTTGCCTGGGGCCAGGGTCAGCTCGGTCTTGGTTTGCGCCTTGCCGAAGTGGATCACGGAATCGGCTGGCTTGGGTCAGGCAATTGGGTCTGGTCGACCAGCAGGTGGTGATGGCCTGCGCCTGGCACCTGTTTGTCGATGGGTTCCAGGTCCATGCCTTTGATGCCGAACTCGACGGTGAAGGTCTTATCGACCGTAGCACCATCCTTGGGTGAAACAATGAACACTTCAGCACCCTTTGGCGCCGGTGTACGTGGGATATCTGCGGCAGACGCCAGCATTGAAGCCCCCAGCAGCAGGCTGGCCAGGGTTGCACGAGACAAAATGGTTTTCATTAACTTCTCCAGTTTTTCTGTGAAATCTGTAGGGTTATGACAACTTAGTGACGAAACGTTGTCCAAGGCACTCGACACCATAGCAAAGCGAGCCTTAACCGCGTCTCGCACCTTCGAATTCTTTAGGAGTGACCATGCGTTTTCTGCCTGGCCTGTTACTTGTGCTGCCTTTGCTGAGCCCCCTGGCTCACGCCGAACTGTTCGACGACGTGTTTGACCGTGGGGAGCTGCGCATTGCCCTGGAAGCGGACACGCCGCCCTTCAACTTCAAGGAAGGCGACAAACTCACCGGTTTTGAAGTGGAACTGGGTGAGTTACTGGCTCGGGAAATGGACGTACGCGCCTCCTTTATCACCACCGACGACAGCGACTTGCTGCCCGGCGTGGAAAGCGGCAAGTACGACGTGGCGATCAACCACATCGCTGTGACTCCTGAACTGCAGGATCGTTTCGATTTCAGCGCGCCTTATAGCTATGCCAATGCCCAGATGCTTGCTAACAAGCAGCAAAAACCCCTGTTGAGCGGCCTGAATACACTCACCAGCAGTCAATTTGCCGCCAAGCCCACCGCGGGCGTGGATTTGCGCAGCCGTGTCGATGCCAAGGCCACGTTGACCCTGGCCATCCCCTTCCAGAAGGGCAACCCGGCGTTCAAATCGAGCCTGGACAAGGCACTGGAGCGGATCAAGGCCGATGGGCGGCTGACGGCGCTGTCGGAAAAGTGGTTTGAGGCAGATACCAGCAAACCCGCCAAATAACCAATGTGGGGCCAGGTTTGTGTGAGAGCGGGCTTGTGTGGGAGCGGGCTTGCTCGCGAAAGCGGTGTGTCAGTCAACAAATCTGGCACTGATAAACCGCATTCGCGAGCAAGCCCGCTCCCACAAAAGGCTGGTCCTACATGGGATTTAAGCGGGGTTTGAGAGCTGGTCCAGTGCGGCAGCCGCCTCAACCAGCTCCAGCTCGCTGAACACCAGTACCCCATGGCGCTTGAGCAACGCCGCCGTCACGCCTTCGCCCGTGACTTTCACCCCACTGAAGGTGCCGTCATACGTCAGCAGGTTGCCGCATGACGGGCTGTTGGCCTTGAGTACGGCGATGCGGATGCCATGAAGCTGCACCAAAGCCAGGGCCTGGCGCGCGCCGTCAAGGAAGGCTTCGCTGAAGTCCTCGCCATTGGCGGTCAACACTTGGGCGCGGCCTTCCCACACATCCATGCCCTGCCCGCCCGGAATCTCGGCAGATGGCCGTGGGGTAGGCAGGCCACCGGCCACTTCCGGACACACCGCGACCACTCGGCCCTCGGCTTGCCAGGTCGCAAGTTGGTCAAACGGCCCGCTGGTCCCACCGTCGTAACGTACGCGATGCCCCAGCAGGCAGCGGCTGACCAGAATCTTTTGCATGCTCAAAACGGCTCGTTGCCCCGCCGGCGAAACCAGCCGGTCAGGGACAAGCGTTCGCGGTGGGCAGGCAGGACTTCATGGGGCACTTCCCCCGACAGGAACACCACCAGGCAACCGCCGGCGGGGTCCACATCGTGCTCAACGCCGTCCTTGAGGTACATGCGTAACTGGCCGCCGTGCTCGGGCAGCCAGTCCTGGTTCAGGTAGACCACCGCCGAGACCATGCGCCGGTCATCGTCGCGAAAACGGTCGAGGTGCTTGAGGTAAAACGCCCCCGGCGGGTACATGGCGAAGTGGCATTCGAACTCTTCCAGGCCGAGGAACAGCCCACGGTTCATCGCCAGCCGCAGGCTGTCCATCAACGCCAGATAGCGGTCACAGATAGCTGCCTGGCCGGGCTCCAGCCACTGGATATGGTCGCCACGGATCCCCTCGCGAATCTCCTGGGCCGGGCCGCGTCCGACAGCGGCCGGTGCCAATTCACCTTCAGCGGCACGTTTATGGCACTCAGCCGCCAGTTCCAGGGTCAGAGCCTCTGGCAGGAAGATGTTCTGCTGCGACCAGCCCTTCACGGCCAGGTCGTCGACAATGCGTAGCAGCAGCGGGTCATCAGGGGATATTTGCATGGCGCGCATAGTATCCATACGCCTGGCAAACCGACAGCGCCGCCTAGCGCCTAAACACACTTTAGTCAGGTGACTGATAGGACTTCTCGACAAATCCTACGCCCGACACGGACAATAGTGGCCGACTGACAGGAGTCCCTATGCGTCGTTTGTTTTTATCCTTGCTGATGTTCTGCGTATTGCCCGCCTGGGCAGACAGCCATGACCAGTTGTATGCGGTCGCCGGCTGGCCGGAACAACGCGCGCATTTTAATGACGCCTTGAGTGCTGCCCAGCAGCGCTACCGCAACAGCTTGCCGCCGGCGGTGTACCAGGCGCTGGTGGACAACAGCAATAAACGCTTCGCCCCCAAGGCCATGGATCAGCGCGCCGAAGCCCAGTTGCGCCAGAACCTGGCGGACCCCAAACCGGCGCTGGCGTTTTTCCAATCGCCGCTGGGGCGCAAGATTGTCGCCGCCGAGTTACTGGCGACCCGCCGTGACCAGTTGGCCAAGAACGCCCAGGGTTTGCCGCAGATCCAGGCCGACGCCACCCGCAGCCTGATCATCGGTCACCTGGCCCAGGCCCTGCCCGCCCGCGAAGCCGGGGCCGAGGTCAGCCTGGCGATTGCCGGCGTGGCCGCAGACAGCCTGAGCCAGATGATCCCCGGCCTGTTGGGCGGCGGTCAGGCGCAAAGCATGCTCAACGGCCAGCGCGAGCGCTTGATGCAGCAGATCGGCAATGACCTGAACAACACTTTGCTGTACGTCTATCGGGATCTGTCGGACCCGGAGCTGGAAGAGTTCGCCACCTTTGCCGAATCGCCAGAAGGCAAGGCTTACTACCAGGCGGCACTGGCGGCGATCCGCGCCGGGCTGGCGGTGGGGCAAAGCACTTCAAGCCTGGCCCCGTAACAATCTGCGAACGGGTTTGCCTGCTCCCAGATTTGATTGCGTCAGGTCAGATGGTCGCTGAGGAACTTGAAGTATTCCTCGCGAATTTGCGGCAGTTCATTGGCCAGATGATGCCGGCCCTTGGGCAACATCAGGATCTGCGGCTGATCAAACTTGCCGCGCAGCACCTGCAGGTTGTGCTGCCAATCCACCGTCATATCCTCCTCGCCCTGCACGATCAGGGGCCGCCGCGTGCTGCGCGGCGCGGCCTCGATACGTTTGATCCAGCGCGCCAGCGCGCCCACCCAGGCGGTCGGCAACTGCCGGGGCTGTAGCGGATCGGCTTCGAGGAACGGACGGAACGCCGGGTCATTGCTGTTATCGCTGAAACGTCGGGCGATGCCTTTGACGAACGGCTTGAGCAGGTAATAGCTCAGTTGCGACCAACCCCAGGCACGCGGCCGCACCAGTGGCGACAACAGGAAGGTCTGGCCTTGCGCCGGGCTGCTGGCGCCCTGGTTGAGCAGATGGTCCACCACAATCGCCCCGCCAGTGCTTTGCCCGAACAGATGCCAGGGCTTGGGCAGCTGCAGCGCGTCGGCCTGTGCGAACAAGCCCTGCACCACATGCTGGTACACCGCGAAGTCGTCGATACTGGCGCGCTCACCGCTGGACAGGCCATGACCCGGCAAATCGCAGGCAATCACCACGAAGCCCTGGTCCAGCCCCCATTCCACCACGCTGCGGTACAACCCCATGTGGTCGTAGAAACCGTGGAACATAAACAGTGTTGCCACAGGTTGCGCCGGCCACCAGACCTGGCTGACCACCTCGAACCCATCCACTTCGAAGCGCCCCAGGCGGCTGGCCACCGGGGTTTTGCGCGCGGCGAGGTCCAGCCCGTAGAAGCGCTGGTAGACCCTGGCCTCAGCCGAAAGCGGCTGCGCGTCCACCAGGGGCCGCAAGCTTTCGCGCAGATGATCGGGGTCAAAGGTAACGGGCATAAGTACTTCCAGACTAGGGCTTCACAGCAGTGAACAGATGAATATCGAGTCGCGATATTCATCTGTCAGGGCAAGCATGGCAAGCTACGCCACCGTCGAGGATTGTTCTGAATGCGAAAACCCTACCGCTCTGCCCTGCTCGCCAGCCTGATCCTGCTGATCTGCGCCGCCGTGCTGTGGGCCGCGTATGACTGGTTCCAGGGCCGCTACCTGCGGGCATTCAGCGAACATACGGCGGTGTTCTCCGGCGACCTGCTGCGCCTGCCCGACGACCTCGCCGGGCCCGGCCCGATCCGCCTGGTGCACTTCTGGGACCCGGCCTGCCCGTGCAATGTCGGCAACCAGCAGCACCTGAGCGAACTGATCGAGCAATACGCGCCCCAGGGCGTGGAGTTCTATGCCCTGCAAAAAGCCGGCAGCCACGGCCAACTGCCCGAGAACCTCGGCGCGATGAAAATCATCACCGCCCTGCCCGGCGCCGACCAGGTACCCGCCAGCCCAGCGGTAGGCATCTGGGACCGCAACGGCAAACTGGCGTATTTCGGCCCGTACAGCGAGGGCCTGACCTGTAATTCGAGCAACAGCTTTATCGAACCGATCCTGCAGGCGCTCAACGGCGGCCGCGCGGTGAATGCGACCCACACCCTGGCGGTGGGCTGCTATTGTTCCTGGCCAAAAGGCTCCTAGCCCAACTTCTAATAATAAGGATCGTTCATGAAGCGCGTCTTGTCGGGTCTCGCGGCCCTGCTGGTGTTGATCGCCCTCGGGGCTGGCTGGTACGTCTACAGCAAGCAACCGACCCGCCAGGGCACGGTGGAGCTGGCCAACCTGCAAGGCTCGGTGACGGTGCGCTACGACGACCGTGGGGTGCCACATATCCGCGCCGAGAACGAGGCCGACCTGTATCGCGCCCTGGGGTATGTGCACGCCCAGGACCGCCTGTTCCAGATGGAAATCATGCGCCGCCTGGCGCGCGGTGAGCTGGCCGAGGTGCTCGGCGCCAAGTTGCTCGACACCGACAAACTGTTCCGCAGCCTGCGCATCCGCGAGCGCGCCACCACCTACGCGGCGCAGATGGACCGCCAGTCACCGCACTGGAAGGCCCTGCAAGCCTATCTGGACGGGATCAACCAATATCAGGACCGCCACGCCAGCCCCATGGAGTTTGACGTGCTGGGCATCCCCAAGCGGCCGTTCACCGCCGAAGACACCATCAGCATCGCCGGCTACCTGGCCTACAGCTTTGCCGCAGCTTTTCGCACAGAGCCCTTGCTGACCTACGTGCGCGACCAACTGGGCAGCGACTACCTGAAGGTGTTTGACCTCGACTGGAAACCCAAGGGCGACCTGAGCCTGGCCGCCGCCGACTGGCAGGGCTTGAGTGCCATCGCCCGCCTCAGCGAGCAGGCCCTGGCCGACAATGGCCTGCCGCAGTTCGAAGGCAGCAACGCCTGGGCCATCAGCGGCAACCGCACCAAGAGCGGCAAGCCGTTGCTGGCGGGCGACCCGCATATCCGCTTCTCGGTGCCGTCGGTGTGGTACGAGGCGCACCTGTCGGCGCCCGGCTTTGAACTCTACGGTTATCACAACGCCCTGGTGCCGGTGGCGTTCCTGGGCCACAACAAAGCGTTCGGCTGGAGCCTGACGATGTTCCAGAACGATGACCTCGACCTGATCGCCGAGCAGGTCAACCCGGACAACCCCAACCAGGTGCGCTACCACGACCAGTGGGTCGACATGACGACCAGCGAGCAACAGATCGCGGTCAAGGGCCAGGCCCCGGTGACGCTGACCCTGCGCCAGTCGCCCCACGGCCCGATCATCAACGACGTGCTCGGCGCCAATGCCGGCACCACGCCGATTGCCATGTGGTGGGCGTTCCTCGATACCGAAAACCCGATCCTCGATGGCTTTTACCAGCTCAACCGCGCCGACACCCTGGCCAAGGCCCGCATGGCAGTAGCCAAGGTGCATGCGCCGGGGCTGAATATCGTGTGGGCCAATGCCAAGGGCGATATTGGCTGGTGGGCTGCAGCGCAGTTGCCGATCCGCCCGGCCGGGGCCAACGCCGGATTCATCCTCGATGGCAGCACCGCCCAGGCCGACAAGCTGGGCTTCTACCCCTTCAGCGCCAACCCCCAGGAAGAAAACCCGGCCCGTGGCTACGTGGTCTCGGCCAATGCCCAGCCGGTGTCACCTACTGGCATGCAGATCCCCGGCTACTACAACCTGGCGGACCGTGGCCAACAGTTGAACGCGCAATTGAGCGACAACCAGGTCAAATGGGACCTGGACAACAGCCAGGCCCTGCAACTGGGCACCACCACCGCCTACGGGCCACGCCTGCTGGCGCCGCTGTTGCCGGTGCTGCGCGAGGTGGTCAAGGATCCCGCCGAACTCAAGTTGCTGGAACAGTTGGCCGCGTGGAAAGGTGATTACCCGGTGGAGTCGATCCCGGCCACGCTGTTCAACCAACTGTTATACGACCTGACCGACGCGGCCTTTCGTCCCAAGCTGGGTGACGAGATGTTCAAGACCCTGATCACCACCCGTGTGGTCGACGCCGCCTTGCCGCGCCTGGCCGCTACTGCCGATTCGCCGTGGTGGAACGGGCAGCGCGCCGCGACCGTCAAGCGCGCCTGGGACAACAGCCTGGCCCATCTGAAAAGCACCTTCGGCGACGACCCGGCACAATGGCAGTGGGGCAAGGCCCATACCCTGACCCACGGCCATCCACTGGGCATCAAGCAGCCGCTGGACCAGATCGTCAATGTCGGGCCGTTTGCCGCACCGGGCAGCCACGAAGTGCCGAACAACCTGTCGGCAATCATTGGCCCGGCACCGTGGCCGGTGACTTACGGCCCGTCCACCCGACGCCTGGTGGACTTCGCCGACGCCGCTCACGCCCTGACCATCAACCCGGTGGGCCAAAGCGGCGTGCCATTCGACAAGCACTATGCCGATCAGGCCGAGACCTATATCGAAGGCGGGTACGAACAGGCGCATTTTGATGAAGAAGAGGTCCAGGCCAATACCCGTGGCACCCTCAAACTGTTGCCCGCCCGCCCCCCACAACAGCCCTGAAGAAACACACTAAACATGTGGGAGCTCAAACCGGCGCCGCAAAGTTGAGTCGGAACTGCTGCGGCGTCACCCCCAGCCGGCGATTGAACACACTGCGCAGGTGCTGGGCGTCGCGAAAGCCGCATTGGTAGGCCACGGTCTTCAGCGGCGCCGTGCTGCTTTCCAGTAGCACCCGCGCCGCATCCACCCGCGCCCGCTCGACAAACTCCGCCGGGGTGATCTGCGCTTCACGGGCAAATACCCGCGAGAAATTACGCGCACTCATATTGGCCGCGCGGGCCAGGTCAGCAATGCCCAGGTCGCCGGTCAGGTTCGCCAGCACATACAACTGCACCTGTGCCACGGCTGAGGTGGCTTCGGCGTGGGGCGTGAGAAACGGGCTGAACTGCGATTGGCCGCCGCTGCGCTGGGTAAACACCACCAGGCGCTTGGCCACGCTCAGGGCCACTTCCGGGCCGTGGTCCTGGGCCAGCAGGTACAACGACAGGTCGATACCCGCCGTGACCCCGGCCGACGTGTAGAGGTTGCCGTCCTGCACGTAGAGGCGGTCGGCGTCGACCCGAGTCGAGGGGCACAGACGCGCCAGATCAGCCGCATCGCTCCAGTGGGTGGTAACGGTTTTGCCATCCAGCAATCCGGCCCGGGCCAGCATGAAGGCGCCGTTACAGATCGAACCGAAGCGCCGGGCCCTGGCGCTGGCGTCCTGCAGCCATTGATTGAACGCCAGGCCGAAATCCTCGAAGGGCAACTGCGGGCCGCCAGCGACCAACAGCAGGTCATAGGCTTGCAGGGCTTCGCTGTAATGGGTGTGGGCCTGCAATGACAGGCCGTTGGAGCAGGCGATCTGACCCTGGACCTGGCCGATGACTTCGAGTTGGTAATGATCTTCCGGCGCCAGGAAGCGATTGGCCTCGCAGAACACATCCATGGGACCGGTCACATCCAGTGACTGGACGCCGGGAAAGATCAGGATCGCGACGGTCTTGTGCATGGGTACACCTTCCTCTGGACTGTCGCAAAACCCTGTGGGAGCTGGCTTGTCTGCGATGGCATCACCTGGGTATACCTGATGTACCGAGGCGATGCTATCGCAGACAAGCCAGCTCCCACATTGGATCGTGTACAACCATGGCGCGATATGAAGGCACATTGGCCGGGATCGCGCCCCCGCGGCGGTGGTTGCCTGGCAACTGGGCGATCAGACTGCACTCATCAGCGCCAACCCCGCGCTTTTTTGAGGATCATGACCATGAGCACCACCATCGCCGGCATCCAAATCCCCGACAGCGCCCTGGCCAAGGCCACCACCGAATATATCCGCGACATTGAATCCGACCTGCTCTACCACCACTCCCGCCGGGTGTTCCTGTTTGGCGCCTTGAGCGGCGAGCGCAAGCAGATGGCCTATAACCCGGAACTGCTGTACGTCGGCGCGATGTTCCATGACCTGGGCCTGATGGACGGGCACCGCAGCGATGACGAGCGTTTTGAAGTGGACGGCGCCAACGCGGCCGCCGCCTTTCTCAAGCCCTATGGCTTGAGCGATGACGATATCGAGCAAGTATGGCTGTCCATCGCCCTGCACACCACGCCAGGCGTGCCCAAGCACCTGCGCCCTACCGTCGCCCTGGTGACCGCTGGCGTAGAGATGGACGTGCTGGGCATGGACTACGCCGCGTTTACCCACGTGCAGCGCGAGGCGGTGGTGCATGCGCATCCACGGGGTGAAGGGTTCAAGGAGTGCATCATCTGCGCGTTTGCCGACGGGTTGCGCCATCGCCCGCAGACCACGTTTGGCAACGTGAAGACCGATGTGCTGGTGGATCAGGAGCCGGGGTTCAAGCCGATGAACTTTGTCGAAGTGATTCGCCAGTCGCCGTGGACGGCTTAATCAACTTGAAATGCAATCAAATGTGGGAGCTGGCTTGCCTGCTATAGCGGTGGTTCAGTCACATCTTCAGTGACTGACACTCTGCTATCGCAGGCAAGCCAGCTCCCACATTTTGAGCCTGTTCCGGCGTTTAGACCGGTGCTGGCGCCCGGCGTACATCCGGCTGTTTCCAGCCATCCGCTGCCGCTTCTTCGATGGCTTGCTGGATGGCCTTCTTGCGCCGCTCTTCAGCACGGCGGCTGAAGAACCACACCAGGAACGTCACCAGCGACACCGCCAGCAAAATCAGGCTGGCCACGGCGTTGATCTCGGGTTTGACCCCAAGGCGCACCGCCGAGAACACTTCCATCGGCAAGGTGGTCGAACCCGGGCCCGAGACGAAGCTGGCCAGTACCAGGTCATCCAGGGACAACGCGAAGGACATCATGCCGCCCGCCGCCAGCGACGGCGCGATCATCGGGATGGTGATCAGGAAGAACACCTTCCACGGCCGCGCACCGAGGTCCATGGCCGCCTCTTCGATCGACAGGTCCAGCTCACGCAAGCGCGCCGACACCACCACCGCCACATACGCCGCACAGAACGTGGTGTGGGCGATCCAGATGGTGACGATGCCACGCTCCTGGGGCCAGCCGATCATCTGCGCCATGGCCACGAACAGCAGCAACAGCGACAGACCGGTGATCACTTCCGGCATCACCAGCGGCGCGGTCACCAGGCCGCCAAACAGCGTACGGCCCTTGAACTGGCTGATACGGGTCAGCACGAACGCTGCCAACGTACCCAGCGCCACCGCGGCCACCGCCGTGTAGCAGGCGATTTCCAGGGAGCGCGCCACCGAGCCCATCAACTGGGTGTTGTCCAACAGGCCCACGTACCACTTGATCGACCAACCGCCCCACACCGTCACCAGCTTCGATTCGTTGAACGAATAGATCACCAGGATCAGCATCGGCAGGTAGATGAACAGCAGCCCTACGACCAGCATGAAGCTGGAGAAACTGAAGCGCTTCATACCTTGCCCTCCATCTCTTTGGCTTGGCTGCGGTTAAACAGAATGATCGGCACGATCAGGATCGCCAGCATCACCACCGCCAGCGCAGAAGCCACCGGCCAGTCACGGTTGTTGAAGAACTCTTGCCACAACACTTTACCGATCATCAGGGTTTCCGGGCCGCCCAGCAGTTCCGGGATCACGAACTCGCCCACCACCGGGATGAATACCAGCATGCAGCCGGCGATGATGCCGTTCTTGGACAGCGGCACGGTGATTTTCCAGAAGCTGTTGAAGGTGCTCGAACCCAGGTCCGACGCGGCCTCCAGCAGGCTCTGGTCGTGCTTCACCAGGTTGGCGTACAGCGGCAGGATCATAAACGGCAGGTACGAATAGACCACGCCGATATACACCGCGATATTGGTGTTGAGGATCTGCAATGGCTCGTTGATCAGGCCCATGGACATCAGGAAGCCATTGAGCAAGCCGTTGTTGCTGAGGATGCCCATCCACGCATACACGCGGATCAGGATCGCGGTCCAGGTCGGCATCATGATCAGCAGCACCAGCACGGTCTGCATCTCTTTGCGCGCACTGGCAATGGCGTAGGCCATCGGGTAGCCGATCAGCAGGCACAAGGCCGTGCTGAAAAACGCCATCTTCAACGAGCCCAGGTAGGCCGCGATGTACAGCTCGTCGCCGGCCAGCAGGCTGTAGTTGGCCAGGTTGAGCACCACCTCCAGCTTCTGCTCGATGTAGGTGTAGATCTCGGTGTAGGGCGGGATCGCCACGTCGGCTTCGGCAAAGCTGATCTTCAGGACGATGAAGAACGGCAGCATGAAGAACAGGAACAGCCACAGGAACGGAATCCCGATGACCACCTGCTTGCCGCTGGGAATTATTCGGTGCAATCGCCGTTTGAATTTCTTCATGTTCATGAGCGAAGTACCACGCCGCTGTCGTCTTCCCACCACACGTAGACCTGGTCACCCCAGGTCGGCCGCGCGCCACGGCGTTCGGCGTTGGCGACGAAGGACTGCACCAGCTTGCCGCTCGGCAGCTCGACGTAGAACACCGAATGGCCGCCCAGGTAGGCGATGTCATGCACCTTGCCGCTGGACCAGTTGTGCTCGCAGGTTGGCATCTCGGTGGTGACCAGCAGCTTTTCCGGGCGGATAGCGTAGGTCACCGACTTGTCTTCCACCGACGTGGCAATGCCATAACCCACGTAGATATCGCGGTCCAGGTCGGCGCACTTGAGCACTGCGTGGCCTTCGGCGTCATCCACCACCACGGTGTCGAAGATATTGACGTTGCCGATGAACTCGCACACCAGGCGGCTGGTGGGGGTTTCGTAGATGTCGATCGGGCTGCCGATCTGCGCGATCCAGCCCAGGTGCATGATCGCGATGCGCTCGGCCATGGTCATGGCCTCTTCCTGGTCGTGGGTCACCATCACGCAGGTCACGCCGACGCGCTCGATGATTTCGACGAGTTCAAGCTGCATCTGCGAACGCAGCTTCTTGTCCAGGGCGCCCATCGGCTCATCGAGCAGCAGCAGTTTCGGGCGTTTGGCCAGGGAACGGGCCAGGGCCACTCGCTGACGCTGGCCGCCAGACAACTGGTGCGGCTTGCGCTTGGCGTACTGGCTCATCTGTACCAGCTTGAGCATCTCGGCCACGCGGGCCTCGACTTCGGCCTTGGGGATCTTGTCCTGTTGCAGGCCGAAGGCGATGTTCTGCGCCACGGTCATGTGGGGGAACAAGGCGTAGGACTGGAACATCATGTTGATCGGCCGCTCGTAGGGCGGCATATCGGTGATATCAACACCGTCGAGGAAAATCCGCCCTTCGGTCGGGCGCTCGAAACCTGCGAGCATGCGCAGCAAGGTGGATTTGCCCGAACCCGATCCGCCGAGCAAGGCGAAGATCTCGCCTTTCTTGATTTCCAGGGACACATCGTCCACGGCAATCGTCTCGTCGAACTTCTTCGTGACCCGGTCGATTTTGACCAACACCTTTTTCGGTGTCTGGTCGCCCTCGAGGGCTTTCTTATAGGCGCCGGAGGCAACTGCCATTTACGAAACTCCCAGAAAAAAAGAGTGCAGAACGTCCAATACAGACGAACCTTAGATAGTGTGAGCCTTACTTGCCTGTCTTGACCTTGGTCCAGCTACGGGTCATCAAGCGTTGCACTTTCGGGGGTAGCTCGAAGTTGACAAACGTCCGGTCGAGAACCGCCTGCGGTGGGTAAACCGCTTCGTCGGTGCGTATTGATTGCTCCATCAACGTATCCGACCCAGGGTTAGGGTTGGCGTAGCCGACGTAATCACTGACCTGAGCGATCACTTCAGGTTGCAGTAAATAGTTGATGAAGGCGTGGGCCTCCTTGACGTTGGTCGAGTCCTTGGGGATCGCCAGCACGTCAAACCACAGGTTGCCGCCTTCTTTCGGAATCGCGTAGGCGATGTTTACGCCCTTGCCTGCCTCGCTGGCGCGGGCCTTGGCCTGGAACACATCGCCGGAGAACCCGGCGGCCACGCAGATATTGCCGTTGGCCAGGTCCGAGATGTATTTGGATGAGTGGAAGTAGGTCACGTAGGGACGCACTTTCAGGAGTTTTTCCTCAGCCTTTTTGTAGTCGGCCGGGTTGGTACTGTTGGGGTCCAGGCCCATGTAGTTGAGCACCGCTGGCAGCATTTCATCCGCCGAGTCCATAAAGGACACGCCGCAACTGGCCAGCTTCTTCATGTTTTCCGGCTCGAACAGCACGGCCCAGGAGTCGATTTTGTCGACACCCAGCACTTCTTTGACTTTGTCGACGTTGTAGCCAATGCCGTTGGTGCCCCACAGGTAAGGCACGGCGTATTGGTTACCCGGGTCGTTCTTTTCCAGGCGCTTGAGCAGCGCCGGGTCGAGGTTGGCGTAGTTGCTCAACTGCGCCTTGTCGATTTTCTGGAACGCGCCCGCCTTGATCTGCTTGCCCAGGAAGTGGTTGGACGGCACCACCACGTCATACCCGGTGCGCCCGGCCAGCAATTTGCCTTCCAGGGTTTCGTTGGAATCGAACACGTCGTAGACGGGCTTGATGCCGGTGGCCTTTTCAAAGTTGGCCAGGGTGTCGGGGCCGATATAGTCCGACCAGTTATAAACATGCACAGTCGAAGCCGCCTGCACGCTGACTGCCAACGTGAGACCCGCCCCTACCAGCAAGGCTTTGCGAAATAAAGAAATTGGCAAGTGGAGGTCCTCTTAAATAGTTGGGCCCAAAGTTGTTGCCCGACAACAAAACCGGCGCGCAACTTACCTTCGATAAACCGATCCGGCAAAGCTTTCTGTCATTTAATGGGTGGGAGCGGGCTTGTGTGGGAGCGAGCTTGCTCGCGAAGGCGGCGTGTCAGCCTGCATATGCCTCTACTGACACGCCGCTTTCGCGAGCAAGCCCGCTCCCATTCAAACCCCCTCCCACACCTATCAAGGCTTATTTACCCGACTTGATCTTGGTCCAGCTGCGCGTCAGCAGGCGCTGGGTAGCGGCCGGCAGATCGCTGATTGCATACAGCTTGGCCTTCACTGCATCCGACGGATAGATGCTCGGGTCACCCGAGATATCCTTGCTCACCAGCGGCGTGGCAGCCTTGTTACCGTTCGGGAAACGTACGCTGTTGGTGATTTCAGCCATGACTTCAGGCTTGAGCAGGTAGTTCATGAACTGGTAGGCGGCGTCCAGGTTCTCGGCATCTTTAGGGATGGCGACCATGTCGTAGAAGCTGCCTGCGCCTTCCTTGGGAATGGCGTAGGAAACTTTAACCTTGCCACCGGCTTCAGCCGCGCGGGATTTGGACTGTTCCAGATCACCCGAGTAACCCACGGCCACGCAGATGTTGCCGTTGGCCAGGTCCGAGATGTACTTGGAGGAGTGGAAGTAACCCACCGAAGGACGGATCTTGAGGAACAGCGCTTCGGCTTCAGCCAGTTGCTTCTTGTCCTGGCTGTCGGTCGGGTAGCCCAGGTAGTGCAGGGCCACCGGGATCATTTCGGTTGGCGAGTCGAGGAAGCTCACGCCACAGCTTTTGAGTTTTTCGATGTTCTCGGGCTTGAACAGCACATCCCACGAGTCGATCTTGTCGACGCCCAGCGCAGCTTTGACCTTGTCCGGGTTGTAGCCGATGCCGATGGTGCCCCACATGTACGGGAATGCGTGCAGGTTGCCTTTGTCGCTGGCATCACCCACGGCCTTGAGCAGGTCGGTGTCGAGGTTCTTCCAGTTTGGCAGCTTGGACTTGTCCAGCTCCTGATACACACCGGCCTTGATCTGCTTGGCCAGGAAGTTGTTCGACGGTACGACGATGTCGTAGCCGGACTTGCCCGCCAGCAGCTTGGCTTCCAGGGTTTCGTTGCTGTCGAAAACGTCGTACACCACCTTGATGCCGGACTCTTTCTCAAAGTTGGCTACGGTGTCCGGTGCAATGTAGTCGGACCAGTTGTAGACGTGCAGCACTTTGTCGGCAGCCTGGGCCGTGCCTGCCATTGCGCCCATCAGGGACAAGGCCAGGAGGGTCTTGCCGGCGTTCTTCAAACCTAATGCCTTCATTCGGTCATGCTCCAATTTTTCTTTTTTGGGCCACATTTTTCTACGTTTCATGGCCCGTCGAAGGGCGACAAAACAGGGCGACAGTCTGGCAAGTTCAGGGGCCGGCTTTCAACCAAAGCCCCGCATTTATCATTACCTGAATGCAACAGCCGCAGCCGCTGCATCCTGAGCCTAGCACTTAGCCCTGCAATGCCGCCAAAGTCAGGTCCAGGCAATGGCGAGCCTTGGTCACCAGCTCGTCAATCTCGGCCTTGCTGATCACCAGCGGCGGCGAAATGATCATGGTGTCGCCCACGGCGCGCATGATCAGGCCATTTTCGAAGCAGAAGGTGCGGCAGATCATGCCCACGCCCTTTCCTTCATAACGCTTGCGCGTGGCCTTGTCCTGGACCAGCTCGATCGCACCCAACATGCCGACACCGCGCACTTCGCCCACCAGCGGATGATCCGCCAGCTCACGTAGACGCTTCTGCAAATACGGTGCCGTTTCGTCATGGACGCGGCTGACAATTTTTTCATCGCGCATGATGCGGATGTTTTCCAGGGCCACCGCAGCAGCCACCGGGTGCCCGGAATAGGTGAAGCCGTGGTTGAAATCGCCGCCTTCGTTGAGCACCGCCACCACTTCGTCGCGCACAATCAGGCCGCCCATGGGGATATAGCCCGAGGTCAGGCCCTTGGCGATGGTCATCATGTCCGGCTTGAGATCGTAGAAATCGCTACCGAACCACTCACCGGTGCGGCCAAAGCCACAGATCACTTCGTCGGCGACAAACAGGATGTCGTACTTGGCGAGGATTTCCTTGATGCGCGGCCAGTAGCTGGCTGGCGGCACGATCACACCGCCGGCGCCCTGGATCGGCTCGGCAATAAAGGCACCGACGTTGTCCACGCCGAGTTCCAGAATTTTCTCTTCCAGTTGGTTGGCGGCCCACACCCCGAACTCTTCAGGGCTCATGTCGCCGCCTTCGCCGAACCAGTACGGCTGGGCGATATGCACGATGCCCGGGATCGGCAAGTCGCCCTGCTCGTGCATATAAGTCATGCCGCCCAGGCTGGCGCCGGCCACGGTGGAACCGTGGTAGCCATTCTTGCGGCTGATGATGGTTTTTTTGTTCGGCTGGCCCTTGATCGCCCAGTAGTGGCGGACCATACGCAACATGGTGTCGTTGCCTTCGGAGCCGGAGCCGGTGAAGAACACGTGGTTCATGCCGGCCGGGGCGATATCGGCGATGGCCTTGGCCAGTTCCAGCACCGGCGGGTGGGCAGTCTGGAAGAACAGGTTGTAGTAGGGCAGTTGTTTCATCTGCTTGGCGGCGGCGTCAGCCAGCTCATCGCGGCCATAACCGATGGCCACACACCACAGGCCGGCCATGCCGTCGAGGATCTTGTTGCCTTCGCTGTCCCACAGGTAAACGCCCTTGGCGTTGGTGATGATGCGTGGGCCTTTCTCTTTCAACTGCTTGAAGTCGCTGAACGGCGCCAGGTGATGATCGTTGCTCAGGGCTTGCCATTCACGGGTTTGCGGGTTGTTGCTGGACATACCAATCTCCAAAAAGTAGGTGAAGGTGCGGCCCATCCTGGCCGCACCCGGCGCATCAGACGGCGAAGAGCAGGAATTCCCGCTCCCACGAACTGATCACGCGCTTGAAGTTTTCATGCTCGGCCCGCTTGACCGCGACGTAGCCAGTGATGAATTTGTGACCCAGGTATTTCTCGATGGTCTTGCTGTTTTCCATGCGTTCCAGTGCATCTTCGATGGTCAACGGCAGGCGCAGGTTGCGTCGCTCGTAGCCACGACCGACCACCGGGGCGCTCGGGCTGATGCCTTCGACCATGCCGATATAACCGCACAGCAGGCTGGCGGCGATGGCCAGGTACGGGTTGGCATCGGCGCCCGGCAGGCGGTTTTCCACGCGGCGGTTCTGCGGGCCGGCATCCGGCACGCGCAGGCCCACGGTGCGGTTCTCTTCGCCCCACTCCACGTTCACCGGCGCCGAGGTGTCGGGCAGGAAGCGGCGGAACGAGTTGACGTTGGGCGCAAACAGCGGCAACAGCTCGGGGATGAACTTCTGCAGGCCACCGATGTGGTGCAGAAACAGCTCGCTCTTGGAGCCGTCCTCATTGGAGAACACGTTCTTGCCGGTGGCGATATCAATAATGCTCTGGTGCAGGTGCATGGCGCTGCCGGGCTCGCCGGTCATCGGCTTGGCCATAAAGGTGGCGGCCACGTTGTGCTTGAGCGCGGCTTCACGCATGGTGCGCTTGAACACTAGGATCTGGTCGGCCAGGGACAGGGCATCGCCGTGACGGAAGTTGATTTCCATCTGCGCCGTGCCGTCCTCGTGGATCAGGGTGTCCAGGTCCAGCTCCTGCAGCTCGCACCAGTCGTAGACGTCTTCGAACAGTGGGTCGAATTCGTTGGCCGCTTCTATAGAGAAGGACTGGCGACCGGTTTCCGGGCGGCCGGAACGGCCAATCGGCGGTTGCAACGGGAAGTCCGGGTCTTCGCAGCGCTTGGTCAGGTAGAACTCCATCTCCGGCGCCACAATGGGCTGCCAGCCTTTGTCGGCGTAGAGCTTGAGGACTTTCTTGAGCACGTTGCGCGGCGACAGCTCGATCGGGTTGCCTTGCTTGTCGTAGGTGTCGTGGATCACCTGGGCGGTGGGCTCGATGGCCCAGGGCACCAGGAACACCGCGTTCTGGTCGGGACGGCAGATCATGTCGATGTCGGCCGGGTCGAGCAATTCGTAATAGATGTCGTCTTCGACATAGTCGCCGGTCACGGTCTGCAACAGAACGCTCTCGGGCAGGCGCATGCCTTTTTCGGCAATGAACTTGTTGGTCGGCGAGATCTTGCCCCGGGTGATCCCCGTGAGGTCGCCAATCATGCATTCGACTTCTGTGATCTTGTGGTCTTTCAACCAATCGGTGAGCTGGTCGAGGTTGTTACTCATAAATGCCTCTGGGCTGGGTTTCCTGACATCCATTAAAGGTCAGGCGTTGTTTGACGCGTGTGCGTCTCTTTGTTTCGCCCGCGTTCGGCAGGCATCGCCAAATGCCTGGAAGATCGCGAGGTAGTACGGGTTGGAGCTTACCTGCCATTCGGGGTGCCATTGCACTCCTAATGCAAAAGCGTCTGCAAATGCCTTGCCCTGTTTGAGCGAAAAAGCCTCGATCAGGCCATCCGGCGCGGTCGCTTCGACCTGCAGGCCCCGCGCCAGGCGCTCAACGCCCTGGCTGTGGATCGAATTGACCTGGATCGTGGCCGGCAAGCCCAGGCCCGCCAATACCCCGCCCGGCGTGATCGCCACGGCGTGCGCCGGGCCGTACTGGATGTCCAGCGGCTGGGTATCGTCTTCGCGGTGATCAAGCATACCCGGCAACTCATGAACCTTCTGGTGCAGGCTGCCGCCCAGGGCCACGTTCATTTCCTGGAAGCCCCGGCAGATCCCCAGCACCGGCACACCTGCGGCAATCGCAGCACGAATCAGCGGCAGGGTGCTCTGGTCCCGTGCAGGATCATGAGCAGTCCCGGGCGCGCTGGCCGGACCGTCGTAATGAAAGGGTTCGATATTGGAAGGGGAGCCGGTAAAGAGAATGCCATCCAGACCGTCAAGAATATTGGCCGGTTCGAACAGCTCCGCCAGGGACGGAATAATCAATGGCAGGCCCTTGGCAGCGACTGCCACGGCGCGGACGTATTTGTCGCCACTGATGTGATAAGCATGCAGACCAACCTGTTTGGAGCAGGCGGTGACGCCGATTAACGGCAGGCCAGACATGAAGCACCCCGGTATTATTGCTGTTATGGGTTTGAATCGAGCTTAGCCTTGTTCATTTTTTTACACAACACCCCCGTAAAAAATACAACACGGCCCGCTCAAGCCTGCTAGTCCTAAGCCGGTCAAACTGGCAAAACTGCCCAAAAAAGCCGCAAAAAACCCCTCAAGGCGCTTTTTTAGGGCAAAAAAGGCCTCGCTTGACTTCGGCAAGCCGTTCGGGTTGACTGAAACCAGAAAAGATCAATGATTGATATTTTTAACAACAAAGGTGTTGCATCATGTCGGTACCCCCGCGTGCCGTTCAGCTTAACGAAGCGAACGCGTTCCTTAAGGATCATCCTGAGGTTCTGTACGTAGACCTTCTAATTGCGGATATGAATGGTGTGGTGCGCGGTAAGCGCATCGAACGCACCAGCCTCCACAAGGTTTACGAGAAAGGCATCAACTTGCCGGCCTCTTTATTTGCCCTGGATATCAATGGCTCAACGGTGGAAAGCACCGGCCTGGGTCTGGACATCGGTGATGCTGACCGAATCTGTTATCCAATCCCCGACACCCTGTGCAATGAACCCTGGCAAAAGCGCCCTACCGCGCAACTGCTGATGACCATGCACGAACTTGAAGGTGAACCTTTCTTCGCCGATCCGCGCGAAGTGCTCCGCCAAGTTGTAACCAAGTTTGACGACATGGGCCTGACCATCTGCGCCGCCTTCGAGCTTGAGTTCTACCTGATCGACCAGGAGAACGTGAACGGCCGGCCACAACCTCCCCGCTCGCCGATTTCCGGCAAACGCCCGCACTCGACACAGGTCTACCTGATCGACGACCTCGACGAATACGTCGACTGCCTCCAGGACATTCTGGAAGGTGCCAAAGAGCAAGGCATCCCGGCTGACGCCATCGTCAAGGAAAGTGCCCCGGCGCAGTTCGAAGTGAACCTGCACCACGTCGCCGACCCGATCAAGGCGTGCGACTACGCGGTACTGCTCAAGCGTTTGATCAAAAACATTGCCTACGACCATGAGATGGACACCACCTTCATGGCCAAGCCTTACCCAGGCCAGGCCGGCAATGGTTTGCACGTGCATATTTCGATCCTGGACAAAGACGGCAAGAACATCTTTGCCAGCGAGGATCCCGAGCAGAACGCCGCATTGCGTCACGCGATCGGCGGTGTGCTGGAGACCCTGCCTGCACAAATGGCCTTCCTGTGCCCCAACGTCAACTCCTACCGTCGTTTCGGCGCACAGTTCTACGTGCCGAACTCGCCGTGCTGGGGCCTGGACAACCGCACCGTGGCGATTCGCGTACCGACCGGCTCGTCCGACGCCGTCCGTATCGAACACCGCGTGGCCGGCGCCGATGCCAACCCTTACCTGCTGATGGCTTCGGTCCTGGCAGGCGTGCACCACGGTCTGACCAACAAGATCGAACCTGGCGCACCGGTGGAAGGCAACAGCTACGAGCAGAACGAGCAAAGCCTCCCGAACAACCTGCGTGATGCCCTGCGCGAGTTGGACGACAGCGAGGTGATGGCCAAGTACATCGACCCGAAATACATCGATATCTTCGTCGCCTGTAAGGAAAGTGAGCTGGAGGAGTTTGAACACTCCATCTCCGACCTTGAGTACAACTGGTACCTGCATACCGTGTAAGCGGATGCTGCAACAAATGAACGCTGCAGGCTTATGGCCTGCGGCGTTTTTTATGGCCTGCTATCTCGTTCCCACGCTCTGCGTGGGAATGCAGCCCGTGATGCTCTGCGTCACAACAGCGGACGCAGAGCGTCCTAAGAGGCGTGCCTACGCAAAGCGTGGGAACGATCAAGGTCGCGTACAATGCCCGCTGCCCTGTAGGAGACATCCATGACCCGCCCCGCCGCCCCTCGCAAACCCCGCGCCCGCAGCCAGGCCCGGATCGACGCGATCCTCGATGCTGCCCGCACCTTGCTGGCCGCCGAAGGCGTGGCCAGTCTGTCGATCTACAGCGTGGCCGAACGGGCGCAGATTCCGCCGTCATCGGTGTATCACTTTTTCGCCAGCGTCCCGGCCTTGCTCGAAGCCCTGACCGCTGACATTCACGCCGCCTTCCGCGCCGCGCTGCAAGCCCCCATCGACCACGACAGACTGCACCACTGGCGCGACCTGTCGCGCCTGGTGGAGTTGCGCATGCTGGCGATCTACAGCAAGGACGCCGCCGCCCGCCAACTAATCCTCGCCCAGCACGGCCTCACCGAAGTGACCCAGGCCGACCGCCAGCATGACCTGGAGTTGGGGGACTTGATGCAGCAAGTGTTCAACCGCCACTTTGAAGTGCCGGTGCTGCCGGCGGATGTGGACGTGTTTGCCCTGGCACTGGAGCTGAGCGACCGCGTGTATGCACGCTCGGTGCATCAACATGGGCAGATCACCCCGCGCATGGCGGAGGAAGGGATGCGGGTGTTTGATGCGTATGTGGGGCTTTATTTGCCGGTGTTTTTGCCCAAGCGCCCTCAATGATCGTTCCCACGCTCTGCGTGGGAACGCCTCATAGGACGCTCTGCGTCCGCTCTTGTGACGCAGAGCGTCACGGGGTGCATTCCCACGCGGAGCGTGGGAGCGATCATCACAGTTTAGCGATCGACACCTCGGTGGATTTCACAAAGGCAATCACTTCACTGCCAATCACCAGCTCCAGCTCTTTCACCGAGCGGGTGGTGATCACCGACGTGACGATACCGGACGCGGTCTGCACGTCGATTTCCGACAGTACGTCGCCTTCGACGATTTCCTTGATGGTGCCTTTGAACTGGTTACGCACGTTGATCGCTTTGATAGTCATGGTGTTATTCCTCAAGGGACAAGTGAGTTAGTGCGCCCAACGCAACTGCGTAGGCAACGGTGAAACAGGTTCCGGCTCAGGCGGCGTGCCGGGCAGTGACAACACACGGTTAAGCACTTCGGTTTCCAGGGCCGCCAGGCGATGGGAGCCACGGACCCGCGGGCGCGGTAGTTCGACGTGCAGGTCGAGGCCGATTTCGCCGTCTTCGATCAGGATCACCCGGTCGGCAATGGCCACGGCTTCGCTGACGTCATGGGTCACCAGCAACACGGTAAAACCGTGTTTGCGCCACAGGTTCTCGATCAGTTGCTGCATCTCGATCCGGGTCAGGGCATCCAGCGCGCCCAAGGGCTCATCCAGCAGCAACAGGCGCGGTTGGTGAATCAAGGCGCGGGCCAGGGCCACCCGTTGTTTCTGGCCACCGGACAACGCCGCTGGCCATTCATCGGCACGCTCGGCCAGGCCGACCGCTTCCAACGCCTCCAGGGCCTGGGGTCGCCAGTTGCCCTTAAGGCCCAGGCCGACGTTATCAATGATCTTTTTCCACGGCAGCAGGCGCGCTTCCTGAAACATCAGCCGCGTGTCTTCCAGGGCTTCGCTCAACGCTGCAGAGCCGGCCAGCAACTCGCCGCTGCTGGCTTCATCCAGGCCGGCCAGCAGGCGCAGCAAGGTACTTTTGCCGCAGCCGCTGCGCCCGACCACGGCGACAAATTGACCCGCCGGAATATGCAGGTCGATGCCCTTGAGCACTTCCCGCGCGCCAAATGCCTTGCGCAACGTGCGCACTGCCAGCGGGATGCCCCGTAGCAGACGTGGAGGTTGTTGGGCGGTCATGCCGCACCTCCTTTATGCACTTGATAGGCCGGATGCCAGCGCAGCCAAACCCGCTCCAGGCCACGCGCGGCAAGGTCCGCCAACTTGCCGAGTACCGCGTACAGCACAATCGCCAGCACCACTACGTCAGTTTGCAGGAACTCCCGGGCATTCATCGCCAGGTAGCCAATACCGGAACTGGCAGAGATGGTTTCTGCAACGATCAGCGTCAGCCACATAAAACCCAGGGCAAAACGCACCCCCACCAGGATCGAGGGCAGGGCCCCGGGCAGGATCACCTGGCGAAACAGGCTGAAGCCCGATAAGCCATAACTGCGTGCCATCTCCACCAGCGCCGGGTCGACGTTGCGGATACCGTGATAGGTGTTGAGGTAGATCGGGAACAGCGTGCCGAGGGCGACCAGGAAAATCTTCGCCGTTTCATCAATGCCAAACCACAGAATCACCAGCGGGATCAGCGCCAGGTGCGGCACGTTGCGAATCATCTGCACCGAGCTGTCCAGCAGGCGCTCACCCCATTTCGACAGGCCGGTGATAAACCCCAGGGCCAGGCCGATGCCGCCGCCGATCACAAAACCGAGGCCGGCGCGCCAGCCGCTGATGGCCAGGTGCGTCCAGATTTCACCGCTGCTGACCAGGTGCACCCCGGCTGCAATCACCGCGCTGGGGGCCGGCAGAATCCGTGTCGACAACCAGCCCGCCGACACCGACAACTGCCACACCGCCAGCAACAGGATCGGCAGCGCCCAGGGTGCCAGTCGATGCAAAATCCGTTGACTGTTCATGACGGCGCCTCAGCTCTGTGACGCGGCTTTGGGAAGAATGTCGTTGGCCACCATTTCGCCAAACGGGCTGACGTAGCCGGCGCTTTTCGGCAGCTCGGGACGTTCGATATCCAGGTGCGGGAACAGCAGCTCCGCGACCCGGTACGACTCTTCCAGGTGGGGATAGCCGGAGAAGATAAAGGTGTCGATGCCCAGGTCCGCGTACTCCTTGACCCGCGCCGCCACGGTCGGGCCGTCGCCCACCAGCGCCGTGCCGGCACCGCCGCGTACCAGGCCGACGCCGGCCCACAGGTTGGGGCTGACTTCGAGGTTGTCGCGACTGCCACCATGCAGGGCGGCCATGCGTTGCTGGCCCACCGAATCAAAGCGCGCCAGGGATGCCTGGGCCCGCGCAATGGTGTCGTCGTCCAGATGGGAGATCAGTTTGTCGGCGGCTTTCCATGCCTCCTCGTTGGTTTCACGCACGATCACATGCAGGCGAATACCGAAGCGCACAGTGCGCCCGAGCTTGGCCGCCTTGGCCCGCACCTGTTCGATTTTTTCCGCCACCGCAGCCGGGGGTTCACCCCAGGTCAGGACCATTTCCACTTGTTCGGCTGCCAGGTCCTGGGCCGCTTCGGAAGAGCCGCCGAAATACAGCGGCGGCCGAGGTTGCTGGATCGGCGGGTACAGCAGCTTGGCGCCTTTGACGCTGATGTGCTGGCCGTCGTAGTCCACGGTTTCGCCTTCCAGCACGCGACGCCAGATGCGGGTGAATTCCACCGAGGCCTGGTAACGCTCCTCATGGCTGAGGAACAGACCGTCGCCGGCCAACTCCTCCGGATCACCGCCGGTCACCAGGTTGAACAGCGCCCGGCCACCGGACAGCCGGTCCAGGGTCGCCGCCTGCCGCGCCGCCACCGTCGGGGAAATGATCCCGGGGCGCAGAGCGACAAGAAACTTCAAACGCTGGGTCACCGGGATCAACGAGGCGGCCACCAGCCACGAGTCTTCGCAGGAGCGTCCGGTAGGGATCAACACCCCGCCAAAGCCCAGGCGATCAGCGGCCTGGGCCACCTGTTGCAGATAACCGTGATCCACGGCGCGAGCGCCTTCAGCGGTGCCCAGATAATGGCCGTCGCCATGGGTAGGCAGGAACCAGAAAATAGTGAGGCTCATGGAGTTGTCTCCTGAAGAAATCGGATTACGGCGCTTTGGCAACGCTCGCAGGTGGCGTCCAGATCACGTCCTTGATGCTCAAGGGCTTGGGAATCAATTTGAGTTGGTAGAAGCTGTCGGCGATTTTCTGCTGGGCGGCGACCACTGCCGGGGTCAGGAACAGCGCGCCGTAGCCTTGGCGCTTCACCGAAGTCAGGGTGATGTCAGCCGGCAGGCCGAGCAGCGGTGCGACTTGCTCAGTGACTTCCTGGGGGTTGGCCTTGGACCATTCGCCCACGGCGCGCACTTCCTCAATCAGCGCCTTGATCACCTCGGGGTGTTTTTCGGTGTAAGGCTTGGTGGCCAGGTAGAACTGGTGGTTATCGGCAATGCCGGTGGCGTCACGCAGGGTGCGGGCTTGCAGTTGCTTCTCGGCAGCCGCCTGGTACGGGTCCCAGATGACCCAGGCGTCGACACTGCCACGCTCGAAGGCGGCACGGGCGTCGGCGGGTGGCAGGAACACGGTCTGTACGTCGGTGTATTTCAGGCCCGCGTCTTCCAGGGCGCGCACCAGCAGGTAATGCACGTTGGAGCCCTTATTGAGCACGACTTTCTTGCCCTTGAGCTCGGCCACCGATGTGATCGGCGAGTCCTTGGGTACCAGGATGGCTTCGCTGGTCGGCGCTGGCGGTTCGTAGGCCACATAGAGCAGATCGGCACCGGCGGCCTGGGCGAACACCGGCGGAGTCTCGCCGGTGACGCCAAAGTCGATGGAGCCCACATTCAGCCCTTCAAGCAACTGCGGGCCGCCGGGAAATTCGGTCCACTGCACGTTCACGCCCTGGTCCGCCAGGCGTTTTTCCAGGGTGCCCTTGGCTTTGAGCAGCACCAGGGTGCCGTACTTCTGATAACCGATCCGCAGGGTTTCTGCGGCTTGGGCTTGAACAATGGCGCCGAAGGACACAGCCGCAGCAAACAGTGCGACCAGGCCCCGACGCAAGATGACAGTGCGCATGGCGCTCTCCAAATTGACGATGAGGGTTGTGGCTGCACCTGCTTGGCCGTTGGCGGCTGAGTAAGGTGAGGGTTTCTGGTATTCGGGTTCGGCTTAGATGCTCCAGCGAGCACTCAACAAACGTTCATTCAACACATGGGGGTCCAGCGGTTGCGGGCGGCGAGCCATGGCGCTGTAGAACTGCTCCAGGGCTTCGCTCAAGCGTTGTTCAAGGATCGGCACCAACTGCGCCTGGGCACTGCCTTCGCCGTAGGCAATTTGGCTGTCTTCGGCAAAAATCCCATGCAGCAGCTCCTGAGCTTTCAGCGCCGACAGCACCGGTTTCAAGGCGTAATCCACTGCCAGCATGTGGGCAATGCTGCCGCCGGTGGCCATGGGCAACACCACTTTGTGGGCCAGGGCCCGTTCCGGCAGCAGGTCGAGGACGGTTTTCAACGCGCCGGAAAACGAGGCCTTGTACACCGGCGTGGCAATCACCAGACCATCGGCATTGGCCACTTGGGCCAGCAGGTCGAGCACCTTCGGGCTGTCAAAGCGGGCATACAGCAAATCTTCGGCCGGGAAGTCCCGCACCTGATAACTCACCACTTCCACGCCTTGCTGCTGCAACCAGCGCCGGGAATGATCCAGCAAGACCCCGGAGCGGGAACGCTGACTGGGACTGCCACCAAGTGTTACGACCAGCATCTGGAGTTTCCTTGAGCAAGTGTCGGCGGTTCGCAGTGCAGCGATGGCGCCAAGATGGAACAGACCATATCAGCAGATTTATATATCTATAAATCTTATTTATTCATTTGTTTATTCTTAAATTGCATATGAGAAAGAGCATTCGGCGGGCGAAAAAAAAGGCCGTCGAAACGGCCTGAAAACCCCTGCTATGTGAGTCCTGAAATGCGATTAACTTGTGGGAGCGGGCTTGCTCGCGATTGCGGCGTATCAGTCAGCACATTTCTTGCTGAACCACCGCATTCGCGAGCAAGCCCGCTCCCACATTGGATTCGGGTTACCGGTTGGGCTGTGGGGTCAGCCGCAGATAGGGCTTAACCGCACGATAGCCCTTGGGAAAGCGTTTCTTGATCTCGTCCTCATCCTTGAGCGAAGGCACGATCACCACCTCATCACCGTCCTGCCAGTTGGCCGGCGTCGCGACCTTGTAGTTGTCGGTCAGCTGCAGCGAGTCAATGACCCGCAGGATTTCATGGAAGTTACGCCCGGTGCTGGCCGGGTAGGTGATGGTCAGGCGAATCTTTTTGTTCGGGTCGATCACGAACAGCGAACGCACAGTAAGCGTGTCATTGGCATTGGGATGGATCAGGTCGTACAGGTCCGAGACCTTGCGGTCGGCATCGGCCAGGATCGGGAAGTTGACGACGGTGTGCTGGGTCTCGTTGATGTCCTCGATCCACTTGTGGTGGGAGTCCACCGGATCCACCGACAGGGCAATGGCCTTGACCCCACGGTTGGCGAACTCGTCCTTGAGCTTGGCGGTAAAACCCAGCTCGGTGGTGCACACCGGGGTGAAGTCCGCCGGGTGGGAAAACAACACACCCCAGCTGTCGCCCAGCCACTCGTGGAAACGAATCTTGCCAGCGCTGGAATCCTGTTCAAAGTCGGGGGCGATATCGCCCAGTCTGAGGCTCATGGTGTGGCTCCTGATGAGTGCTTATGGGAACCACTGTGCCTGCGCTGAAGGATTTTTAAAAAGAATAAATATCAATTTATTTAGACGATAAAGGAATATTAAAAGTCTGTTCACTGGACCGCGGCGGAGGCGTAGACCAACATGCACCCAAGGTTCGAGAAGGCCTTGAGACGCTGTAAAAAAGAGGGATTCAGGAAGGGCTTGCGGGGGTGAGCCTGACTTGTGCAAAACGAGCAAAAAAAAACCTCGCGTTTATCGCGAGGTTTTTTTCTTAACTTGGCTTACAGGAAGCTGTAAGTGTAGTTAAAGATCAGACGAGTCTGATCCTGATCCTGAATGCCGGTACCGCTACCGCGGTAGACACCATGACGCAGCGTAGTACCGAAACCTTTCAGCGCGCCCTGTTGAATGGTGTAGTCGACACGCATATCGCGTTCCCACTCGGACTGATCGCTGCCACCGTTCTTGGCTTTGATGTTGTCGCCATGCAGGTAAGCAATCGAGGTTTTCAAACCTGGAACGCCCAATGCTGCGAAGTCATAGGAGTACTGGCCGAAGGTGGTGTTTTCACCCGCACGCACGAAGGAGTTGATCATGCTGTCGGTGAAGAGGTAGAAACTGGAACCCCCGGCACCTTCGTTACGGCCATTGCCGTCAACCACACCGCCCTGGTTCAACCAAACGAAACCGCCGTCATCGTTGACACGCTGGTGACCGACCATGAACGCGCTGCCACCCAGGGAGTAGGTGAACATGGCGCTCCAGGTTTTGTTATTAACCTCGCCAGCATCCTTCGCGTAACCACCATTGTTGTTGAACTGGTAGCCAGCCTGACCGTTCTTACCGTCGGAGCTGCTATCGAAGTAGCGCACGTCGGTTTTGAACGACTGGCCTTCGGTGATCGGGTAGACGTGAACCAGACCCAGGAAGTGCTGCTTATAGAAGTCTTCCAGGTTGGCGTAGTAGTACTGCAGGGTCAGGTCTTTGGTGACCTTCCAGTCAGCACCACCATAACGGAACTGGTTGCTTTCCTGACTAGCACCGGCAACAGACAGGCCCGTGCTGTTGGTCGAAGCACGCCCGGTAGCGTGCTCAAGCTGACCGGCGTTGAACGTTACATTGTCGATTTCTTTGGAGGTGATAGTGCCACCGTCAAAGGTTTGTGGCAGCAGACGACCATCGCTTGCGATCACGACCGGCAGGTTTGGCGCCAGAGCGCCACCCAGGTGGGCTTCGGTCTTGGAGAAGCGAGCTTTTACGTTGGCGCTTGCGCTGCTCCAACTGCTCACGGCCGAACCGTCGGTGTCGCTTGGAACAAAGGAGTTGCTGTCTGGGTGGTGACCACGGCCACCGTCCAGGTGAAAGCCGACCAATGCCTGGGCATCGATACCAAAGCCAACTGTGCCCTCAGTGAAACCAGACTGGACGTTGAACTTCAGGCCAGTAGCCGTTTCGCGCTGGTCTGCACCGCCTTCGCGTTGATCGTTATCAAAATACAGG
The DNA here is from genome assembly GCF_012985645.1 of Pseudomonas sp. WS 5410. Classification (NCBI taxonomy): domain Bacteria; kingdom Pseudomonadati; phylum Pseudomonadota; class Gammaproteobacteria; order Pseudomonadales; family Pseudomonadaceae; genus Pseudomonas; species Pseudomonas sp. WS 5410. The sequence goes on along the minus strand of NZ_JAAQWS010000004.1, from coordinate 1,685 downwards.
GTCCGAGAACTGACGGATGCCTTGGTGTCTTCAACAAAACCAGCGGCGCCTGCTTGCTGAGCCAAAACCCCAGCCGCGATGGCGAACGCCAATGTGGACTTCTTCATGTACCGCTCCTCTCGTTTCTAATTTTTGTAGTTCTTTGGTCTCGGGTCTGACGCCCTCGATCCACAGATGCGCGATTAGCGCCAGATAGTGACTGACAAGTCAATCGTAACCTTGTGTGTCTACTACTTTCGTCTAACCGCAGTTGATTTGGTCCTTGCAGGGTAATGAGTTTTTCATACACCCAAAAAGAATTATTTCATCCTTTTTCATACCATTCAGGAATAACACCTTCCATGGAGCAACCAGCCCGCAGTGGGGTATCGCTCCATAAGCTAATTCCTAAAGGGTATTTGTTGGCCATTTTTTAGATCGTTTAGTGTGAGCAGAATCCCGCACACGTCACTCACGATCAAAAAGGCGACGCCATCATGGCCAAACGCGCATCCTCTAGTCAATTTGTTACAGTTTTACTATCACTTACACTTTCTATTGGCGTGCAGGCAGCCAACCTCACCATCGGCTACCAGACCGGCATCGATCCGAGCAAAGTGCCCCAGGCCGATGGCCTTTACGAACAAGCCATTGGCGAGAAAATCGACTGGCGCCGCTTCAACAGTGGCCCGGAAGTCATCACCGCGATTGCCTCAGGCGATGTGCAGATCGGCAATCTCGGCTCCAGCCCGTTGGCGGCCGCCGCATCCCGTAATCTACCCATTGTGGCGTTCATCGTATCGGCTCAAATCAATAGTTCTGAAGCTTTGGTAGTACGTAACGGTAGCCAAATTGACGCACCCAAGGACCTGATCGGCAAAACCATTGCCACTCCTTTTGTCTCCACATCCCACTACAGCCTGCTCGGGGCCTTGAAACACTGGGGCCTGGACACCCGCCAGGTGAAAGTGGTGAACCTGCAACCGGCGCAAATTGCCGCAGCCTGGAAACGCGGGGATATCGACGGCGCCTTTGTCTGGTCGCCGGCCCTGGGAGAAATCCGCAAGACCGGCAAGACGTTGACCGACGCTACCGAGGTGGGCCAATGGGGCGCGCCGACGTTCGAGGTGTGGGTAGTGCGCAAGGACTTTGCCGAGAAACATCCGGAGGTCGTGGCCAAGTTTGCCAAGATCACCCTGGATTCGTTTGCCGACTATGCAGCCAATAAAAGCAGCTGGACGGTGGATTCCGGCCCGGTGCAAAAGATCGCCCGGTTGACCGGCGCAAACGCCGCAGACATCCCCGAACTGCTGGAAGGCAGCACCTTCCCCGATGCACAGGCGCAGCGAACCGACGCCTTGCTCAATGGTGGGACAGCCAAGGCCATTGGGGAGACGGCGAAGTTTCTTAAGGAACAAGGGAAAGTAGAGACCGTGTTACCGGACTATTCGGCCTATGTGACCGGAAAATTCATCAAAGAATAAACCCGGACAAAGAATGTGGGAGCGGGCTTGCTTGCGAAGGCGGTGTGCCAGTCAATAAATGCGCTGACTGACACACTGCCTTCGCGAGCAAGCCCGCTTGTATGGTTAGACTTGTAGGGGTGGTGGGACTAAAAGCCAGCATCTGACTCTAGCCAGTACAGACCGTGGGAGACTTCGCCCCACCCCTTCACCAAAGCGCCGATAAGGAATGCATCGGCCATG
>NZ_JAAQWS010000049.1:0-1185 GCF_012985645.1 Pseudomonas sp. WS 5410 | reverse complement strand
ACCCCGGCATGGATGCCGGGGTAGCCGCGACACGGCCATGGATGGCCGATCGCGGCGGGCCCACGGAGCAATGCCTGACTGCGGGCATGCCGAGCCTGGGCGAGGCACCGAGTGGTGGGGCAAGAGCCCTTTTGGTTACTTTTGGGGCTCTTTTCCAAAAGTGACCCGCCGTAAGGGCGGAACCAATAGCCGCCGTCATACAAAAAACGGATATGCCCCCCGAAGAACCCACAGTGTTGTTCCGATCTTCCAGAGCAGACGCAGGCAGCCTTGCAAGACCAGCAAGAAGCAACTGGTAGAGCACCGAACTACAAAGCCCGCTCCATCTTGATGATCTCAATGGACACCGGGCTATTGCCCCGGCTGAATGTTCCCTCGCCAATCTTGCGGAAGCCATGCGAGGCATAGAATTTTTCGGCGGTCAGGGTCGCCTCCAGATAGGCCCTGTCATGCCCAGCTGCGGCGATGCGCTGCAAAGCCTCGGCCAGCAGACGCGCACCAAGCCCCTGCCCGGCTGCCTCCCCGCGAATAAACAACTTGCTGACTTCATGGCCGTCGATCTCCACGAAGCCCTGGAGCCTGTCGTTGCAAGCCAACCACAGGTTGCCCGCGTCGATGGCCGAGCGGTAGGTCTCAGGTGAGCGACCGTCGAGCCACATGGCAATCTGCTCGGGACCGTAGTCGGCATTGCACAGGTTTTCGACGGAGTTTTTATGCACCAGGAAGATGCTCTCGGCGTCTTCTGGGGTCGCTGGGCGGATCAGTAGATTTTTCATTCCCTTGAGATTCCGAGTGTGGCCAGTAAACCCAGGCGTTATAGCCGATCTTGCGCCGGGCAGCGACCGAAGACCGCACATCTTGTGCGTTGACCAACTTTCCGACACACCATATAGTGTGCCCACCCAGGCAGGCGACCACTACATAGTGTGCGAAGCCGGTAATTATCGAGTTTTCTGGACGGTTTCATACGCCGCCAGAACAGACCAGGAAGGAGTATTTCATGCTGAGTTGGGACGAAGTCGACAACGAAGACACCGGTGCAGCGGTCATCCGTGGTACCAACGCCGGCCACGCCACCGAAGCCAACATGGACCGCCTCGACGGTGCCGGCGCTGCCGCTGCCATCGAAGCCCGCGCCGTCACCGCCAACGACTCCGCCGCCATCGTGCGCGCCAAGGCTGCCCT
>NZ_JAAQWS010000048.1:0-1271 GCF_012985645.1 Pseudomonas sp. WS 5410 | reverse complement strand
TGGACTGCCCCCGGCATCGTAGACATCTCCAGCCTATGCTTGGACTGCCCCCGGCATCGTAGACATCTCCAGCCTATGCTTTGAGCATAGGAGGAAGTTTATGAGCACCCAACGATTCACGCCGGAATTCAAGGCAGAAGCCGTGAGGCAGGTTATTGAACGCGGATACTCCGTTGCGGAAACAGCCGAGCGCCTCGGCGTTTCGACCCACAGCCTCTACAAATGGGTCAAAGCCGTGACGCCTGACAAAACCGAGAAACAGGCCAGCGAGTTGCTCGAAGCCAAAAGTGAGATTTTGCGGCTGCGAGCCCAAATGCGACGCTTGGAAGAAGAGCGCGACATATTAAAAAAAGCAGCGCGGTACTTCGCCAGGGAACCCGAGTGAAATACCGCTTTATGAACGAGCATCGGCATCAATACGCGATCACTACGCTGTGCCGGGTTTTGCAAGTTGCTCGTGCCGGGTTCTATCAATGGCTACACAAGCCTGTTTCTGACCGCGAAAAAGAGAATGATCGGCTGTTAGGGCTGATCCGCGACTCCTATGCGGCCAGTCGAGGTGTGTATGGCGCACGGCGGGTGTTTGCTGACTTGCGCGAGGCTGGAGAAAGTTGCGGCAAGCACCGTGTCGCGGCACTGATGCGCACCAATAAAATCAAGGCGCTCAGAGGATATAAAGCCCCGCGCGCAATCAAAGGCAGACCATCGATCATTGCCCCCAATCGACTTAACCGGGCCTTCACTGTCGATGCCCCTAATAAGGCTTGGGTGACCGATATCACTTACATCCGAACGTGGCAGGGATGGCTATATCTGGCTGTAGTACTGGATCTCTACGCTCGCAAGGTGGTCGGCTGGTCAATGAAGCCAACGCTAGGCAAGGAGCTGGCGCTGGACGCGCTGCTCATGGCGGTATGGCGCCGTAAACCCAAAACCAGAGTCATCGTGCATTCGGACCAGGGTAGCCAATATGGTAGCGATGACTGGAAACGTTTTTGTCTGGCCAACCACCTCGAGCCGAGTATGAGCCGCCGAGGAAACTGCTGGGACAATGCCGTGGCTGAGTCTTTTTTCAGTAGCCTGAAAAAAGAACGCATCCGCAAGAGGATCTACAAAACCCGGGACATGGCCCGTGCCGACGTATTCGATTACATTGAGGCGTTTTACAACCGAACGCGTCGTCACAGTCACCTGGGCGGCGTCAGTCCTGAGGCCTTTGAAAGTGCCTCACTTTGAGGCTGGAAAATGTCTACGGAAACGGGGGTAGTCCA
>NZ_JAAQWS010000047.1:0-1357 GCF_012985645.1 Pseudomonas sp. WS 5410 | reverse complement strand
TTGGTCTTCGACACCCAGTCATTGACCTTTGCCCGACTCAACCAGCAGGCCAACCGCCTGGCCCATCGCCTGATCGCGGCCGGTGTCGGCCCTGATGTACTGGTGGGAATTGCGGTGCAACGCAGCGTTGACCTGGTGGTCGGGCTGCTGGCGATTCTCAAGGCCGGTGGCGCCTATGTGCCACTGGACCCGGCGTACCCCGAGGAACGCCTGGCCTACATGATGCAAGACAGCGGCCTGGCCCTGCTGCTGACCCAGGCACCGTTGCTGGCGCGCTTGCCGATCCCGGCCGGGGTCAGTGCCCTGGCCCTGGACCAACCGGATGCGTGGCTCGATGGCTACAGCTGCGAAAACCCGCTGCCGCGCACCACGGCCGAACACCTGGCCTACGTGATCTACACCTCCGGCTCCACCGGCAAGCCCAAAGGCGTGATGGTGCGCCATGGCGCCCTGACCAACTTTGTGTGCAGCATGGCCCGCCAGCCGGGCCTGGATGCCAATGACCGGCTGCTGTCGCTGACCACCTTTTCGTTCGATATTTTCGGCCTGGAAATCTATGGGCCACTGTTGGCTGGCGCAACCCTGGTGCTGACCGGACAGGACATCAACCTCGACCCGCAAGCCTTGCTTGCCCTGGTCAAACAGCAGCGCATCAGCGTGTTGCAGTCCACGCCCTCGACCTGGCGCATGCTGCTCGATCACCCGCAGGCCGATGAGCTCAAGGGCTGCAAACTGCTGTGCGGCGGTGAGGCGCTGCCCCTGGAACTGGCGACCCGCCTTTTGGCGCTTTCGCCCCAGGTGTGGAACCTCTACGGGCCGACCGAGACCACCATCTGGTCGGCGCAGTACCCGCTCACGCCAACTCAGCCGCAGCCGTGGCTGGGCGGGCCGATTGCCAATACCAGCCTGTATATCCTCGACGATAACCTGGCGCCGGTGCCGGTCGGGGTGGCGGGTGAATTGTTGATTGGCGGCGATGGCCTGGCGCGGGGTTACTTCCAGCGCCCGGCACTCACCGCCGAACGCTTCCTGCCCGATCCATTTGGCGCTCCCGGTACGCGCCTGTACCGCACCGGCGACCTGGCGCGCTACCGCGCGGACGGGGTGATCGAGTACATCGGCCGCGTGGATCACCAGGTAAAAATCCGTGGGTTGCGGATCGAACTGGGGGAAATCGAGGCGCGGCTGTTGGAGCAACCGCAAGTGCGCGAAGCCGCCGTGGTGGTGCGGGACGTCGCTGGCCATTCGCAGTTGGTGGCGTACGTGGTTGCCGTGCAAGCGGTCAGCGATGAACAGGCGCTGCGTGAGGCGTGCAAGCGTCAGCTCAAGGGCGACCTGCCGGAGTACATGGTGCCCA
>NZ_JAAQWS010000046.1:0-1462 GCF_012985645.1 Pseudomonas sp. WS 5410 | reverse complement strand
CCTACGAGTATGAGGATGGCTTCGTACGGGTCATGCGCCGGGGTGAGGCGGTCTGGAAGTACCAGCGTAATGATCAGGGCGCGATCACGCGCCAGACTGATCCAGCCGGCAATGTCACCGAGTACAGCTATGACAAGCGTGGCCAGCTTTTAGCGGTTTGGTACCCGGACCACAGCTGTCAGCGCCTGACGTGGAACGATCTTGGCCAGTTGATTGGGGAACAACTGCCCAATGGCGGCGTACGGCGTTATCGCTATGACGACCTGGGCCGGCAGATTGCCCGCGAGGATGAACATGGCGCGCTGACCCAGTATCACTGGGACGCGGTGGGCCGGCTGATCAAGGTGGTAATGCCAGGCGGCGCCACCCGCGAATTGAGCTACAACCCCTACGGAAAAATCACCGCCGAGCGCGATGAACTGGGGCGTGTGACCCGGTATGAATATGCCGATGGCTTGCACCTGATCAGTCGCCGGATCAACCCCGATGGCTCTCAACTCAAGTACCGCTACGACAACACCCGCCTGCTACTGACCGAGATCGAAAACGAGGCAGGTGAGCGCTATCAACTGGAGTACCACGCTAACGGCCTGATCCAGCAGGAAACCGGCTTCGACGGCCAACGCACCGCCTACGTCTACGACCTCAACGGCCACCTGCAGGAAAAAACCGAGTTTGGCGACGATGACCGTCAGTTGGTTACCACCTACCAGCGCGATAACGCCGGCCGCCTCGTCCGAAAAAACCTGCCCGATGGCAGCACCGTGGATTACACCTACGACCGCCTCGGCAATCTGCTTAGCGTCGACGACGGCCACTGGCCGCTGCATTACGAATACGACCCGCAAAGCCGCCTGACCGCCGAGCACCAAGGCTGGGGCACCCTGCGTTATGGCTACGACCACTGCGGCCAGCTCGAAACCCTGCGCCTGCCGGACAACAACCGCCTGACCTTCAACCACGACAAGGGCGGCCACCTTGCCACTATCGACCTGAATGGCCGGACACTCAGCTCGCACCTGTTCAAAGCAGGCCGCGAACACCAGCGCCAGCAAGGCCAACTGCTGAGCCACTACCACTACGACGACCAGGGCCGCCTGGCCCAACACGAACACCGCCACGGCCTTCGCCGCTACACCTACGACAACAGCGGCAACCTCACCCGCCTGCTCGACACCCGCAAGGGCCAGCACGACTACCACTACGACCCCCTCGACCGCCTGACCCGCGCCGACCACTCCCAGGATCCCACCGAACGCTTCGCCCACGACCCGGCGAACAACCTGCTGATGCAAGACCGCCCAGGCCCCGGCATCGTCGTCGGCAACCGCCTGTTACTGCAAGGCGACCGGCATTACGACTACGACGCCTTCGGAAACCTCATACGCGAACGCCGTGGCCGCGCGCAGCAGTTAGTCACCGAATACCGCTACGACTGCCAGCACCGCCTGATCGGCGTGAC
>NZ_JAAQWS010000045.1:0-2553 GCF_012985645.1 Pseudomonas sp. WS 5410 | reverse complement strand
CCCGGGGGATCCGGCGCGCCTAGGCCTTGACGGCCTTCACTCAATTCGCCCTATAGTGAGTCGTATTACGTCGCGCTCACTGGCCGTCGTTTTACAACGTCGTGACTGGGAAAACCCTGGCGTTACCCAACTTAATCGCCTTGCAGCACATCCCCCTTTCGCCAGCTGGCGTAATAGCGAAGAGGCCCGCACCGAAACGCCCTTCCCAACAGTTGCGCAGCCTGAATGGCGAATGGGAGCGCCCTGTAGCGGCCACTCAACCCTATCTCGGTCTATTCTTTTGATTTATAAGGGATTTTGCCGATTTCGGCCTATTGGTTAAAAAATGAGCTGATTTAACAAAAATTTAACGCGAATTTTAACAAAATATTAACGCTTACAATTTAGGTGGCACTTTTCGGGGAAATGTGCGCGGAACCCCTATTTGTTTATTTTTCTAAATACATTCAAATATGTATCCGCTCATGAGACAATAACCCTGATAAATGCTTCAATAATATTGAAAAAGGAAGAGTATGCGTAGCCGTAATTGGAGCCGTACCCTGACCGAACGTAGCGGCGGTAATGGTGCGGTGGCGGTGTTTATGGCGTGCTATGATTGCTTTTTTGGCGTGCAGAGCATGCCGCGTGCGAGCAAACAGCAGGCGCGTTATGCGGTGGGCCGTTGCCTGATGCTGTGGAGCAGCAACGATGTGACCCAGCAGGGCAGCCGTCCGAAAACCAAACTGAACATTATGCGTGAAGCGGTGATTGCGGAAGTGAGCACCCAGCTGTCTGAAGTGGTGGGCGTGATTGAACGTCATCTGGAACCGACCCTGCTGGCCGTGCATCTGTATGGCAGCGCGGTGGATGGCGGCCTGAAACCGCATAGCGATATTGATCTGCTGGTGACCGTGACCGTGCGTCTGGATGAAACCACCCGTCGTGCGCTGATTAACGATCTGCTGGAAACCAGCGCGAGCCCGGGTGAAAGCGAAATTCTGCGTGCGGTGGAAGTGACCATCGTGGTGCATGATGACATTATTCCGTGGCGTTATCCGGCGAAACGTGAGCTGCAGTTTGGCGAATGGCAGCGTAACGATATTCTGGCCGGCATTTTTGAACCGGCGACCATTGATATCGATCTGGCCATTCTGCTGACCAAAGCGCGTGAACATAGCGTGGCGCTGGTTGGTCCGGCAGCGGAAGAACTGTTTGATCCGGTGCCGGAACAGGACCTGTTTGAAGCGCTGAACGAAACCCTGACCCTGTGGAACAGCCCGCCGGATTGGGCGGGTGATGAACGCAACGTGGTGCTGACCCTGAGCCGTATTTGGTATAGCGCGGTGACCGGCAAAATTGCGCCGAAAGATGTGGCGGCGGATTGGGCCATGGAACGTCTGCCGGCGCAGTATCAGCCGGTGATTCTGGAAGCGCGTCAGGCGTATCTGGGCCAGGAAGAAGATCGTCTGGCCAGCCGTGCGGATCAGCTGGAAGAATTTGTGCATTACGTGAAAGGCGAAATTACCAAAGTGGTGGGTAAATAATAACTGTCAGACCAAGTTTACTCATATATACTTTAGATTGATTTAAAACTTCATTTTTAATTTAAAAGGATCTAGGTGAAGATCCTTTTTGATAATCTCATGACCAAAATCCCTTAACGTGAGTTTTCGTTCCACTGAGCGTCAGACCCCGTAGAAAAGATCAAAGGATCTTCTTGAGATCCTTTTTTTCTGCGCGTAATCTGCTGCTTGCAAACAAAAAAACCACCGCTACCAGCGGTGGTTTGTTTGCCGGATCAAGAGCTACCAACTCTTTTTCCGAAGGTAACTGGCTTCAGCAGAGCGCAGATACCAAATACTGTTCTTCTAGTGTAGCCGTAGTTAGGCCACCACTTCAAGAACTCTGTAGCACCGCCTACATACCTCGCTCTGCTAATCCTGTTACCAGTGGCTGCTGCCAGTGGCGATAAGTCGTGTCTTACCGGGTTGGACTCAAGACGATAGTTACCGGATAAGGCGCAGCGGTCGGGCTGAACGGGGGGTTCGTGCACACAGCCCAGCTTGGAGCGAACGACCTACACCGAACTGAGATACCTACAGCGTGAGCTATGAGAAAGCGCCACGCTTCCCGAAGGGAGAAAGGCGGACAGGTATCCGGTAAGCGGCAGGGTCGGAACAGGAGAGCGCACGAGGGAGCTTCCAGGGGGAAACGCCTGGTATCTTTATAGTCCTGTCGGGTTTCGCCACCTCTGACTTGAGCGTCGATTTTTGTGATGCTCGTCAGGGGGGCGGAGCCTATGGAAAAACGCCAGCAACGCGGCCTTTTTACGGTTCCTGGCCTTTTGCTGGCCTTTTGCTCATTAGGCACCCCAGGCTTTACCCGAACGACCGAGCGCAGCGAGTCAGTGAGCGAGGAAGCGGAGAGCGCCCAATACGCAAGGAAACAGCTATGACCATGTTAATGCAGCTGGCACGACAGGTTTCCCGACTGGAAAGCGGGCAGTGAAGTGAAGGCCCATGAGGCCAGTTAATTAAGCGGCCGCGATATCCTGCAGATGCATCCAGTACT
>NZ_JAAQWS010000044.1:0-3501 GCF_012985645.1 Pseudomonas sp. WS 5410 | reverse complement strand
CCGGCGTCCTGCCGACCGAACACCAAACCAAAATCCCCTACAGCTCGTCGCCTCACATCGCACAACCTGCAAACCTCGATTACTGTATGCACATACAGCATTCGGATTGACCCACCATGAACATCGATGAAGACACCTGCGAGTGGCTGGGATGCCCCACGCCTCTCGAAATGCACAAGCACCACTGCTCTCTGCTGGAGGATGAGATCAGCACCCTCTACCACCAGTTGCGCAAGGCCCGGGCGAATGTGCACGGCCTGGTCCAACTGAGCGACGATCTGGCCACCGGCAAAGCTCAGGCGGAGGAATCGCTAAGGAAGGCGCTCGAGGAGATAGCCAGGCTGCAAGAGGAAACAACGGTGCTAGGGACCAAAGTGCGCAGCTTGTCGCTTGTTTCCAGCCAGTGCGACTACCTGTTCAGGGAGAACCAGCGTCTGCTGCAGGAGCGGAAGCAGGAGCAATTGCCCTGACATACGCCTGGCACGCCCGCAGCGAGACCAGTACCAGTCCACATCTTGTAAGCATTCTCTTACATGGCATAGGGTTGATATCTCAATTCAATTCCCCAATCTTTGATCTACCATCTGTCGCGACACGTTCTCGCTTATGCGCAAAACGTGTCGCGACAGCTGTTTGAGGCGTCTCACTGGTGTAATATCAGTGAAGATGTTGTTTGCCATGGAATGCACCGCTCAGGAGGAAAGTAATGATGAAAAACCTCATAAAGGATGGATGGGAAGATTATTGAATGGATCCAGTTGCCGTAGAGCAGCCACTCAAAATCCTAGGTGAAACAATCGGGTTTTGGGTTCAAACGGCGGTAATCCTGCTAGGGGCAGGGGCCGCCGTTCTCACAATTATTATCAATGGACGGCTTTCTCGTCAGTCTATTGCCCATAACGAAAAGCTTTCAAGGCAGAGGGCCACCATCGATTTGCTGCTCACGCAGCGAACAGATATGAACCTGATAGAGTCAAAAAAAGCTGTGGGTATGATTCACAACAATGGCGGCGATTTCACCGCTTTAGCGGCACGCGACAAGGTTCAGGATGAAGCGCGCAGCCACATCCTATCGATAATAAATAATTATGAATTTATTGCCCTTGGCATACGCGAAGGGGCGCTTGATGAAAGTATCTACAAGCGAGCAGTGTACAGCCAGGTCATGCGGGACTGGCGAGCTATGAAGGCTTTTGTCATGGAACTCAGGCGACAAAATCAAATCGATACCCTTTTTCAAGAGCTTGAATTGCTTGCGAAACGGTGGGATCAGCACAAGCTGAAATGTGATGCCTAACGCTGCAATTTAATCCCGGCCAAGTGCCGGGATTTTTCATTCCGCCTTGGGTCTGATGTCGTCATAACTCCGCTCGCAAGTCATTCCCGCTATTCTGGCTCGGTCATACGCTGCTGCCAGCTCCCCCGCTCTCTTGTCAGCCCGCTGGAACAATTCGGAGAGCACCATTGCGGCGCGGGTGGCTGACGCGCCTCGCTGGGCAGATCCGGGATCGCTGCAGGCTGTGGCGGCAAACTTACCGGCCTCGACGTGCAGCCGGCCGCCAGCAGCATCAGCGGAGCCAGCATCCACAGCTGCAGCCTTGTTCTGTTCTCGCGCATTGCTTGCCTCCTTGTTCACCGCCGACTGGCGGCGCTGTTCTTCTTGGCGGGCCTTTTCGCCTGCCGCAGTAATTGCGAGCGCCTGGGCTTTACCGATTTCTGCCAGTTGCTTTCCGTAGCGCCAGTCTTGAACCTGCCAGGCGCCACCAGCACCAACGCCGATCAGCAATACGCTGGCTAGAAAGATCAGCGCCACCTTGTACTGCGTCACCAATTCGCCCATGACTCCTCCCAATTCGGCAGATCGAGCGTCTGGCCAGCCAGAGCGTGCGTGCAGTCGCCCAGGTACTGGATTCGCCCATCGGTGACGAATGAGTGGCAGACAACATCCTTTCCATGCATCCCATAGCGCGATAGCACAGAAGGCGTGAAAGTTGGCTCCTCGGCATTACCGTTGTAGCCCCAGCGTGGGCCGGGGCCAGTCCCTACATTCAGGCTATGCGGAAGATCGCAGCCATTGCAGAAGAACCACAGCGAGCCGTCGGCCGCCTGCCCCAGGACGCGGGAGATCGTTTTTATTTCGCTCATGCCAGCACCTTCAGCGCCTGGGTGTACAGCGCCTGGCGGTCGGCCATCCCATTGGTGCCGCCATTGATCCGGCGGGTGATCTTCACGAACTCCCCCTTGTCTGCCAGGGTGTTCAGGCCTTTCGTCGACCAGAACCAAGCCGCCGACATTGCAGCGTGCTGCGGCTGCTCCAGAAGCTCAGGCTGATTGATCAGGTCCAGGCCCAAGGCCTCACCGCACGCCGCGCAATTGGCCCGGCCAGTGATCTGGACAAGCCCCCGGCCACGGTACTTTGAGCCATCCCCTTTAACGGTGTTGCCCAGGTCAGCACGGCCTTCATATCCGGCCTGCTGCGCCGTGGGGCCCCAGATCTCCCGCACATAGCGCAACTGGCCCGACTCATGCCCGACCTGGGCGATGAACGCCGCAATGCGAGCAATGGTGACAATTCCGTATTTGCTCATGGCCGTGTTCAGCACAGGAACAAAAACGCCGGCTTGGCGGCCGGCGTTCGGGAGAATCCGCAGCAACTGCTGCTCGGTGATTGGCATAGCTCTCTCCTGGCAAAAATAAACCCGCTCAATGGCGGGTGTGGTCGACTACGGCGCCGATGCTACGGCGCGGCGGGCCAATCAATAGCGAGCGGGTAGCCTTCCTGATCAGGCACGCGGTTCAGGGCCACGCGGTATTTCTTCCAGGCCTTGAGGGTCGCCAACTCTGCCTCGGTCCCTTCATCGATATCGACGGCGTCCTGAAGTGGCGCGATTGCGTAATCCGCCTCGGCTCGCAAGTGCGCGATCTGGGTTTGTGCAGCCACCACAGGATCAAGCTCCGGCGACGGCAGCTCTTCCTGCGGGGGAATATCCGGCACCAGGATGTGCAGCGTGATCATGACCTTCAGATCGTACGGCTCGCCCTCTTTGGTCACGGTGACCGTGAGTAGGCCGTCCTCAAACGAGATGTTCGCCTCGGCGGGATGGTCCGAGGGGTGAAGCCCGTAGCCCCAGCCCTGATCGATGGGCGGGAATGGGACCATGCCCAGGGTGCCAGTGACGCAGTAGACGCCCACGTCCTTGCGATAACAGGTTACCTCGGTCCCGCCCAACGAGCCGAAATCGAACTTTTCCCCAGCACCAGTAACGTTAATTGCTGCTCTTGCCATGATCAGATCGCTCTCAGTGTGTTGTCGGCCATGCGGATGGTGTTCCCGGTGTGGTAGACCTTCACCCAGGGGAGGAAGCCGTTAAATGATGTCCTAAACCAAAACTGATTATCGCCGTTGTAGATCAGAATCTGAGCGCCAACGCGACCTGAGCGCCTCAAGCTTATGCCGGTTGCATTGATCGATTCTCCGGTACCGCCTGGATACCCCGCATT
>NZ_JAAQWS010000043.1:0-5494 GCF_012985645.1 Pseudomonas sp. WS 5410 | reverse complement strand
GGAGTTGGTAGAGCAGTGTTGTTTGGCTCTATTAACGTTTCGATCCTCTCGGTCGAAAGCGGAGAAAAAGAGGTGTTGACAGCAGCGTGTAACGCTGTAGAATTCGCCTCCCGCTAACGAGAGATCGGAAGCGCAAGTGGTTGAAGTTGTTGAGGAAATCCTCGAAAACTTCTGAAAATAATCACTTGACAGCAAATGAGGCTGCTGTAGAATGCGCGCCTCGGTTGAGATGAAAGATCTTAACCAACCGCTCTTTAACAACTGAATCAAGCAATTCGTGTGGGTGCTTGTGGAGTCAGACTGATAGTCAACAAGATTATCAGCATCACAAGTTACTCCGCGAGAAATCAAAGATGTAACCAACGATTGCTGAGCCAAGTTTAGGGTTTCTTAAAAACCCAAAGATGTTTGAACTGAAGAGTTTGATCATGGCTCAGATTGAACGCTGGCGGCAGGCCTAACACATGCAAGTCGAGCGGTAGAGAGAAGCTTGCTTCTCTTGAGAGCGGCGGACGGGTGAGTAATGCCTAGGAATCTGCCTGGTAGTGGGGGATAACGTTCGGAAACGGACGCTAATACCGCATACGTCCTACGGGAGAAAGCAGGGGACCTTCGGGCCTTGCGCTATCAGATGAGCCTAGGTCGGATTAGCTAGTTGGTGGGGTAATGGCTCACCAAGGCGACGATCCGTAACTGGTCTGAGAGGATGATCAGTCACACTGGAACTGAGACACGGTCCAGACTCCTACGGGAGGCAGCAGTGGGGAATATTGGACAATGGGCGAAAGCCTGATCCAGCCATGCCGCGTGTGTGAAGAAGGTCTTCGGATTGTAAAGCACTTTAAGTTGGGAGGAAGGGTTGTAGATTAATACTCTGCAATTTTGACGTTACCGACAGAATAAGCACCGGCTAACTCTGTGCCAGCAGCCGCGGTAATACAGAGGGTGCAAGCGTTAATCGGAATTACTGGGCGTAAAGCGCGCGTAGGTGGTTAGTTAAGTTGGATGTGAAATCCCCGGGCTCAACCTGGGAACTGCATTCAAAACTGACTGACTAGAGTATGGTAGAGGGTGGTGGAATTTCCTGTGTAGCGGTGAAATGCGTAGATATAGGAAGGAACACCAGTGGCGAAGGCGACCACCTGGACTGATACTGACACTGAGGTGCGAAAGCGTGGGGAGCAAACAGGATTAGATACCCTGGTAGTCCACGCCGTAAACGATGTCAACTAGCCGTTGGGAGCCTTGAGCTCTTAGTGGCGCAGCTAACGCATTAAGTTGACCGCCTGGGGAGTACGGCCGCAAGGTTAAAACTCAAATGAATTGACGGGGGCCCGCACAAGCGGTGGAGCATGTGGTTTAATTCGAAGCAACGCGAAGAACCTTACCAGGCCTTGACATCCAATGAACTTTCTAGAGATAGATTGGTGCCTTCGGGAACATTGAGACAGGTGCTGCATGGCTGTCGTCAGCTCGTGTCGTGAGATGTTGGGTTAAGTCCCGTAACGAGCGCAACCCTTGTCCTTAGTTACCAGCACGTAATGGTGGGCACTCTAAGGAGACTGCCGGTGACAAACCGGAGGAAGGTGGGGATGACGTCAAGTCATCATGGCCCTTACGGCCTGGGCTACACACGTGCTACAATGGTCGGTACAGAGGGTTGCCAAGCCGCGAGGTGGAGCTAATCCCACAAAACCGATCGTAGTCCGGATCGCAGTCTGCAACTCGACTGCGTGAAGTCGGAATCGCTAGTAATCGCGAATCAGAATGTCGCGGTGAATACGTTCCCGGGCCTTGTACACACCGCCCGTCACACCATGGGAGTGGGTTGCACCAGAAGTAGCTAGTCTAACCTTCGGGAGGACGGTTACCACGGTGTGATTCATGACTGGGGTGAAGTCGTAACAAGGTAGCCGTAGGGGAACCTGCGGCTGGATCACCTCCTTAATCGACGACATCAGCTGCTCCATAAGTTCCCACACGAATTGCTTGATTCATTGAAGAAGACGAAAGAAGCAGCCCGAAATTGGGTCTGTAGCTCAGTTGGTTAGAGCGCACCCCTGATAAGGGTGAGGTCGGCAGTTCGAATCTGCCCAGACCCACCAATTTTGTGTGGGAAACGCCTGTAGAAATACGGGGCCATAGCTCAGCTGGGAGAGCGCCTGCCTTGCACGCAGGAGGTCAGCGGTTCGATCCCGCTTGGCTCCACCACTACTGCTTCTGTTTGTATAAAGCTTAGAAATGAGCATTCCATCAATGCGATGGTGAATGTTGATTTCTAGTCTTTGACTAGTTCGTTCTTTAAAAATTTGGGTATGTGATAGAAAGATAGACTGAACGTTACTTTCACTGGTAACGGATCAGGCTAAGGTAAAATTTGTGAGTTACTCAAATTGAGTATTATCGAATTTTCGGCGAATGTCGTCTTCACAGTATAACCAGATTGCTTGGGGTTATATGGTCAAGTGAAGAAGCGCATACGGTGGATGCCTTGGCAGTCAGAGGCGATGAAAGACGTGGTAGCCTGCGAAAAGCTTCGGGGAGTCGGCAAACAGACTTTGATCCGGAGATGTCTGAATGGGGGAACCCAGCCATCATAAGATGGTTATCTTAAGCTGAATACATAGGCTTAAGAGGCGAACCAGGGGAACTGAAACATCTAAGTACCCTGAGGAAAAGAAATCAACCGAGATTCCCTTAGTAGTGGCGAGCGAACGGGGACTAGCCCTTAAGTGGCTTTGAGATTAGCGGAACGCTCTGGAAAGTGCGGCCATAGTGGGTGATAGCCCTGTACGCGAAAATCTCTTAGTCATGAAATCGAGTAGGACGGAGCACGAGAAACTTTGTCTGAATATGGGGGGACCATCCTCCAAGGCTAAATACTACTGACTGACCGATAGTGAACTAGTACCGTGAGGGAAAGGCGAAAAGAACCCCGGAGAGGGGAGTGAAATAGATCCTGAAACCGTATGCGTACAAGCAGTGGGAGCCCACTTTGTTGGGTGACTGCGTACCTTTTGTATAATGGGTCAGCGACTTATTTTCAGTGGCGAGCTTAACCGAATAGGGGAGGCGTAGCGAAAGCGAGTCTTAATAGGGCGTCTAGTCGCTGGGAATAGACCCGAAACCGGGCGATCTATCCATGGGCAGGTTGAAGGTTGGGTAACACTAACTGGAGGACCGAACCGACTACCGTTGAAAAGTTAGCGGATGACCTGTGGATCGGAGTGAAAGGCTAATCAAGCTCGGAGATAGCTGGTTCTCCTCGAAAGCTATTTAGGTAGCGCCTCATGTATCACTGTAGGGGGTAGAGCACTGTTTCGGCTAGGGGGTCATCCCGACTTACCAAACCGATGCAAACTCCGAATACCTACAAGTGCCGAGCATGGGAGACACACGGCGGGTGCTAACGTCCGTCGTGAAAAGGGAAACAACCCAGACCGTCAGCTAAGGTCCCAAAGTTATGGTTAAGTGGGAAACGATGTGGGAAGGCTTAGACAGCTAGGAGGTTGGCTTAGAAGCAGCCACCCTTTAAAGAAAGCGTAATAGCTCACTAGTCGAGTCGGCCTGCGCGGAAGATGTAACGGGGCTCAAACCATACACCGAAGCTACGGGTATCACCTTCGGGTGATGCGGTAGAGGAGCGTTCTGTAAGCCTGTGAAGGTGAGTTGAGAAGCTTGCTGGAGGTATCAGAAGTGCGAATGCTGACATGAGTAACGACAATGGGTGTGAAAAACACCCACGCCGAAAGACCAAGGTTTCCTGCGCAACGTTAATCGACGCAGGGTTAGTCGGTCCCTAAGGCGAGGCTGAAAAGCGTAGTCGATGGAAAACAGGTTAATATTCCTGTACTTCTGGTTATTGCGATGGAGGGACGGAGAAGGCTAGGCCAGCTTGGCGTTGGTTGTCCAAGTTTAAGGTGGTAGGCTGGAATCTTAGGTAAATCCGGGATTCTAAGGCCGAGAGCTGATGACGAGTCATCTTTTAGATGACGAAGTGGTTGATGCCATGCTTCCAAGAAAAGCTTCTAAGCTTCAGGTAACCAGGAACCGTACCCCAAACCGACACAGGTGGTTGGGTAGAGAATACCAAGGCGCTTGAGAGAACTCGGGTGAAGGAACTAGGCAAAATGGCACCGTAACTTCGGGAGAAGGTGCGCCGGTGAGGGTGAAGGACTTGCTCCGTAAGCTCATGCCGGTCGAAGATACCAGGCCGCTGCGACTGTTTATTAAAAACACAGCACTCTGCAAACACGAAAGTGGACGTATAGGGTGTGACGCCTGCCCGGTGCCGGAAGGTTAATTGATGGGGTTAGCTAACGCGAAGCTCTTGATCGAAGCCCCGGTAAACGGCGGCCGTAACTATAACGGTCCTAAGGTAGCGAAATTCCTTGTCGGGTAAGTTCCGACCTGCACGAATGGCGTAACGATGGCGGCGCTGTCTCCACCCGAGACTCAGTGAAATTGAAATCGCTGTGAAGATGCAGTGTATCCGCGGCTAGACGGAAAGACCCCGTGAACCTTTACTATAGCTTTGCACTGGACTTTGAATTTGCTTGTGTAGGATAGGTGGGAGGCTTTGAAGCGTGGACGCCAGTTCGCGTGGAGCCAACCTTGAAATACCACCCTGGCAACTTTGAGGTTCTAACTCAGGTCCGTTATCCGGATCGAGGACAGTGTATGGTGGGTAGTTTGACTGGGGCGGTCTCCTCCTAAAGAGTAACGGAGGAGTACGAAGGTGCGCTCAGACCGGTCGGAAATCGGTCGTAGAGTATAAAGGCAAAAGCGCGCTTGACTGCGAGACAGACACGTCGAGCAGGTACGAAAGTAGGTCTTAGTGATCCGGTGGTTCTGTATGGAAGGGCCATCGCTCAACGGATAAAAGGTACTCCGGGGATAACAGGCTGATACCGCCCAAGAGTTCATATCGACGGCGGTGTTTGGCACCTCGATGTCGGCTCATCACATCCTGGGGCTGAAGCCGGTCCCAAGGGTATGGCTGTTCGCCATTTAAAGTGGTACGCGAGCTGGGTTTAGAACGTCGTGAGACAGTTCGGTCCCTATCTGCCGTGGACGTTTGAGATTTGAGAGGGGCTGCTCCTAGTACGAGAGGACCGGAGTGGACGAACCTCTGGTGTTCCGGTTGTCACGCCAGTGGCATTGCCGGGTAGCTATGTTCGGAATAGATAACCGCTGAAAGCATCTAAGCGGGAAACTAGCCTCAAGATGAGATCTCACTGGAACCTTGAGTTCCCTGAAGGGCCGTCGAAGACTACGACGTTGATAGGTTGGGTGTGTAAGCGCTGTGAGGCGTTGAGCTAACCAATACTAATTGCCCGTGAGGCTTGACCATATAACACCCAAGCAATTTGACTACTCTTGACTTGGAAACAAGCAAAAGCATCAGATTGCGGTGTGTGAAGACGAAATGAACCGAAAGTTCGAATCTCACAAAACACCGAAAGCTGTCACATACCCAATTTGCTGAAGCGAG
>NZ_JAAQWS010000042.1:0-7489 GCF_012985645.1 Pseudomonas sp. WS 5410 | reverse complement strand
TTGCTGTTGCTGTTGCTCTGCTTTTGATCTGGCTTTTGATCTTGATCTTAGGCGCCCCGTTAAACCACGATGGCCGCAGGCAGGCATTGCGCAGTGGGCACCCCGGCATGGATGCCGGGGTAGCCGCGACACGGCCAGGGATGGCCGATCGCGGCGGGCCCACGGAGCAATGCCTGACTGCGGGCATGCCGAGCCTAGGCGAGGCACCGAGTGGTGGGGCAAAAGCGCTTTGGTTACTTTCGCGCTCTTCGAAAGTGACCCGCTGTAAGAGCGGAACCAATAGCCGCCATGACCGCAGCAACGGATATGTACACACCCCCCAACAACCACGAAAGAGTTGTGTAAATACCTATGCCACAAACCGCGCGTCTACAGATCCGAAGGCAAATGCTGCACACCCTGCAGCGGCAGCTCATAAGACTTCTTCACCGTACGCACCACCAGCGTCGACGAATAAGTGCGAATCGGAATATCACGGTAAGTGTCGAGAAACCGATAGATATATTCGGTGTACTCCGTGGCATCGCGAAACTTGGCCACCATCACAAAATCGAACTCCCCGGTCATCAGGTAGCAGTCCTGAATCTCCGGGCGGGTGGCCAGGATGTGTTGCATCTTGCGATCAATGTCGTTGCTGTCCTTGTCGAGCTTGATCAAAAAGAACGCCGTGACCTGGATCCCCAGCTTTTTTTCATCCAGCACCGCGACTTTCGCCTTGATGATCCCCACGCTCTCCAGGCGCCGGATACGCCGGTAACAACTGGTCGAGGACAGCCCCACGCTGTCGCTGAGCAGGTCCAGGCTCTGGGTACAATCCTTCTGCAATTTGCCGAGAATTTTCAAATCCATGGCGTCTGTCATTATTTCCACTTCTTCCTTGAGAAAACTGCAATGAATCCGCCGTAACGGGCGGCCAATTTGCACAAATCACTGCACAGTGGCCCGTTACTATCAATTCCAGCTTAGCAGCCCCGAAAGATCCAGCATGGGGCGGCGTGAGAGGGATCTTATGATAGTTGCGAAACCGACATGGACCGCTGATATCCAAGGGCTTTTCACCGCGCCTTACTGGATACCGCCCGCCGAGCGCGGCCAGGTCGCAGGCTCGTGGGTGCGTTGCATGAATGCCTACGACGTGTTCCTGGAAGACCCCGATTCGGTCAAGACCTGGTCCGAAACCATCTACCAGCACCTGGCCTCACGCAACATGCCGCTGACCCTGGATGACCGGCAGTTCTGGCCGATCGACGCCCTGGAAACCTTCCGGTTGTGGGTCAACCAGGGCTGGCGCCTGAACAGTTTTTCGCCGTTCGATATCGCCGAGCGCATCCCGCCGCCAGACCTGCCGCACCCGGTCAGGCGCGTGCGCCAGGACATCCGCGCGTTGAGCCAGGAGCAACTGGACCTGTACCGCGCGCGGCTCGATGACGTGATGCAGATCGGCAACCCGGACAGTGGCTCGCCGTGGCAGCGCTATGCCTATATCCACAGCAACTGGTGCCTGCATTATCAGGAGGCCTTTGCCCTGTGGCATCGCGCTTACCTGCTGTACCTGGAGGCCTTGATTGACTACCCGATCCCGTACTGGGACTGGATGGCCGAAGACGCCAGTGTCGATGGCAGCCCCCAGGCCGGTTTGCCCCAGGCGTTTCTCGATGAAACCTATGTGCACCCCCGCAGCGGCGAAGTACGGCCCAACCCATTGCGCTATGCGGCGGCCAAGGATGGGCGCTCGAAGGTGTGTGCCTCGGGCAATGTCGAGGGTGTGGACTGCCGCTTTGTGCAACGCAACCCGCTGTTCTACACCCAGGGCGACTCACAACGCCTCAAACGCACCCAGTTGTATGGCATGAGCCGGATTTTCCAGCAGCAGGTGGTGGATGCCTTGACGTTCAAGACCTTCAGCCAGCCCCAGGGCGTGCCGGGGTATCCCTGGGCCAATATCACCGAGTTCGATCCGCCGCAAAAAGACGAGTTGTACCCCAATCGCACACTGAATTTCGATGGCCTGTACGAGCAGCCCCACGACAACTACCACGGCTGGATCGGCGGCGATATGGCCGATAACGCCTACACCGCGTTTGACCCACTGTTCTGCTCTTACCACGCCAATATCGACCGCGTGCTGGAGGTCTGGATCCGCGCCAACCCGGCGGCGCAGTACACCACCCAGTGCCTGCTCCAGCCGTTTGCCGGCAGCCAGGCCGAGACGGTCACGTTCACCAGTGCCGATGCCTGGCGCTACACCACCCTGGGCGATATGGCCCAGGACAGCCGGCACATCGGCTACGACTACGGCACCCCGGTGGCGCCGCCGTTCGGTGCACGACGCGCCAGCGCAAAAGCGTGCTGCCCGCACAGTGCCGCGCCTGCCCAGGAGCAGGCCCAGGCCAGCGGCCCGTGGGTAGTGTTCGACCATGTGCGCTGCACCCACGACACCTACCTGATCGACGTTTTCCTCAACCAGGCCGACGCCACGCCCCAGCAGGTCAGCGCTGAGAACCCGCACTACGTCGGGCGCTTCAGCCGGATCGGCATGGGCCTGGTGGATGACAAGGGGCGCTGCATCCCCCATGGCGTGTGCCGCGCGCTGAATGCCGCGCGCAGTGTCACGGCATTGCACCTTGGCCCCACGGACGAGCTGCAGTTGAGCCTGCTGGTCACCCATCTCGATAGTGGCCGGGTATTGGCGCCGCAAGAGTATGCGCCGCTGCCTGGCTTTATCGCCCAACTGGTGTGGGACGACCCGCGCCAGACCGTTGCCGACCCTCCCCCGAGTGCCGGTTGCTGCTCCGTTTCTACCCCCCATGGAGATCTGACATGAGCACGCCCTTCAAGCAATTCACCTCCCCCGCCGGGCAAGCGCCAAAGGACTACAACAAGCTGGGCCTGGAAGACCAGTTGCCGCAATTTGAAACCGACTGGAACAACGACGTCACCGGCTGGACCGAAGCGGCGATCATCGGCAACCCATGGTCGGGCCTGTACGACGCGCCACGCTCGGGCTATTACAACCCGCTGGTCGAGGGCTATGGCGACACCACCCCGCCGGCGATTACCTGGCAACCCTTTCCCAACCGGCTGTGGACGTTTTTTTATAGCAACGGCACGGCGGTGATTCCGCAACTGGGCGGCAAGGCCATGACCCTGCAACAGGTCATGGAGCTGACCGACAATGGCCAGATCACCATCAACGACACCCTGTACACCCTGTACGACCCGGACAAGAAAGGCACCCTGCTGCAACTGCCGGTGACCCGTTGCCCGAGTATCGACTGGAACGGCAAGTACAAGGACTTCTCACCCTCGGGCCCAAGGGGCTGGCTGGACGAGTATTGCGAGTGGTCGATTGTTCGCGATGCCAATGGCGACATGCGCAAAATCACCTTCACCAGCGAAAACCCGGCGTACTTCCTGGCCATGTGGCGCATCGACCCGAATGCCGTGCTGGGGCTGTATCGCGACTACATAGACCCGAACGTCCAACTCGAAGACCTCTACCTGCGCTACGCCACCAACTGCCCGACCGGCAATGCCGGGGATCCGGTGATTGACCCGACCACGGGCCTGCCCGCCTACGACACTGTCAACAAATGGAACGCCGGCACCGCCTGTACGCCCGGCCAGTTCGGCGGCGCGATGCACCTGACGTCCGGCCCCAACACCCTCAGCGCCGAGGTGTACCTGGCGGCGGCGGCCACGATCATGCGGCCCCTGAAAAGTAGCCAGAACCCTCAGTCGCTGATCTGCTGCGCGCAATATGGGCAGAACTATCGCAACTCCGACCCGCATATCGGTTTTGCGGCCAATGAGGCGGCCATCAGCAACCGTATCTCCCTGACCAATCCCATCGCCCTGTACCTGCAGCAACCGACCAACTTCAGCGCGTGGAAAGGCCCGCAGGGCCAGGATGTGAGTCAGTACTGGCGCATTACCCGCGGCACCGCCAAATCGGCGATCAACGGCTCCGACCAGATCCTCCAGGCGGTGTTCGAGGTGCCGCAAAGCGCGGGGTTCTCGATCAATGACATCACCATCAACGGCCAGGCCGTGGACTATGTGTGGGTGATTGCCCAGCAACTGCTGGTGGGCCTGAGTGTGACCGTCATGCCGAGCACCACGGCGGCGCCGTCTCCTTGCGTACAAGACCGGGTCAATGGCCTGCAACCCTGGCCGGTGCAGTTATTGCCGCTGGACCTGTTCTACGGCCAGTCGCCTACCGACCTGCCGGCCTGGCTGGCCCCTGGCAGCAGCGGGCAGTTTGTCCTGGTGGTGCAAGGCGCCGATCTGCAGACCACCGCCGCCACGGCGAGGATCCAGTTCAGCAATCCCGGGGTGACGGCACAGGTCACGAAGTTCATGCCCGACGCCTCGGCCATTCCCGGCCAGACCAACGCGGGCGGCACCCAGGGTTACATCATGACCATCAGCGTCGCGGCGAACGCGGCGCCGGGACTGGTGACGGTACGCGCGCTCAACCCGGGCGAGGCGGATAACGTCAGCGCGGCGGACCACCCGTGGGAATCCGGGCTGGCGCTGGTGCCATCCACCTAAGCCCCCCCCTGTGGCGAGGGGGCAAGCCCCTCGCCACAACAAGCCCCCTCATTTGTGCAAGGAGCGCGATGATGTCCAGGTTTCGCTTGAGTCGTCTGCTGCTGGTCAGCACCCTGCTGTCACTGTTTATCCTGCCCTTGGCCCACGCGTCCGATGCCGATAACTGCGTCCAGCAGCAACTGGTGTTCAACCCCAAGAGCGGCGGGTTTATGCCGGTCAACAACTTCAACACCACCGGCCAGAGCTTTATGAATTGCTTTGGCTGGCAATTGTTCATCGCCCTGAACTGGCCGGTGGACCCCGGCTGGCCGGCCAATGCCAGCCTGGCGGGCGAGCCGAACAGAACCATCACCGTCGCGCAATTCGGCGTGCCCACCACCGCCGGGCAGCCCATGAGCGTGGCGCCGGTATGGGCCAGCTACAAAGACGCCAATGAGATTTTCCTGCCCGGTGCACCCAAGCCCAGCGGTTGGGGGGTGCAAACCCTGGTGCCGCCCAATTGCAGCAGCCAGGACAGCCTCCAGGCCCTGTCGGTAGGGGCGCGTAAATTCATGAATGCCACCTCGGAAAGCGCGACCAACGCCAAGCATCGCTTCCACTTGTCCAGCGGCACCCTGGCGTCGATTCCCGACCCGATCATGGAAGCCGCCGGTGGCTGGCTCACGGACCAGACCGGCAACCTGGTGTATTTCGAACGCAAGGTGGGCAAGGCCGAGTTCGACTACATCGTCGACAACGGTCTGTACGATGCCGCCAATCAACTGATCGTCGCGCAAAACAGCGATGGCAAACACCCAGCCGGCCTGTCGCTGCCCGCCGGTGAGCTGATGCGCTCGATGCCCACCACCCCGCTACCCCAGGAACAACTGGGCGCCCTGGAACTCAAGGCCGCCTGGCGCATCCTCACCGGCCAGCCCCAGCTCTACGGGCGCTACCTGACCACTGTGGCCTGGCTCAAGAACCCCGCCACCCTGCAATGCACCCAACAGGTGGTGGGCCTGGTGGGCCTGCATATCATCAACAAGACCCAGAGCTCACCGAACTTTATCTGGACCACCTTCGAGCACGTGGACAACGTACCGGAACCGGGCCAGGTGCCCGCGCAACAGCTGCCCCCGGACGGCTACACCTTCAACAATCCCAACTGCACCGGCGGCCCCGATGTGTGTACGCCGAACGTGGCGCGCATCCAGTGCAAACAGCACCACCCGGATCGCGAATGCACCGAACCCTATCCACGGGACCAACCGGTGCAGACCACCCGCGAACACCCACTGTCGTCGGACATGCAGGCGCTCAACGGCGCAGTGCAGGCAAGCTTCGCCCAACAGACCAACGGCCAGTCGGTGTTCCAGTACTACAAGCTGATCAATGTACTGTGGATCACCGCCCCGACGCCGCCCGACCCCGAGCCGGGCCCGAATGCGAAGGTTCCCCTGTCCTACGGTGCTTTTATCAGCGACAGCAACGTACCCGTGGCCAATACCACCCTGGAGACCTACGTCCAGGGCATGAACTGCAATGACTGCCATCAGCAAGCGACCATTGCCGGCAGCGCCACCCTGGCCTCGGACTTCTCGTTCCTGTTCAACAACGCCGATTCGGCCAAACATACAAGCCTGATCAAACGCGTACATGCCTTCGAAACCCTCAAGGACGGCCAACCATGAAACGCTCCCTCGCCACCCTGCTGCTCACCCTGTCAATGGCCCTCGCCCCCCAGGCCTTTGCCCATTCGGCCCATGAACTGCACGCCCTGAACAACGGCGCCGATGCCGATGCACCGGGCAACCACGGCATGTTCATGGTCGGATCGCAGACCCTGTTCCTGGTGCACATGCCGATGTTCACCACGGAAAAGCACATGTACCAGATCGTCCTGCAGGCCAGCCTGCCGGCTGACGTAATGGCCAAGTACCAGGCCCTGCGCGCGGCCAACCCGAGCAAGCCGTATAACCTGATCAATGTCGATAACGACACCTTCACCCTGCCCCAACTCAAGGCCGGCGAAGTGACCGCGTTCAAGGCGACGATCTATGACGGCTACTCCAATGATGGCGGCGGCACCCCGGGGCCGGTGCTGTTTGACAACGTGCCGGTGACGGTCGAGGCGGTGGTGATCTACCGGCCGTTCAACCTGGGGATCGAGCGGCCCAAGCAGATGGTGTACACCCTGTTTGGCCGGGGTAATGAGGCGCACCTGACGCACTACATCGCCCAGGATCCGGACTTCCAGGAAATCATCACCCTGCCTGGGCCACCGGCGCCGTTTTCGGCGGCGCAATTGGTGTCTACGGTGGATTTGAATTTCACCACGGTGCAGTCGTTGCCGATTGTGTGTCAGTCGCCGCTCAAACCTGGGGTCTATCCGACCTTGCTGGAGGGGCGTGCGGATGCGCCGGTGGCGCTGGACCTGGGGCCGGCGGCGCAGCGTGTGTGGTATTCGACGGGGAATTTGTTGAACAAGACCGATCCTTGCCAGCCTTGAGTGGGTATAAGGCAGCTTCGACATTTGATGTGTGATGTGGCCGGGGTTTTTCTGCTTCGCCCGGGTCGCGGTGGGAGCGGGCTTGACCGCGATGGCGGTGGGTCAGCGGCATAGGTATCTGCACAACCTTCTGGGTTTGTGTACATATCCGTTGCTGCGGTTATGGCGGCTATTGGTTCCGCTCTTACAGCGGGTCACTTTTGGAAAAGAGCCCCAAAAGTAACCAAAAGGGCTCTTGCCCCACCACTCGGTGCCTCGCCTAGGCTCGGCATGCCCGCAGTCAGGCATTGCTCCGTGGGCCCGCCGCGATCGGCCATCCCTGGCCGTGTCGCGGCTACCCCGGCATCCATGCCGGGGTGCCCACTGCGCAATACCTGCCTGCGGCCATCGTGGTTTAACGGGGCGCCTGAGATCAAGATCAAAAGCCAGATCAAAAGCAGAGCAACA
>NZ_JAAQWS010000041.1:0-11241 GCF_012985645.1 Pseudomonas sp. WS 5410 | reverse complement strand
TTCCGGCGTGAATCGTTGGGTGCTCATAAACTTCCTCCTATGCTCAAAGCATAGGCTGGAGATGTCTACGATGCCGGGGGCAGTCCAAGCATAGGCTGGAGATGTCTACGATGCCGGGGGCAGTCCAAAAGGCTAGAAATGGTGTCCACTTAAATCAGGTGGACACCATCGCCTTTGGCGGCGGGGTCAGGAAGGTGTGTTGGCCGGACGCATACGTTGTTCGCCTATGTTGACCTCGATCTACCCCTCGCGTGACAGCTGGAGTAGAGGTCTAGGCCTAAAGAAATTTGACGCACATTACTTTCGAGTGCCTTTGAAGACAGAAAAGTGGCGTCCACTTTAGCTTAGGTGGACACCTTTCTCTGGCTCATTGGGTGCTTGGCTTAGCTCACAAGCAGGCTCATGTAAGTGGGCCACTCACCGCTAGGACACATTTGCGCCACTTTATATTTCTCCAGCATTTGTAGCGCTTGGCTTTCGTGGTTAGCGCGGAAGTCAAACCCCATCTGGTCGCGATACGGCATTCTACCTCGCCAGTATCCCATTCCTTGATCAAGGAAAACTTTGCTGCGCTTACCCGATACCCAATCTACTGTTATCACTCTCGCGTGTTGAAGCTCCCGGCTTCGTTCTTTGATTTCAATTTCAGGTGAGATGGAGAACTGGCTACCCAACCAAAGCTTAAGAAGAGCTCCTTGATCAAGTTCGAACCTCCAGTCGTGACTAATTTGATTGCTGGACTGATCGCCACTAGATGCTAGCGTTTGAATTCGCAGCGACTCAAGTTTTTCATTTTTGAAAAGTTCAAGAAAACCGCTTAACAACATTAACGACCATGGTGATTTCAAATAACGGTCGGAATAGCTGACCACTGCTGCTTGATCCGTGGCAATCAACTCAGTCAGTTCGGGCGCGTGCTTCTCAATGAGAGTAGCGAGACGTCTATGCAAGCTGCTGATAGGCCCGTCAAGCTCGTGGGTGATTTCGATGACCCGTGCACCCTGCTCAAATTGGCGCCAGGTCCGAACGTCGATAGGCTGACCACCGCAATCAGAAACACAGTCGCTTCCAGCCCATACTATTCCATCGTTGCTACTCAGCCATCCGGCTCCTGGAGTCGCAGCGGAGGCAACGCTGCTAAAAAGACTCTTGATGCCCGACTTGGAACGAATTTGAGCCACCAGGTAGGGCTTGATCAGTGGGAGGGAGTTGTCCATATCTTCAATCACCACCCCAAGACTAACCAGGTCAAAGAGGGTGTTCTTCTGTTCTTTGCTTAGCGACGCTCCAGAAGGAATTGCCAGTTTCACCTTGAGTTTGTCAGCGATTGCCCAAGTGAGGATTTTTTCACGGAAGTAAGGGTGATCTAGGTCCCAGTCCTCTGCATCTCCCCTCATCACCAAGCAAATAGAGGTGTCGTTTTCACTGCGATCCGCTGAATTGATCGCTGAGGACAAATAGCGGATCGGGCCGGTCGAGCAATAACTAGCCCCAACCACAGTTTCAAACTCGCTGGGCAAGTCTAAATGTTCGATTAGGCCCGACACAGTCAGCCACTCCATGGCGCGTCCACGATCTAGCTCCTCTCGCTCCACTCGACTGTCTTGACCTGCAAGACAGTGCGAGCAGACGTTTTCGCAGTTAACCGGGCAATGCAGCTTCCCTAACGTTTTACGTAATAGCTCGGTTGTATTCGCTAAGCCAGCCAGGACAAACCCGGCTCCTCCGCTGACTTCATCGAACAGCTGAATGACCGTTCGCCCTTGTCCACTTTCGATATCGCGATCAAGACGGAAACCAAAGCCCATTTCTGTGCTGACAATACCTAATAGTTCGGCGATAACGTCGCGTAGCGCAACGGCAAGAGTCGTGGCTATGGTTTGTTCTGCCAGACTATCTCCGAGCCACAGGCCTGTCTGGGGACTTCTCAAGTAAAGCTCCATGACGTCAGTGCGAATTTGATAGCCCAGGAACAGGTTAGGCTTAACTGCCGTACCGGGGCAGTCGAACTCTTTACGACTTCCTGTGATCCCGCCCACTGGCCGGTGTAGCTGATCTGGAAGCAGGTTTTTAGGAACGTTACCGGAGGCGAGCATTGAATCTGCACGTCCGCAGGTTAGGCACACGGCGTAACCTTTTTCGTGTTCACCGGATGAATGATGGAACACACTGCCGTCGTGACCAAATCGTACGAAACCACACCGCTTGTCGGGCAGCGAGATCGTCTCGCCAGTCAGTTGGATGCGAGGTCGTTCGACTCGGATGAACTTCTGAGAAGTGATGTCGTTTGTCGTGGACTCATAGAAGTCGGTTACAAAGCCGCCAGGGCGAAGGACGGTTCGGCGCTCGTTTGGTTGAATTACTTGCATGCAGTGTGAGCACGTTAGCTCGGAGCTGTTGGTGTAGGCGTTTTCGATTACGCCTGTCGCGCCACAATTTGAGCATCGCCAGGCGATATCAAATTTTTGTGCTTCGTTTACTTGGCCTGATGCATGCCATTGCAAACTGATTCCTGCCGAACGATAGACTCGCCCATCGATTACCACTTGTGACCCAGGTGCATACTCTCGGATAGCAATGTTTAAACCGCGAGACGGTAGCTCTTTGTTGTTGAAAATGCTGTCTTCACGACTCTCAGGATGAGTTCGCTGGTGCTTAAAGTCCTCAATGTTGTAGGTATTGAGTGTCACGACATCGGTAGGGAATCCATATCCTGGAAGGAACGCACGGGACGCGAGATCGCGAAGCAAGTACTCACCGTCGTGACGTTTTTTCTCCAGCTCTAGCGCTTTCTTGTACGGTAAATCTGTCGCCGCTTGCAGCTTAGCGTTGAGCTTTCGAGACTCTTCAAGCCACCGGTTCTCCAGAATACGTACGCTTTCCTGAGTCTCGGCTGAGATTGTGCTGAGCAGGCAGCCATCTAAGCACGTTCCGCTGACAAGGCGCTTAATTGGGTCTGCGAATTCTGTCTGACTACTAGTCAGCCAGCTTTTGAATTGCTGGCAGGGTGAGTCGTCCCCGCCAAAAAACCATTGAAGGGTCAGCCTGGTTCGGTCACCGTCGCTACTGGTTTTTGACTTTAGGAAAATAGACAAGAGCAGCGAATTGACGTGCCTCTGAACAATGCGAGAAGAGCTTAAAGTAATGGTAGGAGCGGGAATGGCGGTAATGAATGGCCACTTAGGCTGTGCAAACGCACGCTGGTTATGAGGGTCCGCTTTACATAAGGTGTAGGCTATCGCGCGTGCCTCACTACGGCGTCCGGCGCGTCCTGCCCGTTGCAAATAGTTGGCAGGGTGGGGCGGCAGATTGTTCATCACTACAGCAGAGATGCCCCCAATATCTACGCCCATCTCCATAGTCGTGGAGCAGTTGAGTACGTTGATATCACCCTTCTTAAACAGATCAACATAGTCATCGAGTCTCTGCGCCGACTGCTGAGCCGAATGTTCTGCGGTTCGATAGTAAAATCCGCCTTCCACGGTACGGTCGCTGATATCGGTCCAGAGATTCTCAGACCGAAGGTGCTGGATGACCGGGTCTTGTAAGACCTGCGCACGAATCTGCAATTGCTTGGCCACGGCGCTACCGTCTATCTGGAGGTTAGCTAGCGAGGAGAGTTGGACTTTCTGGCAACGATAGTCTTGCGGACGCAACTTTATGGGTAAGTAGGGGGTTAGCCCACGAAAAGTCGAATCAAAAATTCGGTGCGTTATCGGGCAGAGCCACCCCTCTTCTAATAGCGAAAAGGTCAGTGTATCTAGCTTCAGGCGATGCCCAGGGTCTGCGGGCTCCAGGATGAGAGCCTGTGTCAGAGCAGACCATGCGGCTTCTAGCCAAGCATTGATTTTGTCCGCATCTGTAGCGACCGTCCGATTCAATCCGGTGGCTTGTTCCAGTAGTTTTACTAACCGATGCGGATTTCCAGATTTTACTTGAGGCCATTTTTTTACGGTTGTGCTTTCTTCCATCTCGGTTTTTGGAGAGAACAGCGATTTTGGGGTGAACCTGCTGCCCATCCAGGATTGCATGTCGCGATCCATGTTTATAAAGGTGTTCTCGCGCACGTAAAAATCAAGTGCAACTTTAAGGTAGTCGTGCCAATCCTCAAGCGTTAAGCGAGTTTCAGGCGCCGAAAATGCTCCTGTCGCCGGTACCGCGTTTGTTTCCGTCCACATCGGCGGTGTAGAGCTAATTTCTTTGAGACCTCGGTAGGTTACTTTTACGAGGCCGAGAGTCTCCGTACTGTTTTGATTTTTTGGACGTCGGGAAAATTCCCGAGCTAAAAGTAGGCGAGCCATAGTTGCGCCACCTTGGCTCCCGTCAAAAAGGACAGGGTTGGCGTAGCGGTTGTAGCGCAGGATTGACTGTTCAACATCTTTGGAGGCTGCTAGCTCATAGACCATGCTTGCCCAATTGACGTTGACGATTCGTTTTTGTGGGGCACTGCCGGATCGTAGCGCGGCCGCTTGTCTTCGTAGCTCTGCCGCCATTACACCCATTCCCGACTGTTCTAAGCCTTCTGCCTGGTGCATCAGCAGATCATAGTTGCCAGTAGGAACGTCTTTAGGTTCCGCATCAGCTTTGGCCTGAACGTTCCGAAGTGTTTCAAATACTAAGCCACGCAACCGCGAACGCTCGGCTTCTTGTTGCATGCGTACGGCCATACGTGCCGTACCTTGACGGCTATCGGTGAACGTAATTAGCTTGCGACCCCGGCCGGGTAATTCTTCTGGGGAGCGCTCATTGCTGTCTTTTTTGTCGGCATCTGGGCAAAACTCCAGCACCGTCGGGACGGCATTCGCAACATAGAATGGAGCGCCCAGGTACGCTTTTCTCAGAAAGCTTTTTTTGTTTGGAAGTTCGTGATCGCAGTGACTACAGCAAGCCGCTTTCTCTTCAGCGATAGTAATGTTGATAGGGCGCGCTGAGTTAGTAGCACATAAGCCGTGGGTGTCGAGATCGAGGCTGACGCTGAAAAAGGGATCTTGTGCGACCTGCAACCCGGAAATTACCAAACGTTGTGCATAGGTACGACTAGTAGTGGGGCCGGTTGCCTCACTTTCAGGCGACGTCTCTTCTTCGCCGCTTTCGTAGCTCAGAGAAAACTCATCCCCTGCGTACGGGCTCAATTGGTGAAGAACCCCATTGCGATCCTCTGCAATCAAATGCGGAGTTTTACAGTCATCGCAAAACCCTAATTCGTACACTGGCGCGTTGCATTCGCAGCGTGCACGTTGATGAACGTAGACGTTGCCAAATGGCCATTCACTCAGACTGGCAGATTTGGCAGTGCAATTGGGGTCTATGCAGGACCATAGTCCATGAAGCATTCGTTGAAAAAGATGGGTCCGTAGCTTAAGAAACGGCGGTTCGTCCTTATGGCGTCGGGTGCCAGTTGATACATCGAGCCAACCTAACACTTCCCGTTGCTGCTCCAGCCGCGAGCCGGGCATTAATTCGGATTTCAGTATCGTCAGTAATTCATTTAAATCTAACGGTTTCGTCGAGTTAACAATTGCATGCCTTAACGAGTGTGCTATTGAATTACGTCCTAAAGCATCAAAACGGGACGGTGATATTTCCTGTTCATTCTCGATAGACTGCACAACCTCTAGCGAGGCCTTTTCGACTTTCGAGTCGAACAAGATATCCGGCCAAACACGAGATCCTCCAATGACGTCGACTTGTTCTAGCTGCACTCCTGCGAGATCTGCAAGGTACCGTTTCAACTTTTCTTCGGCCTCCCCCCCGGCGATGGTGGCCGATGTCGCGACAAAACGAATTTCCTCAGAATTTTTACCGAAGGCTTGAACGACGCGGCGCAGTAGGAGAGACATTTCTGCGGCTTGAGAACCAACGTAAGTATGTGCCTCGTCGAGGACAATCCAGCGTAGAGACTGCTGTTGCTTTGAAATTTCCAGGATAGGATTGTCTACCTGACGAACCAGCATGTATTCGAGCATTGTCGCGTTGGTCATTAATATTGGCGCGGGCTCTTTGCGCAAAAGCTCACGTGACAAAACCTGGTTGGGTTTCTGTTCTTGAATCTTACGAATGACCCCTTCGCGCTCTTCAGTTTTACCGTTGTATAAACAAAACCGAATATCTTTACCGTACGCACGGGTCCATGCATCTAATCGCTCCTGTTGAGAGTTGATTAGGGCGTTGAGAGGATAGAGAAATAGCGCTCTCACCCCAATCAAGGATGACTGATTTCGCTCACGCTCCCGGATTAGATCTTCAAGGATAGGCACCATAAAACATTCTGTTTTCCCCGAGCCGGTGCCACTGGTAATGATGGCAGATCGAGGTTTCTCGTTAAGCAACGTTCGCCAAGCCTGAAGCTGGTGCGTATAGGGATGGGCTTCTCTTGGAAAGTCATACGCATGGGCGTTTTGTAATGTATTGAGCAGGCTTTTGGAGAGCAACGACCCCTCTAAGTCGAGAAGACGTTTTTCCGACTCTTTCCAACCAAACGTATGTTCGAAAACCGGCGGAGCCAGAAAACAGCCATCGGCGCCCAATTCATCAACCATTTTTTCGTTTAGATGGCGGCGAAGCCCTGGTTCGTTAACTCCTAGGACGCCTAAGGTTGCTTCCCGCGTGCGGTTAAGGCTTTGCTCAATTAAATCCGTGAAAAAACGCATCGGAACTCCTTATGCCTCGTCTTCGGAGGCTAGCAAGTACGAAACCATCAGTGCGTGAGTAGGTGCGAACCATCCCTGACGGTCAAAATCAGAAACCAATCGAATTGCGAATTTTAGGTACGCCATCGGCACAGGAAGATCATTTAGGGTGGCCTTGCCTGCCGTCACATAGGCCAAAAAAATTGGTAAGTAAGAAACCGCTTTAGTGAAACCAACAGGGGTAATCTCTCTCAAGAATGCAGGTATCGGATTCTGAAGGATCCAGCTAGTCAACTCCGCAGTAAGATCGGTAGGCCACTGTCTGTCAGTAGCGTGTTGTTGGCGTAGGGCTTGATTCCAGCCTGGTACCACCAGTTGGGGAGGGATTTTGGTCAGACTGCTTTTGCTGCCAGTACTAAGGTAGTCGCCCAAATAATCAAAGCCGGAAACCACAAGTCGCAACACGGCCGCGCGATTCATTTCAAGGTTTTTGATAAGAATCTCCGGCAAGCCACATGCGATCAGCCCTTGTAAAAATCGTGCATGCGCTTCGGCCCAGATGGGGAGAGGAGTTGCTTCCCAGATCACCGCCAGCTCATCGCGAATTCGAGCGCAGAACGCTTCATCCATTTCTAGTCGGAGCACCGCAAATGCCAGCGCCTCTGGTTGCTTTGACAGTGCCTTCCAGCTTTCAAATGAGGACAATGGCAGGTGCGCGTAGTGTTGCTTTAAGTCCGCTAAATATTGCCAGCCACTGTGTCCGAACTCTTTTGCCATGACAGTGATTTGTTGACTGATGGCGTTTGCGTTGGTTTTGGGGTGGAAAACCTGTGTCGCCCTGTGCAGGGAAAAAACTTCAGTTTGAATTTCAGTAATCGACGAAGTCGACACGAACAGTGCAGGGCGAAATTGAGTTTTACTATCTTTGGCTGGATAGATTAGCCATGGGCCATCACGTTGCATGGTGTTGGGTATAATAAATCGCCCGGTGCCAACATCCTGGCTCTTGAGTTCCTCAATTTTGACTGGCGCTTGTTTAGGGTCA
This sequence comes from Pseudomonas sp. WS 5410, assembly GCF_012985645.1. NCBI lineage: Bacteria > Pseudomonadati > Pseudomonadota > Gammaproteobacteria > Pseudomonadales > Pseudomonadaceae > Pseudomonas > Pseudomonas sp. WS 5410. The sequence goes on along the minus strand of NZ_JAAQWS010000041.1, from coordinate 3,567 downwards.
GAAAGCAACATTGCTTCAACTTCGGCGTCATTCAAAATTGTCGCGTTACTTATTTCGCAGATCGTGAATGTGTCTTGACTTTCCCATTGCAAGCGGCCGTTGTACCGTCTGATATTCAGGCTGAGCGCGCGCTGTTCTGTTTCTAAGGTAAGCTTAATAAACGCATCTTGTTCGTCGACAGCTCCCAGCATTTGAAGCATGTCATTTTGGTAGCTAAACAAATTTAGCAGCGTGGGCGATGAGCCTACGTTGATCTCATAGTGCCGTTTTGGATGTGGCAGCGCCTCGCACACCAGTTCCAGTTGCATGTAGAAACTTTGCCCTTGAGTTTGCCCTGAGGTCAGTGCGATGCGATGGCCTATAAGCTCAGGTAACGTAAGTTCGTGTGCTCGTGAGGGCCGGTCGTCTGGTCCAATAAGCCGGGCTCCTTGATACGGGTACGGGAGGCGAAGTCGTAGTGGCTGATTGCTGCTTTTCTGGTCGATTTCCAGCGTAAAACCAGCAGGAGGTGTATCGGTTCGATGAATAAGGCTGAAAGTGGTTGCGGAGTGTTCAGACTCCAATCGCTTGGCCATTAGCAGCGAGCTGTCGATTTTTAAGTCAAGCTGGAGCGCACCTTTGATCTGCAATCGAGCAGGTTTTTCGGTGGTTGCGGGAAGCAACGAGGTACTGAATTCTTTGGGTAGGACGGCAAAGCGTCGAGTTAAAAGCGTTTTCCCCGTGCGGTTTTTCAAGGTGTAACGAACGACACCGAAGGGCCCGGTACGGCGAAGAGTGTCCAGGGGTTGTCCATTGGCAAATTCCAGAATATCGCCCAAACCAAACTCATAGTCTTCGGGCAACTCCAGTCGTGGCCAACCCAAATATACAACACCTGGGTTACTGTCATAGAGCCCCTGAACACCGGCCAGAGCGGGCTTTCGGTGTTCGTTTTGATTCTGATTTAATTCGATTCGGTAGAGGTCAGGGCCGTTTTGGAGCGATACATCGGCCCGTAGATCCAGCCACTGGCCGCTCTCTTTGTCGGTAGTCAGCAGTGATGGTGCGAGGCCGTCTGACAAAAAACTAAATTTGATCGGAATACGAATACGTGCGGACTCACCAGCGACACCGCAAGAAGATGTTCCGACCAATTGCCAGCAATCAGCCCGCTGCTCAAAAACTAACGGCGTTTCTTCGTAATCCAACTCGCTGCCGTCGAATTGGTAACATTGAACAACTCGTCCATTGTCGAGTAAGCGCAGCGTGACAGGTTCGCCTAACCTGCGACGTTCTATTGATATTGAGGGGTTGGAGAAGCGGATCGTCAGACGCGACTCGTTTAGCTGGGCATACACCGCAGGCCCACGAGCTAATATGTGCTCACCTTCGTAATAGGCTTGATCGAGCCGAGTGCTACCCAACTGCTGGGGATCAATGTCAAATGAGTGTTCCTTTGGCAAGGCCAGCTCTGTCCTAATTCTCCAGTCCGGCAGTGTGCCTAATAGAAAATGCTCGCAGGTGAATGCTCTGGATTGAATTAGGGTCTCTTTTCTATCAAGCCGCTGCTTGCCAGCATCATGTAGCCAATCATTAATCAGCCCTCTAGCGTTAGTTTCATCGAGAGGGATAGGAAAGGCTTCTGTCCACTCAGGAGCGACTTTATCCAGGTAAGCAGCAGGGTCTTTCTGATCCTTAAGCGGATATTGCCCAGCCAGATGCATCAACTGTTCAACAATGCCGGCAAGCAGCTGCCTGGTTTCTAGATTTCGAAAGGAAATTGGCAATTCATCTTCGTGTTCTGCGATTAGGTCAGCAGTTGTTCGGTGGCTACTCCCTGCACTGAAGAGATTAATGCCTCGATTGACGGCTTTGCCAAAGCCATGCGATTCCTTTTGAACCAGGGGCCAAGGTAGCCCACCTTCTGCGAAAAGAGACCCTAGCCAATCCCTACCGTTTTCCCGGTACCGAATAGGGCGTTTCCAGTATTCCAGTCCTTTACTGGTCAAGGTTGCATGCTGGTTGTGTGAAAGTGAGACGGCTAACTCGCTCTCAGCGCCTGACCAGGACCATGAGCTGTTGTAATTTCTACGGTATTGCTCACTGACGAATAAACAAAAACATGCTCCCAGGTGTATGACCTGAACTGGACTGGACGCTAGGCGAAGGTACTTTTGAAGTAAATCGCGTAAGGATACGTACTCGTGTTCGGACAGTTGGTAGCTGTAGAGAGGTTTGCCGTTAGGTCCTTTGAATAGCTCGCGGGTGAGCAAAAACTCGCTGAGCCAGGCTTTTATGGGATTTACAGCAGGAGTGAACGCAGTCATTGACGCAAATCCTTATGCTGAAGATTCAAAAGCATGCAACGCAGCACAGAGGTCTCGACGACGTCTACAGCTGCACCACCTCAGTTTCTTAGGCGTGTGTCACTGTGCCATCTTCGTGAAACGCCGTCGACATCTGTATCTTGATGAAGTTGAAAGCTCTATTCGATGCTCATTCACGCAAAACGCCTCGTGGGATATGACCTTATTTTCGGCCATGGCTACCACACACGGTGTCTCTGACTTGGCTGCGTTTATCGTAGGTACAAATTCCTTGTTTGTGTGCCAAGGCCGCGAGGTGGTTAGTTTTCCAGCCTAACAATGTACCCCGGCTATATCAGTCTGGATTCTTGTCGATGATCGTATGGCGGTAGGGCACAACAGGATGAGGTTTTCAAAGGAGTTAATCTTGAACTCTCCGGCGGGCCCTTCTTCGTGACGTGGTCCCGTTTCTCCATGCGGAATGACATGGGCCATTTCGGCTATATGCTTGTATCCGCCCATTTCAGCAGGGAATAGGGGCTGGAGGCATTCGGGCTGTTGGCAGTGCCCCGCGGCCTCAGAAAACAGCCGCAGTTTAGTTTCTGTGGGTATATGTTTGCGACCTGCCATGTTTGGGAGCCGATGTGCCTAGAAGTGTTGTAGAAAAAACCGCCTGAGTTGGTCAACAAAGATACATGCTGAGGCCGGTAATGACAGGCGGGGCCCTCTCAATAGCGGGCTTTGAAATCGTCCGGAATACGACCCTGAGTAATTGGTCACTTCCTACAAAATGAACATAAATCTCTGAAGAATAAAAAAGGGCTGCCATTTGGCAGCCCTTTTTTGGTGCGTCCGTTTCACGATCAATGACAGCGTTTCACGGATTAATGATTTTGAGCGCTATGAGCTGATCAATCCCAGCTCAACGCCCCACCGGTCTGATACTCGATCACTCGGGTCTCAAAGAAGTTCTTCTCTTTCTTCAAGTCCATGATCTCGCTCATCCACGGGAACGGGTTAGTGGTCCCTGGGTATTCTTCCTTCAAGCCGATCTGCGACAGGCGACGGTTGGCGATGAACTTGAGGTAGTCCTCCATCATCGCCGCGTTCATGCCCAACACGCCGCGCGGCATGGTGTCGCGTGCGTATTCGATCTCCAGCTGGGTCCCTTGCAGGATCATCTGGGTCGCTTCTTCCTTCATGTCGGCATCCCACAGGTGTGGGTTTTCGATTTTGATCTGGTTGATCACGTCGATCCCGAAGTTCAGGTGCATCGACTCAT
>NZ_JAAQWS010000040.1:0-17131 GCF_012985645.1 Pseudomonas sp. WS 5410 | reverse complement strand
CGGCAGGATGTGCCCGTCATCCGACATTGATTTGGGGGGCCGCCGCGATGGGCCATCCATGGCCCAGCGCGGCTAACCCGGCGTCCTGCCGGGTTACCCCCCAAATCAATATCGGATGACGGCCAGGGTGGTTTAACGGGGCGCCTAAGATCAAAATCACAAGCAAAGCGAGGCGGCCTGACAGCCGACCTGATCGTCGAGGCGTGCGCATATACCTGTGGGAGCTGGCTTGCCTGCGATGGTCGTTAACGATGACAAATGAATACCTGACACTCTGATGTGTTCTTTCGGCCGCCATCGCAGCGATGCGGCGATCCGACAAGCCAGCTCCCACAGGGGGGAATGCAGCTTCACGCCCCGGCTTTGGCATTGCTGTTGCTGTTGCTCTGCTTTTGATCTGGCTTTTGATCTGGCTTTTGATCTTAGGCGCCCCGTTAAACCACGATGGCCGCAGGCAGGTATTGCGCAGTGGGCACCCCGGCATGGATGCCGGGGTAGCCGCGACACGGCCATGGATGGCCGATCGCGGCGGGCCCACGGAGCAATGCCTGACTGCGGGCATGCCGAGCCTAGGCGAGGCACCGAGTGGTGGGGCAAAAGCCCTTTGCTTACTTTGGGGCTTTTCCAAAGTGAGCCGCTGTAAGAGCGGAACCCTAAGTGGCCGTGACCGCAGCAACGGATATGTACACAAACCCAATAAGCACTAGATAAAAGAGTTGTGTAGATACCTATGCCGCGATGGCTAAGTGTCAGTCGATACATTAGTTGACTGATACACCGCCATCGCGGGCAAGCCCGCTCCCACATAAGCTCGCACACACACAGGGGTATTGCCTTGCTTTCAGGGCACCAAGGCCTTGATCACCTGATCCACATTCCCTTCCAATTCCGCTACCGGGTCCGCACCGTCAGTACCCAGCACCAGCAACTTCGACCCCCCTGCACTGATAGCCGCTTTTACCGCCTCAGCCGGTTGGCGATGGTGCAGCACTAACGCCACGTCGTTGTCCTTCAGGCTGGTCGTCAGCATTTGTAGCGCCTGCGCAGACCACTCGGCGTCCGGCCGCGGATCGGTGCTGACCAACTCCAGATTCAGCCCACTTATCAGATAAGCAAAATGATCACTCAGGCTGATCACACTCAGGTTATCGGCCTGGGCCAGGCGGGCTTCGCTGTCGGCAGTCAGCTTGAGCAGGCGTTGCTTGAGGCTGGCCAGGTTGCCGTCGATCTGGGCCTTGGCGCCGGGCGCCAGCCTGCTCAGGTCGGCAGCCATGACATCGGCCATGCGCCCCAGGTTGTTGCTCGACTGCCACGGCTGGCTATTGAGGCCATCCACAGTCCCCGGTTGCAGGGCCACGCCTGGCAGACCGCCGTCTACCGGGCGCGCCGCGTCCACTTCGACGATGCGGATATTGCTGCGCCGGGCCACTGGGTACAGCGGGTCATCCGGCCACAGCGAGCGCAGGCCGATCGCCGCATCGGCGTCCAGCGCCAGGCTATGCAAGGCGGGCGCGCCACGCCCGGTAAAGTACGAGGTCTGGCGCGAACCCGGCAGGTTGGCCGGTGCCGCACGCTCCAGCTTGACCGCAGTGCCCTTGAGCAGGGCGGCGGCCAGGCCGTAGGTCACGGGCAAGGCCGCGAGGACTTTGACCGGTTTGGCGGCGTGGGCGGCGACCGGCAGGGGTTTGGTCGTTTCGGCTGCCAGCAGCGGGGTGCTGATCAGGCAGGCGATGGCCAGGGCGAGGGGGCGTAGAACGGGGCGCATTATCCGAGATTCCCTTTCAGGCTGGGGACCGTGCCGCGCGCGATGGCGGCCAGGGCGAAGGCGATACCGGCGACGAGGATGATCGCGGCACCGGACGGGATAGGAAGGTCGAAGATGATTGGCAACAGAATCCCGCACAGGGTGCTGAGCGTGGCAATCACCACCGAGATCCAGAAGAAGCCCTTGAGTGACTGGCTCAACAGCCGAGCCGCGGCGGCCGGGATCACCAGCAGTGCGCCTACCAGGATCGCACCGATGACCTTGACCGCCGCCACTGTGATCAACGTCACCAGGATCACGAACAGGTAGTCCAGGGTCTTCACCGCCACGCCACGCACGGCAGCCAGTTGCGGGTTGAAGCTGGCGAGCATGATGCGGTTGTACAGCGGCAACGCCAGGGCCATCACCAGTGAGCCGACCACCGCCAGCACCGCCAGGTCATTGCCGTTGACGGTCAGGACCGAACCAAACAGCACGTTTTCCAGGATATGCACGTTGATCTTGCCCGCCAGGATCAGCAACAGGCTCGCGCCCAGGGCCAGGGACACCGAGAGGAACACGCCGATCAGGGTATCGGGGGCCAGGCCGGTGCGGTTGCGCAGGTAATTGAGCAGGATGCCGAACAACAGGCAGTAGCCGAACAGGCTGCCGTAAGGCCCGGTGTAGGGTTCCCCCAGCAGAATGCCCACGGCAACGCCGGTCAGCGCAGCATGGCCGACGGCTTCGGAGAAAAACGCAAAGCGCTTGACCACCACCAGCGTGCCCAGGCCACCGAGTACCGGGCCGATCAATAGGCCGGCGAGCAAGGCATTGACCACAAACCCATAGGCCAGGGCTTCCGGCAAGTAGCCGGAGGAAGCCCAGCCCTGGACCATCAAGCGAAAGGCTTCGTAGCTCATTGGGCTGCGCTCCGTGGGTGAGTGGAAAACAGCGTCAGCAGGCGTTCCGGGGTCAGTGCCTCCTTGGGCGTGGCATCAAACAGCAGGCGGCGGTTCAGGCCGGTGACGCGATCCGCCAGGCGGCCCACGGCCTCCAGGTCGTGTTCGATCCACAGCACGGTAATCCCGGCCTGGCGCCAGTCGCCCAGCAGGCGTTCGAACACCTGGATCCCGGCTTCGTCGAGGGCTGACATCGGTTCATCGAGTACCAGCAGTTGCGGCGCCGGGATCAAACCCTGGGCCAGCAGCACACGCTGGCGCTCGCCGCCGGACAGCGCACCCATGCGGCGCTTGCGCTTGTCTTGCATGCCCACGCGCTCCAGCGCCTCGCCAATCGCCCCGGCGTAATGCCGGGACAAGCCGAGAAACGCCGGGCGCCGCTGGCACATGGCAGCCATGAAGTCGTCGACGGTCATCGGCAGGCCACGGTCGAACTCCAGGGCCTGGGGCACGTAGCCGATGGTGCCGGGAGTGTTCGGCCAGTGCAGGCTCAATTGGCCCTGGTGTGGCGTCTGCCCCAGCAGGGTCTTGATCAGCGAGCTCTTGCCGCCGCCGTTCGGGCCGACCAGGGCGTGGATGCTGCCTGGTTGTACCTGGAAGCTGACGCTATCGAGGATCGCGGTACGGCCCAGGGTCAGCGAGACGTTATCGAACTCAATCGTCGGGCCGATGCTGGCCACATTCAGGTGTTCAGCCGCGGTCATGCCCCCGACTCCTGGATCGCCCGGACCACGGTATTGAGGTTGCCGGTCATTTCCACTTCGTACTTCTCGGCGCTGTATTCACCGTAGGAAATATGCGACAGCGGGTACAGTTTGACCCCCGACTCACGCTGGATGGTATCGACGTAGGAGGACGGGAAATCCATCTCCGAGAAGATCACCTTGACGTCCAGCTCGCGCAGTTGGTCGATGGTTTTCTTCAATTGGCTCGGGCTTGGCTCGATGCCGTGGGCCGGTTCGACCACGGCGGTCACTTCGAGGCCGAACTCGCGCAACAGGTAGTCGTAGGCGGCGTGCACCGTGGCCACCCGCAGATCGGCGTTGGGCGCGCTGGTGAGCTTGGCCAGGGCGTCGGCGCGCATCTGGCGCAGGCGCTTGCCGTAGGCACGGGCGTTCTGGGTATAGGCCTTGGCGTTGTCCGGGTCGAGCTTGCCCAGTTCCCGGGCGATGTTGTTGACCTGGGCGATGGACGCGCTGATGGACAGGAAGGTGTGCGGGTTGACCACCTTGCCGGCGCCACGGGCCGCGTTGCCGGTGGCGGCCAGCAGCGGCACATTGGCGTTGGCCTCAATCACCGGGATGTCCGGGCGCTCGCTGGTGGCGATCATGCGGTCGGCAAAATCGTCATGGCCGACGCCATTGAGCACGATCACGTCCAGGGTGCCAATGCGCTTGATGTCTTCGGCGCGCGGTTCGTAGGCATGGGGGTTGAAACCGGCCGGAATCAGCGGCACCACTTCGGCCTTGTCGCCGACGATATTTGCCACGTAGCTGTAGTAAGGGTGCAGGGTGATACCGATACGCAGGCGCTTGGCCGCCTCGGCATTGGCCAGGGGGCTCAGCAACACGCTGAACAGGCCCACCAGCAGCAGGCGGAGCAAGGGAGATGACATAGACATGGGTAATCGATCTTCTCTCGGAGACAGCATGAATTCAGTGGCGATGCTGGCGGGTGACGCCAGCGTCGAATTGCGCAACGACCTGCTGCCAGCCAGCGGCGATCAGCCCCTGGTCGCTCAGGTCGGTGGGGGCGGCCAGGTTGGCGCTGCGGTTGAGCCAGATATCCGGCTCGGCGCCGTTGACGCGCATCAGCAGTGAGCCGCTGGTGTCGTTGGCCTGGCTCAGGCCCAGGTACGCCGCTGGCGCCAGCAACTGCCAGTGGTGGTCGCCACGGCTGACCGAACTGGCGTCCTGGGCGAAGGGCGCGAAGCCTTCTTCGGCCAGTTGCGCCGGCGTCGGCAGGGTGCTTTGTTCCTGCGCCAGCAACTGGATTTCATCCAGGGTCACCCGCAGGTCGGCATAGATGCCTTGCTCGGCCGCGCTCAGGTCGCGGCGGGCGTCCAACTGGTGGCTGGCCACGGCCTCGACGGCCTGGGTTTCGCCGTGCAGTGACACCACCGTGCCGGCGACGGCCAGGATGATCAGGCACAGCAGCAGGACGTAGAGGGTTTCGTGCCCGGCACCGGCGGGCCGGACCACCTGGGTGCTGCCTGGGTTCATGGGGGTCATGGCGCCTGGATATCCGCTTGGTCGATCTCGACAACGTGGCCGGGACCGGCGTCAAACAGCACATAGAATTCGGCGGCAGGTTTTTTGAAGGTCAACGTCGAGTCGGGCCCCAGCTTGCCGGGCACCAGGATGGTTTCGTCGTAGCCGATCACATCCAGGGTCACGCCGGGCGCGCCGCTGCCGTCGGAAAAACCACCGGTGCACTGGATCTGTTCGCCGGGGATCTCCTTGCATTCGCACATCGGGTTGTGGGCCAGGGCGTAGTTGCTTGCACCCAGGCTGAGGATCAGCACGGCGCAGGCGCGGGTCAGGCGCAGTAAAGTCATGGTTTAACTCCTTGCTTGTTCAACCAGGCGACGGTGGCAGGCGAAGCCTGACTCAAGGGAATGGAGGCCTGCTGCATGCTGCCGTCCCAGCCTTCCATGGTGATCCACAGTTCGGCGTCGGGCGGGGTGCGTTCCGGGATCGGCAGCACAGCGCCCATGCGGTACGGGGTGCCGAAGAAAATCACCCCGGCGGCCCGCAGGCTGCGGGGCTTGCCGATGCGCAGGTAGGTGGCCTTGACCTGGTCGCCACAGGTGGCGCACAGGGCGGCGTTGAAGGATTTCATCGGGCCGGCCGGGTCGGGGCGGGGCGCTTCATTGCGCAACTCGGCGAGGGTAATGCTCCACGGGCCGACCTGCACTTCACCGACCTCGCGCTCGCCCAGGCCGGCGTCGCCGCGAAACAGTGCGACGTCGGCAAAGTACTTAGGCATAAAACCCAGGGGCACCAGCAACAGCAGGATATTGATGTGAAAGCGCCATTTGAGCCAGAAGGCGCGCAGTGGCGAGGGCGCTTGAACGGTGGTGGCCTTGCTCATTATTTGCCCTCCGAGGTTTCAGCCTGCATGGCGCCGATGGGGTTGGCCGGCGCCGTATTGCGCGTGGCCTTGGTGCTGCGCTTGAGCGCGTGCAGCGTGGCCAGGGCCGTGCGCTTGCTCCAGATCAACAGACCGCTGAGGACCATCATGCTCAGCAACAGGCCGAAGAAGAACCAGACCAGCTTGATCCAGATCCCGCCAAAGTCGCCGGTGTGCAGCGGGCGCATGGACTCGGTGACGAACTCCAGGCCCGTGCGGTCGGACAGCAGGTGCGTGGCGGCGATTTCACCGTTGTAGGGGTTGATGTCGGCTGTCTGGAACATCAGCGGGTACCAGCCGCGGCCGCCGATGCTCAAGTGACTGTAGGCATTGCTTGGCAGGCCGACGAAGCTGACGTCGAAGCCGGGGATACGCTGGGTGGCAATGTTGATGGCATCGTCCAGGGCGATCATCGGTGCCGGTACACCGGGGGCCGACAACGGCACCTTGTCCCGGGAGATCACCGGCACGATCGGCTGGCTGGAGATGGTGATCTGGTTGTCCGCGAGAAGCGCCTGGATCAAGAACCAGGTGCCGGTGATGGAAATCACCGCGATAAACCAGATCGACCAGATGCCGCTCAGGCGGTGGAAGTCGCCCCAGAAAATCCGCGCCCCATGCTTGAAGCGCAGGGTTGGCTTGAAGAACCCTTTCCAGAACCGTTTGTACACCACCAGGCCTGTGACCAGCGAGGCGAGCATCGGCAGCCCGAGGAACGACACCAGGTACCAGCCCCAACTAAAGCCATTGGTAAACGGCACCAGCCACCAGCCATGCAAGGCGCGGGTGAACTGGCGGAAGTTGAACGATGGGCTGATGCCCTGGATGACCCCCGTGTACGGGTTGACGTAGACCGCCACGGAGCGGCCGTCGGGGTAGCTGATGTCGACGTCGAGCGCAAAGTGCGATTCGTCCGGACGGACGATGGACTCGACAATGGCCTTTGGCTCGGCCTGCTTGATCGCGGCGAGGATCTGGTCGTAAGTGAGCAGTTCGGCATCGTCCGATGGCTTGCTGGCGCGCATTTCCGGGTTGGCCAGCCAGACGATTTCCTGGCTGACCACCGCCAGGGTCCCGGTGACGCAGACGATCAGTACGAAGAACCAGATGGGCAATGCCAGCCAGCTGTGGACGAGAAACCAGAGTTTGGAGCGTGACTTCTTCGACATGTCTATGGGGGTCTTGATCGGAGGAGGGCAGAAAAGGCCCGGGAAAGGCCGGTCGTAGCTTTTGCTTACGCGACGGGCTGTATCTAAGTTAAGACGGATGAGAATCGCAAAACCCTAAGGCAGAAATGAAAGCAAATGTTTCAGGTGCGCGGGAAACCCCTGTTGGGGCTCATTGCTGTTCAGTTAGTCAGCACAAAAAAGTGTGGCGAGGGGGCTTGCCCGCGTTGGGCTGCGCAGCAGCCCCAAAACCTGGCTACTCGATGTTTCTGCAAGAGTCAGGTGGACTTGCTGGTCGGGGCTGCTACGCAGCCCAACGCGGGCAAGCCCGCTCGCCACAGGGGGGGGCTGTTGCACCTTGTGGCGAGCGGGCTTTAGGAGATTGGGGATTATGCAAACAGCTCTTTGGCGCGCTTGTGAATCTGTTCCTCGGTCAGCTCTTCTATATGAGTGGCGAGGAACCAGACGTGTCCGAAGGGATCCCTCAACGTGCCGGAGCGGTCGCCGTAGAATTGATCCTTGGGTTCGGAAATCGCCGTGCCGCCTGCCGCGATCGCCTGTTTGTACTGCGCGTCGACGTCCTTCACATACAGATGCAGGCCAACGCTGGTGGGGTGCGCTCCAGGGCTGCCGAAAGCCATTTCATCACAGGGCGAGGCCAGCATGATCGGCGAATCGCCAATGCGCAGTTCGGCGTGGCCGACCTTGCCGTCCGGCATGTCCAGGCGCATGAAAACGGTGGCATCGAAGGCTTTTTGGTAGAACTCGATGGCTTCAGCTGCCTTGTCGATGCCCAGGTAGGGCGTGATGCTGTGGTAGCCATCGGGAATGGGTTTAACGCTCATTTCGCTCTCCTTGAGGGGGGGGAGGTGCCGGGTCTTCCGGTCTTTTCACTATAGGTCAGGCCTTTCGTGGCCTGCGGGCAACCGACGACTGTCCTGTAACGGTGCATTCAACAGTTTCTCAAACAGAGGCTTGACCTTAACTTAACTAGAGGTTTTACCCTGCGTGGCACCTACAGCTAAAGGGGATTTGTCATGCAAGCTTCAGCGAAAAGTCATGGTTTTACCCAAGTGATCGAGTTTCAGATCGAGCCCCGGCAGCAGTCCGCGCTGGTGTTGGCGCTGTCCGAGCAGAGCGAGCGCCTGGCCCAAGGCCATGAGGGGTTTCTGAGTGCCAGTGTGCTGGTCAGTGATGACGGTCGGCGGGTGCTCAACTACCTGCAATGGCAGGCCCGCGAAGACGGTGCCACGGCGTTCCAGCGGCTGGAGAGCGAGGGCGAGAACTTCTGGGCACTGATTCGTGCCCATCAGGCTACTGCCGTGACCTTCGGTTCATTCCAGGTGCTGCGCAGTATCGAGCGCAGCGCCGACAACGCGTTGGCGTGCAGCCTATATCGATAGATGCAGCATGCGCTCACCTTGCAGGCTTCCCTCTGGGCGCCGCTTGTTGACCGCCAGTTCGCCGATCTTGATCAGGCGCGTACGCGTGATATTGCGGCTCAGGCCCAGCAGGTTGGCGGTGTGTACCTGGTTGTAGTGGCTGAAGCGGTAGGCGGCGCGTAGCAATGCGTCCTCGACTTTCTCATGCAAGGCACCGGCCTGTTCGTCAAACAGTTTCTGGAAGGCACGCTCCAGCAAGGCTTCGGCACTGTGGTCGAGGCTGTGCTGGCTATCATCCTGGCGCTCGATGCGCATGTTCGACAGGCGCAGGTCATCGCGTTCAATCAGGCCATTGCGGCAAATCAGCAAGGTGTGATGAATGACGTTTTCCAGCTCGCGGATATTGCCCGGCCAGCTGTAGCCTTTGAGCTTGTGCTCGGCTTCGGGGCTGAGGGTGATGGGGCCGTAGCCCAGGCGCTGGCTGTAGGCGTCGATAAAGTGCCGGGTCAGGGGCAGGATATCGCCGGGGCGTTCGCGCAAGGGGCTCAGTTCCAGGCTGACCACGTCCAGGCGGTAGTACAGGTCTTCACGGAAATGCCCGGCATTGATGGCTTTTTCCAGTTGCACATTGGTCGCCGCCAGCACCCGCACATCAATCGGAATGCTCTTGCGTGAGCCCAGGCGCACCACTTCGCGTTCTTGCAGGACGCGCAGCAGCTTGACCTGGATGGCCATGGGCAGATCACCGATCTCATCGAGGAACAGGGTGCCGCCGTCGGCCTCCTCGAACCAGCCAGCCTTGGCGCCGAGAGCGCCGGTGAACGCGCCTTTTTCATGGCCGAACAACTCCGCTTCCACCAGGGATTCGGAAAACGCCCCACAATTCACCGCCACGAACGGTCGGTTGCGCCTGGCGCTGAGGTTATGGATATGGCGGGCCACCAGCTCTTTGCCGGTGCCGGTTTCGCCGATGATCAGCACGCTGGCTTCGCTGGGCGCCACTTGCTGGATATGCGCGAGCAAGGCCCGGGATTTGGGGTCTTCGAAGACTTGCGCGGTGGCGCGAATCGACGTGGCGAGTGCGGGCGAGGGCGCAAGGGTCAAAAGCTGCATGGGCACCTCAAGGAATAGGACGTGGATGTCGGCAGGGGCTGGCCCAACGCGGTGCGCCACCTCGTACCAGGCCTGCGCCGCTTGCAGGCGTTCAGTGGCGAGGCCGAGCGGCTCGTGGAGGCAGTTGCGACGCTGGGAGTCTGTTATAGAGGGTCTTTTTTATTCCGTAAACAAATGTGTTTATATATTTATAGAACAAAAAGAAATATGAAGGATTGACTGATAGCGACTATCACAGAGGATGATTTTTCCCGATGCAAAGGCGGGAGTAGCCTGTGTCCATTGCCTCAACGCCCAATTCGCAGGACCTTCGTCATGAACCATTCACTTTCTGTTGCCTTGTTGCTGGTCGCCTCTTTTCTTGCTGGTTGTGCGACCCATCCGGCGCCTGAATTGCGCCCGTACTCCGCCGAGGAGAGCCGGCAATTGGCAATGGAAGGGCTGAACCGGCGGGGTTTGTCGTTTGATGAATATCAACAGAAGAAAACTGAACTCGCAGCCCGGCCACAGGCGCCAATGGGCTTTGATCGCCAGGGTGCAATGAATGCCGAGCGCAACGTTACCCTGCATGACCGTCCGAGCTGAGACAAACTGCGGCGTCCCAGAGCCCGAGGTTCCGTACAGGAACTTCGGGCTTTTTGTTTTCCATCCTTTTCGTCGAGCCTGTTAAGCTCAATTTCAGGAGCGTTCCTACGCACTTTTAAATAAAGTGGTCTTTCTTTAACGGCATCCGATCAGGTTAACCTGACGAACTCTGTACTGGTCGCTGCCCCTGAGACGCTGATCTCGGGAACATGCTCTGCGGGTCTCTAAACGTCATGAATAAACGTCCTCTGTATTTTGACTACGCCGCCACCACCCCGGTGGATGAGCGGGTCATCCAGGTCATGGTCGAGTGCCTGGGTTTCAACGCCAATTTCGGTAACCCTGCGTCCAGCTCCCATGCGTTTGGCCAACAGGCCCGGCACACGGTCGAGCAGGCGCGCCGTCAGGTGGCGGAGTTGGTCGGCGCCCAGGCCGAGCAGATCGTCTGGACCTCGGGTGCTACCGAATCCAACAACCTTGCGCTCAAGGGTGTGACCCAGGCGCGGGGCGTGGCCGGTGGCCATATCATCACCAGTCAGATCGAGCACAAGGCAACGCTGGACACCGCCCGCCAATTGCAGCAAGCCGGGATTGCCGTGACCTACCTGGTGCCGGATGCCGATGGCCTGATTACCGTCGAGGCGGTCAGCCAGGCGCTGCGCGAAGACACGTTTTTGGTGTCGTTGATGCTGGTCAACAATGAGCTGGGCACGCTCAACGACATCCCGGCCATTGGTGCGCGGGTGCGTGAGCATGGCGCGCTGCTGCATGTGGACGCGGCGCAAGGGGCGGGCAAAGTCGAGATCGACCTGGCGCACTGGCCGGTGGACCTGATGTCGTTTTCGGCGCATAAACTGTATGGCCCCAAAGGCATCGGTGCGCTGTATGTCGGGCCGCGGGCGCAGCAGAACGTCACGGCGCAGATCCATGGCGGTGGTCACGAAGGCGGGCTGCGCTCGGGAACCCTGGCGACTCACCAGATTGCAGGCATGGGCAGTGCCTTCGCGTTGGCCGCGCAATCCTTTGCCGAAGAGTCGGCAGGTATTGTCGCCCTGCGCCAGCGTTTGCTTGAGCAATTGCTGGACATTCCCGGCGTGCGCCTGAACGGCAGCGCCACCCAGCGGATTCCCCACACCTTGAGCCTGACCTTCAGCGAAGGCGAGTTCAATTCGGCGGCCTTGAGCGCCGGGATCGCTTTTTCGGCGACCTCTGCCTGCAATTCGGCCAGCAATGTGCCCTCCCATGTACTGCTTGCCCTGGGGCATGATGCGCGCAGTGCCGGTCGCACCATTCGCTTGAGCCTGGGGCGGTTTACCACCGGGCAGGATATCGATCAGGCGGTGCAATTGATCAAGAACTCGTTGGCCAGCGCACCGGCCTTTTGGGCGGTTTGAAATACATAACAATTATGAGTGCTTAGCAGGAGAGATGATGAGTACGCAGCCTTTGCCCCATGGAACGGTTCCCCAGCGCCTGGCGCGCACCCGCGAGTTGATGAAGCGGGAGGGCATTGATGCCCTGCTGGTGCCATCGGCCGACCCGCACCTGTCCGAATACTTGCCGGGCTACTGGCAGGGCCGGCAATGGTTGTCGGGGTTTCATGGCTCGGTCGGCACGCTGATTGTCACGGCTGATTTCGCCGGCGTCTGGGCAGACAGCCGTTACTGGGAGCAGGCGACCAAGGAACTCAACGGCAGCGGCATTGAGTTGGTGAAGTTGCAACCGGGGCAGCCCGGCCCGCTGGAGTGGCTGGGGGAGCAAACCCCGGAAGGCGGGGTGGTGGCCGTGGATGGCGCGGTGATGGCTGTTGCGTCGGCCCGTACCCTGGGCGGCAAGCTGGCTGAGCGAGGCGCGCGCCTGCGTACCGATATTGATTTGTTGAGTGAGGTCTGGACCGACCGCCCAGCGCTGCCCAACCAGCCGATCTACCAGCACCTGCCGCCCCAGGCCACCGTCAGCCGAGGCGAAAAACTCGCGGCACTGCGCGCCAGCCTGAAGGAAAAGGGCGCGGATTGGCATTTTATTGCCACCCTGGATGACATCGCCTGGCTGTTTAACCTGCGCGGCGCAGATGTTTCGTTCAACCCGGTGTTTGTCTCGTTCGCCCTGATCAACCAGCAGCAGGCCACGCTGTTTGTTGCCCTCGGCAAGGTCGATGCCCAGTTGCGTGGGGTGCTGGAACAGGATGGCGTGACGCTGCGGGACTACAGTGAAGTGGCCGCGGCCCTGGCTGAAGTGCCGGACGGGGCCAGCCTGCAGGTGGACCCTGCACGCGTGACGGCGGGGCTGCTGGAGAATCTGGCCAGTGGCGTGAAGCTGGTCGAAGGCCTCAACCCGACTACATTGGCCAAGTCCCGTAAAAGCCTGGCGGATGCCGAGCATATTCGCCGGGCCATGGAGCAGGATGGCGCGGCGTTGTGCGAGTTTTTCGCCTGGCTGGACTCGGCCTTGGGCCGCGAGCGCATCACTGAGCTGACCATTGATGAACACCTGACGGCCGCGCGTACCCGTCGCCCGGATTATGTATCGTTGAGCTTCAATACCATCGCCGCATTCAATGGCAATGGCGCGATGCCCCATTACCATGCCACCGAAGAAGAACACGCGGTGATCGAAGGCGATGGCCTGCTGCTGATTGATTCGGGCGGCCAGTACCTGGGCGGCACCACAGATATCACGCGGATGGTGCCCATCGGCACGCCGAGCGAGGAACAAAAGCGCGATTGCACGCGGGTGCTCAAGGGCGTGATTGCCTTGTCGCGGGCGCAGTTTCCCAAGGGCATCCTCTCGCCATTGCTGGACGCCATCGCCCGCGCACCGATCTGGGCTGAAGGCGTGGATTATGGTCACGGCACCGGTCACGGGGTGGGCTACTTCCTTAATGTCCATGAAGGCCCGCAGGTGATTGCCTACCAGGCGGCGGCCGCGCCGCAAACTGCGATGCAGCCGGGCATGATCACCTCCATTGAACCGGGTACCTATCGCCCAGGGCGTTGGGGGGTGCGTATCGAGAACCTGGTGTTGAACCGGGAGGCGGGTAAGACCGAGTTCGGCGAGTTCCTCAAGTTCGAAACCCTGACACTGTGCCCGATTGATACCCGTTGCCTGGTACCGTCCCTGCTGACGATCGAGGAGCGACAGTGGTTCAACGACTACCATGCCCAGGTGCGTCAACGCTTGAGCCCGTTGCTCAGCGGCGCCGCGCTGGAATGGTTGCAGTTGCGCACGGCAGCTATATAAGGCCTGGCCGCTCGCAGGCGTGGGCCGGCGAGCGGCTTGCAGGCTTAACTCAAAGCTTCGCGGACAAAGTCCAGGCGATCCTGGCCGAAGAACAGTTGCTGGCCGACAAACATGGCAGGCGCCCCAAACATGCCACGGGCAATCGCCTCTTCGGTCTTGTGCTTGAGGGCGTCCTTGACCTCCTCATCCTGGGTCAGCTCCAGCACCTGGGCAGGGTCGAAGTGGTGTTGCGCCAGCACCGCCGCTACGACTGCTGGATCCCCCATGTTGCGCCCTTCCACCCATATCGCCCGGAACAGGCAGTCGATGAAGTCGATAAAGCGTTCTGGCTGGCGTAGTTGAATGCCGGTGACGGCGCGCATCAGGGTCAGGGTATTGATGGGGAAGTGCGGATTGAACTTGAGGGGGACCCCGTAACGCTTGGCGTAGCGTGCCAGGTCTTGCAGCAGGTAGCGGCCCTTGGCCGGGATGGTGACGGGCGAGGCATTGCCGGTGGCCTTGAAGATGCCGCCCAGCAGGATGGGCTGATACACCAGTTGGCTGCCGGTTTCGGCACAGATTCCGGGCAGTTGGGTGTAGGCCAGGTAGGTGGTGGGGCTGCCGAGGTCGAAGAAGAATTCCAGGGTTTTGCTCATGTTGGATGCTCGCTGCTTATTGTTATGTTGGCGTGCTTACCAGGTTTCGTTCCAGGGGCGCAGGTCCAGTTCGAAGGTCCAGGCATCCCGTGGCTGGCGGTGCAGGTGCCAATAGTTGTCGGCGATATGCTCGGGATCCAGAATGCCGTCCTGGTCCTTGAGCGCGTATTTGCTTGGGAAGTTGTCGCGGATGAAGTCCGTGTCGATGGCGCCATCCACGACCACGTGGGCCACATGGATGTTCATCGGGCCCAGCTCGCGGGCCATACTTTGGGCCAGGGCGCGAATGCCGTGTTTGGCCCCGGCAAAGGCGGCAAAGCCTGCGGCACCGCGTAACCCGGCGGTGGCCCCGGTAAACAGAATCGTCCCGCGCTGGCGGGTCACCATGCGCTTGGCCACTTCACGGGCATTGAGGAAGCCTGAGAAGCAGGCCATCTCCCAGATCTTGAAATATTTGCGGGCGGTTTCTTCGAGGATGCTGCACGGCACGTTGGCGCCGATGTTGAACACGAATGCCTCAATCGGACCCAGCTCGCTTTCGATCTGCTCGATCAGCGCGATCACCTCGTCCTCTTTGCGTGCATCGCAGGCAAAGCCGTGAGCCTCGCCGCCCGCAGCCTGGATACTGTCCACCAGGGGTTGCAGCTTGTCGGCACTGCGTCGGGTGACGCAGGCCACATAACCTTCGCGGGCAAAACGCTTGGCAATGGCGCCGCCTGTAGCGTCGCCTGCGCCGACGACCAGTACGATTTTCTTATTCTCAGTCATGGCAAGTCCTTGGGTAAACGATCGTTAACTAAACGAACGTTATGCTACGATTCGGCAGGCGTCAAGGTGGTGTCTTCAAGGGGAGAGGCGATGCGCTATTCAGTCAGTCACAAGCAGCAAACCAGGGACAAGCTCCTGCACAGCAGTGCGGCCCTGGCGAAAAAAGAAGGGTTTGCCAGCGTTGGCGTAGATGGGCTGATGAAAGCCATTGGCCTGAGTGGCGGGGCTTTTTATAGCCACTTTTCGTCCAAGGACGCGCTGTTCAGCTCCATCGTCGAGCATGAGTTGAGCCAAAGCCTGGAGCGTTTGAGTGTGGGCGAGGTGCAGAGTCGGGAGCGCCTGCAGCGCTGCCTCAAGTTCTATCTGAGCATGGCCCATGTGGAGCAAGTGCAAGACGGTTGCGCCTTGCCGAGCATGGGCGCGGAAATTGCCCGTGCGGATATCGCGGTACGCCAACACGCCCAGGAGTGGATTTGCCGGCTGCAGGCCAACTGGGCGCGGATCTTGGAGAGCGAAAGCCTGGCCTGGGCTATCTTATCCCAGTGTGTGGGTGCACTGGTGGTGGCCAGGATGATGGTCGACCCGCAGGTTCAGGCGCAGGTACTTGCATCGAGCTATGAAGAGCTCAGTCAGAGAATTTCGCAGGAATGAGCGCTTACTTGCAGAGCACGATCATGCTACGGCTGGTATAGCCGGCCGGGTTGATGCCGAAGGGGTAGTCACCCGGCTCCTCGCTGTTGTCGCCGGATTTGGCGATCACTCTGTAGCCTTTCTTGCCGCACGAGTTGGCTGCGCTGGTGTAGCACTGGTCCCAAGAGGAGGACAGGCCAGAGCAGTTGATATGCAGCCCTTTCTTTCCGCGTTTGACTTCTGTCTTGGTGGTTGCGGCACACCCAGCCAAGGCGATGACGACAAGCAGTATCAAAATTCGCTTCATTACCATCCTTAATAGCCGCGCCGTTGGAATGCCCGATGCTGGCTTTGCTCGCTCTCAAGTGTAGGGTCGGTGGATGTCCTTATTCGAAAATCTCCATGACTGACACTGAGTTACAGCCTAAACATGGCCTAATTGAGCGGCAAATGCCAGAGCTTCGTTAAATCCTGTCTCAATCTGCCGCGATGATTGGCTTTGACTGGCTACGCATGGTCAGCGTTGCGCCCACGGAGGCCAGGATAATGCAGGCGATCGCCAGCCATTGCGCCAGGGACAGGTATTCCTGGAGGAAAAACAGCCCGGAAAGCGCACCGAACGCGGGCTCGATACTCATCAGCGTGCCGAAGGTGCGCGCGGGCAGGCGGGTCAGGGCGACCATCTCCAGGGTGTAGGGGAGGGCGGTGGAAAGAATCGCCACGCCAATGGCGATCGGAATCAGCGCGGGTGTCAGCAGCGCGCTACCGGCATGGACGATACCGATGGGGGCGACGAACAGTGCGGCGATCATTACGCCGAGAGCCGCGGTTTGCACGCCATTGTCCGCGCCAGCCTTCTGGCCGAACAGAATATAGAGGGCCCAGCAGATCCCCGCACCCAATGCGTAGGCGGCGCCGGTCAGGTCGATGCCTTGGCTTGCTTCACCGACGGGTATTAATAGCAGCAGGCCGATAATGGCCAGGGCTATCCACAGGAAGTCGACGGCACGCCGGGAAGCATAGATGGCAACGGCTAGTGGGCCGGTGAATTCCAGGGCTACCGCAATACCCAGGGGCACGGTGCGCAATGACATATAGAAGAGGAAGTTCATGCCGCCCAGCGCCATGCCGTAAACGATGACGGTACGCAGTGACCTGGCGGTGAGTTTGGCGCGCCAGGGGCGCAGCAACAGCAGCATTATGATGCTGGCGAAAACCAGGCGCAGGGTGGTGGTGCCTTGGGCGCCCACAATCGGGAACATGCTTTTGGCCAGTGAAGCGCCCGACTGTATAGAGGCCATGGCAATCAGCAGTAGGCCGACAGGAAACAGCGCCGAGCCCAGGCTGCGGGATGAAGTGGTCATTGGGGGTGTTTGTCCAGGTTCATATAGAGGCAGAGGGCACTATGATGATCAACTGCTGGCAATTGAGCAATATATTGCTCAATTTCTTGGGCCTTCTATATAGAAGGCGAGGTTTTTGAGAGTTGCTGGGCCCTTCGATAGAAAAATGAAATTAAAGGTTGACGGCAGATTCTGGAAGTCTATAATTCGCCCCACTTCCGGCGCAGTCGAAGCGGAAAACTCCTTGGTAAACAAAGAGTTACGCAGAGTTCGACAGCGAGTTGCTTCAGTTCATCGAAGCCCAGAAGGAGTTGGTAGAGCAGTGTTGTTTGGCTCTATTAACGTTTCGATCCTCTCGGTCGAAAGCGGAGAAAAAGAGGTGTTGACAGCAGCGTGTAACGCTGTAGAATTCGCCTCCCGCTAACGAGAGATCG